>NZ_BADA01000363.1 GCF_000333395.1 Microbacterium sp. B19
CCTCTCGTTGGTTCTTTCGTCTCCGGTGGTTGGGGATCGAATCATGCATCGACGCCCCCCGGTACTTCGTGCGTTATGGCGGTGAAGGCGCCACCCTCGAAGGAGAGTCATTCATGAGTGCCCCCACGCAGATCGACCTCATGGACCTGTCGCCGTTCATCGCGGGCACGGAGCTGGAGAACTTCGCTGTGCTCCGCGAGCACGATCCGCTGCATTGGAACGAGGAGCCGAACGGTGGTCCCGGATTCTGGTCGATCACGCGCTACGCCGATCTGATCACCGCGATCGACGACCCCACGACCTACATCAACGGCGAAGGCACCCAGATCCTCAGCCGCAAGGTCGAGGGCCACCACCCGACCGTGCACAACACCGACGCGCCGCGCCACATGGAACTGCGCCGCATCGCGACCCCGCACCTCCGGGCGGTCAAGATCAAGGACTGGCTCGAGATCATCGACTCCAACGTCGACGAGATCCTGGACTCCATCGAGGATCGACTCAACTACGACTTCGTCCACAACGCCGCCGCGCTGCTGCCGATCCAGGTGCTCGGCGAGGTCCTCGGCGTCCCCCACGAGGACGGGCACCTGCTGCTGGATTGGACCAACCGCGTCGTGTCGGACGACCCGGAGTACATGACGACGCCGGACGAGAAGGAGCGCGCGCGCGCAGAGATGTTCGCGTACTTCAAGGAGTTGACCGAAGAGCGGAGGAAGCGCCCCCGTCACGACATCATCTCGATCCTCGTACAGGCGAAGATCCGCGACGAGCCGCTGTCCTGGGAGGATCTCGCCGCCTACTACTTCGTCCTGGTCGGAGCGGGCAACGAGACCACGCGCAACCTCCTCACCGGGTCGATCCTCGCCTTCCACGAACACCCCGACCAGTGGGAGATCCTCCGTCGGGATCCCGGGCTGCTCGGCTCGGGCATCGAGGAGCTGATCCGCTACGTCACGCCGATCCGGGCGATGCGGCGCACCGCCACGGCCGACGTCGAGTGGTACGGAAAGACCATCTCCGCGGGTGACAAGGTGGTGCTGTGGTTCCAGTCCGCCAACCGCGATCCCGAAGTCTTCGACACCCCCGATGCCCTCCGGGTGGATCGGTACCCGAACGAGCACGTCGGTTTCGGATGGGGTGTGCACTCGTGCATGGGATCGCACCTCGCGCGCGCCGAGGCCAACTCGTTCCTCGGCAAGATGGTGGAGCGCGACCTGCGGATCACTCCCCGCAGCGCACCCGACCGCCTGCACACCAACCAGTTCAACGCGTTCAAGCGCCTTCGCGTCGACAGCGAACGCGCCTGACGGCCCGCATCCCTCAACGAGGAGGAAAAGGATGAGCATGAAGATCGAGGTCGACTGGGGCCTCTGCGTCGGACACGGGCAGTGCGAGTTCGTCGCGCCCGACATCTTCACGGTGAACGACGAAGGCATCCTCGAGGTGCTCGACGAGACGCCGCCGGAGAGGGATCGCGGCAAGGTCGAACAGGCGATCCGCCGGTGCCCGGTTCGCGCGCTGGCGCTGGCCGCCGAGGAGGTGGCCCCGTGACCGCCGTCGCGATCGACCGCTTCGAGCTGTTGCACCAGATCAAGGTGCGCGGATTCGCCTCGGCCCACGCGGTCGCGACCGGTCTCGGACACGTCGACGAAGCCGGAGTGGAGGCCGCCCTGCGTGAGCTCGAAGCTCTCGGCCTCTTGAAGTACCGCGAAGGTCGGGTGACGGGGTTCTCCCTCACCCCCGACGGTCGGTCGACGCACGCCGAGCTGCGCGACACCGCACTCTCGGCAGCGCAGCGCGCCACCGTGACACATGCCTATGAGGGGTTCCTCGGGCCCAACCGCGAGTTCAAGACGCTGACGACCGACTGGCAGACCCGCGACCAGAGCGAGGACCCGGCCCCGCTGCTCGGCCGACTCGACGATCTGCACGCGCGCGTGGACGCCCTGCTCGTGGAAGCCGCGCACGCGCAGCCGCGATTCGCCCAGTACCGCCAGCGGTTCGCCGACGCTCGAGGGCGCCTCCTCGCCGGGGACGCGAGCGCGTTCGCTCGCCCCATGTCGGAGTCCTATCACGACGTCTGGATGGAGCTGCACGAGGACTTCGTCTCGTCACTCGGGCACGAGCGCACCGAAGCCGACGAGTGAACGCGGCGGGGCCGACCCGCCGCACCCCGGTCGCAACCGACAATGGACGCATGCGTCGTGCGCTCGGCATCCTGATCGCTGCTCTTCTCGCGCTCGGACTCGCGGCGTGCGCGCCATCGGAGCAACCCCCGCCGCCCGCGGAGGGCGCCACGACGGTGGCGTTCTACGGCGACTCGTACACGCGCGGGACGGGTGCGAGTTCGTCCGACAAGCGGTGGTCGACGATCATCTGCGCGGAGCGCGGATGGACCGAGATCAACCGCGCCGAGAACGGCCTGGGCTTCGTGAACCGCCGGGCGAGCATGGGGCCGGGTCTCGATGACATCCCCGCGCAGATCATCCGCGACGATCCCGACATCGTCGTCGTCACGATGGGTCTGAACGACAACTTCAGCTACGACAGCGCCGCCGCCGAGATTCGCGCGGCGATCGACAGCGACCTCGATCGACTGCGCCAGGGCCTCCCCGGCGCGCGCATCGTCGTGGTCGAGCCGTTCTGGTGGACCGCCGACCGGCCGGCATCCGTCGACGTCATCATCGGCTGGGTGCACGACTCCGCCGACCGCATCGGCGCCGAATACATCGGCGGGGCGAGCCACTGGCTCGACGGGCACTACGCCGACGACGCCGACAGCTGGATGGCCGGCGACGGACTCCACCCCGACGACGTCGGCTACGCGCACATCGCCGAGCGGATGGATGCCGAGCTCCGAGCGCTCGGCCTCTAAAACGGCCGCAGCCGGCCGAGCGCGCGAGCCGTCAGGCCCCGACCGGCACGCGCTCCGAAACGAGAAGGTCCTTGAAGATCCGGCCGGCTTTGGCCACGACGACCACGTTCTCCGGAGAACCCAGTGCGGATATGTCGGTCAGCGGGTCGACGTCGGCGACGACGAAGTCGGCGATCTTGCCGGCTTCGAGGGTGCCCAGGCGGTCGTCGACGCGCAGGAGCTCGGCCGCGTGCGCCGTGCCCGCGCGCAACGCGTTCATCGGCGACATGCCGAGCTCGACGAGGTGCGAGAGCTCTGCAAGGTTGCGCCCGTGCGCGCAGATCCCCGAGTCGGTGCCCATCGCGAAGCGCGCGCCCCGCTCGATGGCGCGGGCGATGTTCACCCGCGTGATCTCGACCCAGCGCACCTTCTTCTCGTAGTGGAACGGTTGCATGCGCTCCTTCACGAGCGGCGTGAAGACCGTGGAGAGCGTCGGCACGAGGAACGTGCCGTTCTCACCCGCCAGGTCGATCCCCTCGTCGTCGATGCCGTAGGCGTGCTCGACGCTGTCGACGCCGCCGCGCAGCGCCGCGAGGATGCCGGCGGTTCCCTGCGCGTGGGCGGCGATGGGTCGTCCGCCATGGCGGTCGACCTCGTCGCGGATGGCGCGGATCTCGTCGGCGGTGATCCCCTCGTCGGTCGGCTGGTCGTGGGGGCTGGACATCCCACCCGTCGTGCAGACCTTGATGACGTCCGCGCCGTCGCGCAGCAGGCGACGGGTGGCCGTGCGCACCTCGTCGACGGTGTCGGCGATCTCGTCGGACGCGGACACGTGGTACGTCACGTGACCGCCGGGAAGGTGGAAGTCGGAGTGCCCTCCCGTGTGACTCATGATGCGGACGGCCGTATGGAGGCGCGGACCCACCACGAGCCCCTGCTCGACCGCGGACTTGTGCCCCAGAGTCAACCCGGCGAGGTCGCGCGCCGTGGTCACCCCCGCGTGGAGGGTCTGCTCGAGTCGCCGCCCGGTCTCGAACACCACCTGCACCGGGTCGGTGGTGAGGTCGTGGAAGGGACCGTTGCCGGAGTCGAAGCCGAGGTGCACGTGCGCGTCGATGAAGCCGGGCAGAAGCGTGCGTCCCCCGAGGTCGCGCGTGACCGCCGCCGCGACGACGGGCGCGCGGGCGGCGGGGCCCGCGAAGAGGATGCGTCCCTCCTCGTCGACGTGCAATTCGGCATCGGGCACGGGAGCCGCGCCGGTGCCGTCGATCAAGCGGGCGCCGGTCAGGCGGAGAGAGACGGACGAGATCGTCATCACGGGGTCCTTTCGAGGGCGGTCTCGAGCGTGAAGTCGGGGGAGCCAGGGACGGATGCCAGCAGCTCGCGGGTGTAGGGATGCTGCGGTGCCGAGAAGACCTCACGGACGGATCCGTACTCGACGATGTCGCCGGCACTCATGACGGCGACCTCGTCGCACACGACATTGACCACCGCGAGGTTGTGGGAGATGAACAGCATCGTCAGACCCAGGTCGCGCCGGAGTTCCGCAAGCAGGCGCAGCACCTCGGCCTGCACCGAGACGTCCAGTGCCGACGTGACCTCGTCCGCGACGAGGACGCGGGGCTCCACCGCGAGCCCGCGTGCGATGGCGATGCGTTGACGCTGACCCCCGGAGAACTCGTGGGGGTAACGGCCGGCGGCGTCGCGCGGGATGCGCACCCGATCCAGCAGTTCGTCGATCCGCGCACGCGAGCCTCGCACGGAGGGGCGGGCGGGGTCGATCGCCTCGGCGAGCGCCTGGCCGATGGTTCGGCGGGGGTTCAAGGACGAGTAGGGGTCCTGCGGGATCAGCTGCACGCTCCGGTGCAGCCGTCTGCGGCCTGCGCGATCGGCATCACCGACATCGATGCCCGCCACCTCGACGGCGCCCGACGTCGGGGCGACCGAGCCGACGAGCACCTTGGCGAGCGTCGACTTGCCCGAGCCGGACTCGCCGACGAGACCGACCGCAGAGCCGCGCGCGACGTCGAGATCGACGCCGCGCAGCACTTCGCTCCGGCCGAACGAGACGCGCAGGTCGCGCACGCTGATGAGGGAACCGGGATCCGTCATGCGGACACCTCCGGGCGGGCGACGTCGAACGCGGGGTCGGCCTCCAGCAGGCTGCGCGTGTACGGGTGGTGGGCGCGCTCGAGGTCGAGATGTGCGGCCGGCAGCTCCTCGACGATCTCGCCGTCCTTCATCACGAGCACGCGATGGCAGAGGGCGCGCACCACGGCGATGTCATGAGAGATGAAGAGCAGCGCGCATCCGTTCTCGATGCTCACGCGGCGGAGTTCCCGCAGGATCTCGCGCTGAACGGTCACATCGAGGGCTGTCGTCGGCTCGTCGGCGATGATCAGTTCGGGTGTGACGGTGAGGGCGGAGGAGAGCATCGCCCGCTGTCGCATCCCCCCGGACCACTCGTGCGGACGCTGGCGCATGCGGCGTGGCGCGTCGGAGACCCGTACCGCCTCGAGGGCTTCCCTGACGGCGGCGTCGGCCTGAGAGCGACTGCGGCCGAAGTGGGCGCGCAGAACCTGACCCAGCTGAGCCCCGATCCGCAGGGCCGGGTTGAAGGTCGTTCCCGGGTCCTGGTACACGAGCGCGATCGCCCGCGCCATCGCCGCGGGCGGCTGGCGCCGCAGCAGATCCTTGTCGCCCAGGGTGAGCCGACGAGCACTCGCCTCCAGACCGTCGGGGAGGAGGCGGGCCACGGTCAGGGCGGTGAGGGACTTGCCCGACCCCGACTCCCCGACGATGCCGAGCATCTCGCCTCGCCCGATGCTGAACGAGACGCCCTTGACCAGAGCGACGCCGTCTGCACGCGAGACCACGACGTTCTCGGCATGCAGCAGCGCGTCGCCGGGCGCGTGCAGCTCGGTCGGTCGCACGGTGGGGACCCGGCGCGGGGCGGATCGGCGCGGGTCGGCGCGAGCGGCGAGGCCGTCGCCGAGGAGCATGGCGGCGATACCGGCGAGCACGATGAGCGCGGCGGGACCGACCACCTGGTACGCGCGACCCGCCAGGAGCGACGGGAGCGCCTCGTTCAGGAGCTTGCCGTAGTCGTAGGCGGGCGATTGAACCCCGAGCCCGACGAACGACAGCGCGGAGATCGCCGTGAGCGACGCGGCGAAGGTGGAGGCCGTCAGCACCAGTATCGGTTCCGCGATGTTCGGCAGCACGTGCCGACGCAGGACGGCGAGGGGCGGCACACCGAGCAGGCGGGCGGTCTCGACGTAGTCGCGATGCAGGACGGATCCGGCGAGGTTCGCGGCGAGCCGGGCGAAGTAGGGGATGCCGGAGACCCCGATCGCGACGACGGCCGAGGGAGCACTCGCGCCGAGGATCGCGGCGACGACGAGAGCGAGCAGGAGGCCCGGGAAGGCGACGAGGCTGTCGATCGCACGCAGGGCGAGCTCCCGCGGCCGCCCGGGCAGGAGCTGCACGACTCCGCCGAACAGCACGCCCCCGACGACGGCGATGAGGGTCGCCCCCGCGGTCATCAGCAGCGTGAGACGGGTCGCCACCAGGCTTCGGGCGAACATGTCGTGCCCCACGGCATCCGTCCCCAGCCAGTGTTCGGAGCTCGGCGGCTGCGACCGCGCCCCCAGGGCGTCGGCCTGGCTCTGGAGCACGAGGGGAGCGACCACGGCGATGATCAGCAGGAGCGCTGCGAGCGCGAGCCCGGCGATGAGCCCGGCATTGCCGGCGCGTCGCCCCGAGGCGCTGCCCGTCGTGGATGCGACGGGGTCAGGAATCTGCATGACGTCCTCCGAGGGTGCGCGGGTCGACGATGCCGAGCAGGATGTCGACGAGCAGGTTGACCAAAGCGGCGACGAGGCCGATGACGAGCACCATCCCCTGGATGACGGGGAAGTCGCGGTTCAGGATGGCCTGGATGATTCCGGTTCCGAGACCGGGAAGCGCGAAGACGCTCTCGATGACGAGGGCACCTCCCAGCATGCCGCCGAGGATCAGGCCGCTCAGGGTCAGGGTCGAGGTGAGGAGGTTCGGGAGCGCATTGCGGATGTACAGCGCAGCGGCGCCCAGACGCCATCCACGCGCCGTGCGCATGTAGTCCTCGGCGAGCGCCACCGCGGTCTCCCGACGCACGAGACGCGACACCATGCAGATCGGCCCGACCGAGAGCGCGAGCACGGGGAGGACGAGCGAGGCGACCGGGGCCGACGCCACGTATGCCGGCGGGAGGAGCCACAGAACGCCGACGCCGGTGCCGAGGAGCACGACGAGGATCGTCGCGAAGATGTACCCGGGCAGGGAGTCGAGGAGACCCGTGACCGCGCCGAAGCCCGTGTCGAGCCAGGAACGTCGTCCGCCTCGGGTGAGCACACCGATCGTCAGACCGAGGGGAATCGAGACGAGCAGCACCAGGACGATGCTCGACAGCGCGATCGCCGCGGTGAACGGAAGGCGTGCAGCGATCAGTTCCGCGACCGGGCGCCCGTACATGAAGGACTGTCCGAGATCGCCCTGCACGAGTCCACCGACGTACACGGCGAATTGCTCCCACACCGGCAGGTCGAGTCGCAGCCGCGAACGCAGCGCCTCGATCTGCGCGGTCGTCGCGTCGGGACCGGCCAACGCCACGGCCGGGTCGCCGGGGATGAGCTGGACGATGAGGAACGACACCACGACCAGCACCGCGACGGTCGCCGCCAGTCCCGCCGCACGGCGCACGGCGAACCCGATCCAGGGGGAGGTCGCAGTGCGCCGTGGTGACGGCGCCACAACCGGCCGAACGTGCGCGAGCTGTGTCATGGTGTCCTCCCCCGCCGTCACTTGGTGATGCGCATCGTCGACACGTCGAGGTAGTCGCCGAAGGCGCGGATGCTGAATCCGTCGGCCATGAAGACGATCCCGGGCGTGCTCACCAGCGGCAGGGCATCCACGCGCTGGAGGATGCTCTCCTGCGCGTCGCCCAGCGCCGCGCACTTCTCGGTGGCATCCGTGGCGCTCATCGCCCGCAGGAGGGCCGCGTAGCCCGCGTCGTTCGCCGCGCCCGTCTTCGACCTGCCGCCGTCCTCGGTCACCGGACCCATCGCCCGCAGGAGCGACGACGGCAGCGTGCCCATGATGTTCACGTCGCCCTGCAGCGTCATGTCCCAATCGGACCCCCCGGCACCGGTCGTGGAAGACCAGGTGGCGTTGTCCAGCGCGTTCACCTCGACCGTCGCCCCCTGCGCGCGCAGGACCTCGGCGATGTAGTCGTTGGCCGCGCCGAACCCGGTGGTCCCGATGAGACGGATGGTGACGCCCGACAGGGTGTTCGTGGCATCCGCGTCGTACGAGATCGCGTCAGCGGGGTCGTCGACGACACAGGCCAGGGCGTTGGAGGCGAGCGTGTGCAGCACCTCGCCGCGTCCGTTCGTCACGACGTCGTTCACCGCGCTGGGGTCGATGGCACGGGCCACGGCGAGGCGCAGATCGCGGTTGTCGGCGAAGACCGTGCCGGGGCGCTCGTTGAAGACGAGGTAGCTCGTCGAGTTGGTGTACGTGACCGAACGGAATCCGCTCGCGCCCTCCATGCGGTCCACGGCGTCGCCGAAGACCGGGGCGAGATCGATCGCTCCCGCCATGAGCTGCGTGGCCACCGTGGCGTCGTCCGCGATGGGGGTGAGCACGACCGTGCGGGCCGGGCGGCCCTCGAGAGGCGTCGCGAACGCGGGCCACTGGTCGTAGCCCTCGCGCAGCGCGAAGGTGTACGACACCGCGGGCTGCGCTGCGGCAAGGGTGTACGGGCCGGTGGTCGCCCCGGCGACCGTCCCGGCCGCGAGTCCGTCGAGATCGGCCAGGCCGGGAGCGCAAACGATGCCGGACTGCGGCAGGCTGACACCCACGGGGAGGTCCGACCACGGCTCGGACAGCGACACCGTCACCGTGCCGGCCGCGTCGTCCGCCGTGACCGTCGCAGTCCCGGCGCCGATGGCCAGGCTGCGAGCCGACGACCCCGTCTCAGGGTCCATGAAGCGCGCCAGGGACGCGGCGACCGCGTCGGGCGTAAGGGGCGATCCGTCGGAGCAGGTCGCGTCATCCCGCAGAGTGAAGACGTAGTTGCTCGCATCGATGGCCTCCCACGAACTCGCGAGGCCGCCCACGAGCACATTGCCGTCATCGCGGCGCAGCAGGGTGTCGTAGAGCAGCCGCGCCGTCGTGTAGTCGTCGGTGGCGCGCGAGAGGGCTGGGTCGAAGGTGCTCGGATCGGTGAGCAGCGTGGTGCGGATGGTCTCCACATCGCTGCCGCCGCCATTCACCTCCCCGCCCGCCGCACAGCCGGCGGTCGCGAGCACGCCCACCACGGCCAGAGTGGATGCGAGAAGACGATGCGATCGCGCCACGATTCCTCCAATTGGATACAAGAACTGCTTTTCGGGATACTTTCCCCCATGATGTGGCGTCCGCGCGAATCGGCCACCCCATCGACGAAGACCGCACGAATCGTTCGATCGGAAGGCACCGGACGCATGGATATCCCCGAACTCGACGCACTGGATTACCGCATTGTTAACGCACTCCAGCTGCATCCGCGGGCCTCGTGGGCCGAGTTGTCGGGCGTTCTGTCGTCGGATGCGAGCACGCTGTCACGCCGCTGGAGCCGCCTCACCGACAGCGGAGCGGTGTGGTCGAGTTGCTTCTACATGCCGCTCGAGCGTCGGAAGCGGCAACCTCTCGCGTTCGTCGAGGTGCTCTGCCACCCGGCCGGCCTCGGCGAGACCGTCGACGCACTGACGGTGATCCCCGAGGTGTTCAGCGTGCACGGCACCTCGGGTGACCGGCAGGTCTACGTCACGGTGGGCGCGGCCTCTCTCGCGGAGATCGATCGGTGCGTACGCTCGCACATCGCCACCGCACCCGGTGTCACGACGACACGCGCGCACTACGTGCGGCGGGTCTTCCAAGAGGGCGGGCAATGGCGCCTCGGCGCGCTCACCGACGCTCAGGCCGCGGCGATCGCCGCCCGTCGACCCCAGCCGGCGTCCGACCTCGCGGCGGAACCGAGCCCCGAGGAGTGGAGCGTGCTCGAAGCACTGGCCGACGACGTCCGCCGTCCACTGGCTCACATCCGGGAACGCACCGGCGGCTCACTGGCGGCGGTATCTCGACGGGTCACGGCACTGCTGGGCGCGGACTGGGCTCACTGGCGCATCGACGTCGCGCACCGCGCGCTCGGCTACGAATGCGCGGTGATGCTCTGGCTGCGCGCTCCCCAGGAGAATCTCGAACAGATCGCCACGTCCTTCCGGCTCCTGCCGGAATCGCGCCTCATCGCCTCGGTGACCGGGCCGGCGAACCTCGCGATCTCCCTGTGGCTGCGGGACCTGGCCGACCTCGACGACCTCGAACGGCGTGTGGCCAAGGTCTATCCCCAGCTGTCGTTCACGGACGTATGGGTCGTCCCCCAGGTCTACAAGCGAGCGGGCCACATCCTCGACGCGAACGGGATGCAAGCGCGGCACGTGCCCTTCCGCGAGAACGGCGGCGACTGAGCACGGCGCCATCCCGCCGCGCACGCTTCGGGCGCAGCGAGGCGCACCGTCTCGGGCGAGGTCGCGAGGACCGACTACGCGGCGCGCCGCCCGGACCGCACCCGGAACCACAACGTCAGCTCGGCGAGCGCACGCGCGGTGACCGTGGCATCCGTCGAATCGAGGTCGTCGAAGCTGTCGCGGAACCCCTCCGGCGGTGCGGAGGTCGACGTTCCGAGCGGCTCGTACCCCATCGTCCAGTCGGGGAAGCGACGGTCGTCGATCGACTCCGACACCAGCAGCCGCACGTCGCAGTGGCGCGGGTCACGGCCGATGCGGTCGATGGCATCCCGAACCGACGACTCGGGCCCCTCGAGCACCTGGAGGAACCGCCCGCGGCGGTACAGCAGCAGACCCGACAGGTCGGAATGGACGTTCGCGACGCGGCTCGACTCGAGGAGGCGCGCGAGGTCGTCGTCGTCGAACGGCACCGCGGCCGTGCTCGAGTACGTCATCGAATAGAGGTCGTCAGGCATCAGGACACCGCCGATCCGGGGAGGGCGTCCGGTACCTGACGCAGTTCGATCACGGGATCGACGACGGCCGTCGCCTGGGTGTGCGCGTGGGTGACGGCGGCCATCGCCGCGACGAGCCCGGGGAAACGGCCGACCGGACGGGAACGCCCGTTGTAGGCCCAGTAGGTGCCATCGGCCTCACGGTCGATGTAGCCGAGGAACGCCCCGCGCGCGCTCGCGACGTGGAACCCCTCCTCGACCCGCGACCACACGATCCCGGCACCCGGGCGATCGTCAACAGTCATTCAGCGTGTCCTTCCGCCCCGGCAGGGGCCCCGCTCCGAAAGTACACACGCCGGAGAGGTGGGCCAGCCGCTTGACAGACCCGCGGTCAGACCACTGCCGCGCGGATCGCATCGGCGTCGTCGGTTCCGGATACCTCGACCACGCGCCCCCGCACGACCCGGTACATCGCGAACGAGGCGATGCTGACCCGCCGCCGCGTCGGCGACAGGTGCTGAAAGACGCCGGTGTGCGCGCCGCTCCCCCGCAGGTGCACGGCGAGGCGGTCGTCCTCGACGAGCACCTGGATGCGACGCCACTGCCAGTCGGGAAAGCCGTGCACCAGGTCGGCGTACTCGGCCACCCACGCGTCGGCCCCCGCGGGCAGGTGCGCACGGCGCACGTCCGGCGCGAGGAACTCCCGCAGCGCCTCCGGGTCGTGGCGGTTCATCGCGTCGAGGAACTCCTGGAACCACTCACGCGTCTCCCAGCTCTCCACCCGCCCCATTATCCCCGCGCGTGAGGG
>NZ_BADA01000362.1 GCF_000333395.1 Microbacterium sp. B19
GGCGCTCGGCCGGTCGCTGCGCTTCGCGGAACGGCCGCCCTGGTCCAGACGCAGGTCGATGAGCACGCCCGAGATGCGGGTGTCGGTGAGCCGGTTGAGCGTGTCGCGCGACAGGTCGGCCGGGAGTTCGACGAGCGAGAAGTCCTGGCGGATCTGGATCGCACCGAAGTCGTTGCGGCGCAGGCCGCCCTCGTTCGCGAGCGCCCCGACGATCTGGCGCGGCTCGACCCGCTGCCGACGCCCCACCGCGATGCGGTACGTCGCGAACCGTCCGTCGCTGCTGCGCCGGTCGCCCCGGTCGCCGCGGTCGCGGTCGCCGTCGCGCGGCGCGCGGTCGCGGTCCCGGTCGAAGCGCGGCTGTTGGATCGTCTCCTCCTCCATCAGCAGCGGGGTGTCGCCCTGCGCGACCACGGCGAGCGCCGCGGCGACGTCGGCCTCGGGCACGTCGTGGTGCGAGACGTAGTGGGCGACGACGTCGCGGAAGGTCGCGATCGCGGCGGTGTCCTCGAGCGCGGCGGTGATCGCGTCGTCGAAGCGGGTGAGGCGCGTGGCGTTGACGTCGTCGACGCTCGGCAGCGACATCTCCGTGAGCGGCTGACGCGTCGCCTTCTCGATCGCGGTGAGCATGCGGCGCTCGCGCGGGGTCACGAAGCTGATGGCATCCCCGCTCCGTCCGGCGCGTCCCGTGCGGCCGATCCGGTGGACGTACGACTCGGTGTCGATCGGCAGGTCGTAGTTGACGACGTGGCTGATGCGCTCGACGTCGAGGCCGCGGGCGGCGACGTCGGTGGCGACGAGGATGTCGAGCTTGCCGGACTTCAGCTGGTTGACCGTGCGCTCGCGCTGCACCTGGGCGACATCGCCGTTGATGGCGGCGGCGGTGTAGCCGCGGGCGCGCAGCTTCTCGGCGACGGTCTCGGTCTCGTTCTTCGTGCGGGTGAAGACGATCATCCCCTCGAAGTTCTCGACCTCGAGGATGCGGGTGAGGGCGTCGATCTTCTGCTGGTACGACACGACGAGGTACCGCTGCGTGATGTTGGCCGAGGTCGTGGTCTTGGTCTTGACCGTGATCTCTTCGGGGTCGTTGAGGTACTGCGCGGAGATGCGGCGGATCTGCGCCGGCATTGTGGCCGAGAACAGCGCGACCTGCTTGTCGGCGGGGGTGTCGGCGAGGATCGTCTCGACGTCCTCCGCGAAGCCCATCTTCAGCATCTCGTCGGCCTCGTCGAGCACGAGGTACTTCAGCTCGCTGAGGTCGAGCGTGCCCTTGTCGAGGTGGTCCATGATGCGACCCGGCGTACCGACCACGATGTCGACGCCGCGGCGGAGGGCCGACAGCTGCTGTCCGTAGCCCTGGCCGCCGTAGACGGGGAGCACCGAGACGCCCTTGATGTGCGCCGCGTACTTCTCGAACGCCTCGCACACCTGCAGCGCGAGCTCGCGCGTCGGGGCCAGCACGAGCGCCTGCGGATTCTTGTGGCCGGTCTCCATCTGCGACAGCACCGGAAGGGCGAACGCGGCGGTCTTCCCGGTTCCGGTCTGGGCGAGGCCGACGACGTCGCGCCCCTGCAGGAGCACGGGGATGGTGGCGGCCTGGATGGCCGACGGGGTCTCGTAGCCGACGTCCTTGAGGGCCTTGAGCACAGCGGCATCCAGTCCCAGATCGGCGAACGTGAGCTGCTCGGGGGCGGTGTCCGCCTCGGCGGAGGGGACGGGGGATTCGGATGCCATGACTCCACGGTAGTCCGCCACCCCGGGAAACCCCCGTTCCTCGGGCCGCGAGGGCATACCCTGAGCGCACGCGCCAGCGGCGGCGCGGGCGCGCCCGACGTATCCGCGCGTTCACCGAAGGGTCTTACCGTGAGCGACATGTCCACTCCCACCGCACCTCCCCCGCCTCCCGCCCCGTCGGTCGAAGGCAAGCGGCCGGTCCTGGCGTGGGCGCTGTGGGACTGGGGATCCGCGGCGTTCAACGCGGTCGTGACGACGTTCGTGTTCAGCACGTACCTGGCGAGCTCGTACTTCGTCGACCCCGCGATCGTCGCCGCCGCCGGCGACGACGACCGCAACCCGGAGCTCGTCAAGGCGCTCGCGGACAACGCCGCCCTCGTGGGCAATGCCCTGATGATCGCCGGAATCGTGGTCGCGCTGCTCGCGCCCGTGCTCGGTCAGCGCAGCGACGGAACCGGACGCCGGAAGCTGTGGCTCGGCATCAACACCGGCGTGATCGTGCTCGCGATGGCCGCGATGGTGTTCGTCGAGGGGACGCCGCCGTACCTCATCCTCGGCGCGACGCTGCTGGCGGTCGGCAACGTCTTCTTCGAGTTCGCGAGCGTCAACTACTACGCGATGCTGTCGCAGGTCTCCACGCGCGAGAACATCGGCCGCGTCTCGGGCTTCGGCTGGGGCATGGGATACGTCGGCGGCATCGTGCTGCTGCTCCTCCTGCTGGTCCTGTTCATCCAGGGATTCGGGAACCCGGATGCCGCGGGCCTCCTCGCCGTGCCCAAGGACGGTGGCTGGAACATCCGCCTGGCGATCCTGGCATCCGCGGTCTGGTTCGCGGTGTTCGCGATCCCGGTGCTGGTGCGCGTGCCGGAGATCCCGGCGCAGAGCCGCAAGGTGCGGATCGGCTTCTTCCAGTCGTACGTCGTGCTGTGGGGGACGCTCCGGTCGCTGTGGCGCGACAGCCGCCCCGTGCTGCTGTTCCTCATCGCGAGCGCGGTGTTCCGCGACGGCCTCACCGGGGTGTTCACGTTCGGCGCGATCATCGCGGCGCAGGTGTTCGGGTTCTCGTCGACCGAGGTGCTGTACTTCGCGGTCGCCGCGAACGTGGTCGCGGGCATCAGCACGATGTTCTCCGGACGCCTCGACGACCGCTTCGGCCCCAAGCGCGTGATCGTGTTCTCGCTCGTGGGACTCATCGTGCTGGGCACGGTGGTGCTGTTCATCGGCACGTCGCAGCCGCTCTTCTGGGTGGCCGGGCTCGGCCTCGGACTCTTCGTCGGCCCGGTCCAGTCGGCCAGCCGCACCTACCTCTCGCGGGCGACGCCGGAGGGTCGCGAGGGTGAGATCTTCGGCCTCTACGCCACCACCGGTCGGGCGGTGTCGTTCCTCGCGCCCGGGCTCTTCGCGCTGTTCGTGCGGCTCACGGGCGACACGCGCCTCGGCATCCTGGGCATCGTGCTGATCCTGGCCGTGGGCCTGGCGCTGATGATCCCGGTGCAGAACCGGGGCGCCGCGATCCGCTGACCCCGGCCGGCCGTCCCGGGCGGCCCGCACCACCGTGCGAAACTCCTGAGTTTCCGCCACCGACCACGCGCGGACCGGCGGAATGCCGCCAGCGCGGGCCGCGGAACCGACGATTTCTCAGGAGTTTCGCTCGCGAGCCGATCGCCACCCCGGATGCCGCGGCGTCAGTCCTGCGGCCAGGCGTCGGCGAACTTCGCCAGGAGGCGGGCGAAGTCGGCGCGCTCGGCGTCGGTGAAGGACTCGAGCGCGGAGCGCACGGCATCCCTCCTCCTCCCCCGGAGGCTCGAGACGAGTCGCTCGCCCTCGGCGGTGAGGCGCACGCGGAGGCGTCGGGCGTCGTCGGGGTCGGGCTCGCGTTCGACGAGCCGCATCTGCACGCCCTGCTGAACCAGGCGCGATGCGCGGGGCTGGTCGACGCCCACGGCGTCGGCGATCTCGCTCACCGACAGCGGACCGGATGCCGAGAGCAGAGCATCCAGCATGCGGAAGCGCGCGACCCCGGCGAACCTCCCCTGGCCCGGCTCGCCCCACGGGGGTCCGCCGGGGAACGCGTGCGGACCGTGACCGCGATGGTCGTGCGGGTGGGGGCCGCCGAAGCCTCCCCCGAACGGCGGCCGCGGCCGACGACCGCGGATCTTGGCGAGGGCGGCGGCGATCTCGTCGGCGGGGTCGGCGGTCATGCGGCGATTTTACATGTCGCTTGACAAGCATTCGGAATACATGTCACAGTACATTCGTTGTCACTTGACATGTAACCGGCGGATCTTCCGCCCCACGAAAGGAACACCCCATGGACACCTCCACACCTCTGGATCCCCGCAGCCTCGCCCATCGCCTCACCACGGTCGGACACGCGCTGCACCATCGCCTCTTCGCGCAGCTGCGCGACAGCGACCTCCACCCCAAGACCGTCCTCCTGCTGCGTGCGATCGACGGCCGCATCGACGCTCCGTGGATCGCCGACCGCCTCGCCCGCGGCGGCAAGCGCCTCACCGCCCTCGCCGAGCGCGGCTGGATCGAGCGCACCGACGACGGCTGGGCCCTGACCGCCGAGGGTCGCGAGATCCTCGACCGGATGGATGCCGATCGCTCGGCGCTGCTCGCGGACGTCCCGGCCGAAGAGCTCGAACGCCTCGTCGCCTCCCTCGACGCGGTCTCCGCGGCGCTCGGTCTCGACGAGGCGGACGCGGCGCCGTTCGGCCCCTTGGGACGCGGCGGACGCGGCCCGGGCATGCGCGGGTTCGGGCAGGGTTTCGGCCCGTTCGGCCGCGGCTTCGCCCCCGGCTTCGGCCCGCGTGCCGGGTTCGGCCCGGGCGCCGGGTTCGGTCCGGGCGCCGGGTTCGGCTCGGGCGCCGGGTTCGGCCCGGGCTGGCGCGGCGAGCGTGACGCCGACGCCGAGCAGCACGACCCGCGGCACCGCGGCGGTCACGGACGCGGGTGCAACCCCCGCGGCGGACACGCGCACCACGGCCACGGTCACCACGGCCACGACGACCGCCGGGCGGCGCAGCGCGCCTACGAGCGCGGTTTCGACGCCGGTTTCAGCCGCGGCCGCGAGTCGTCGGCATCCGGTGAGCCCACGGCATCCGAGTGACCATCGATAAACGCTCTCCGTCGCGAGAAACGCGTTCACACCGCGTTTCTGCGCACGAATGGCGTTTATCGGCGGGCACGACGCGGCCCAGCACGCGCCGCGCCGCGCCGCGAGCACGCCGCGCCGCGAGCGCACAACCGAACAGCCCCGCCGAGATTCACTCGACGGGGCTGTCCGGTGTTCCGGGGCTCAGCGCCCGGCGGAACCGGCGTCGGTCGTGCCGACGTCCGTGCGGTGGAAGTTGAGCGCCGACCGCGACGCCGTCGGGCCGCGCTGGCCCTGGTAGCGGTTGCCGTACGGTCCCGACCCGTAGGGGTTCTCGGCCGACGACGTCTGGCGGAAGTAGCAGACCTGGCCGATCTTCATGCCGGGCCAGAGCTTGATCGGCAGCGTCGCGACGTTCGAGAGCTCGAGGGTGACGTGCCCCGAGAAGCCCGGGTCGATGAAGCCGGCGGTCGAGTGCGTGAGCAGCCCCAGTCGCCCGAGCGACGACTTGCCCTCGAGGCGCGCGGCGACGTCGTCGGGCAGAGTGACGCGCTCGAACGTTCAACCCAGCGCGGAATTCCCCCGGGTGCAGGATGAACGGTTCGTTCGGCTCGACCTCGATGAGGCGAGTGAGTTCGGGCTGATCCTCGGCGGGATCGATGAACGGGTACTTGTGGTTGTCGAACAGCCGGAAGTACCGGTCGAGGCGCACATCCACGCTCGACGGCTGCACCATGGCCGGATCGAAGGGGTCGAGCCCCAGGCGTCCGTCGGCGAGTTCGGCACGGATGTCGCGATCGGAGAGCAGCACGCGCCCAGCCTAGGGCGTGGGGTCGGCGGGCGTCCGGTCGGCGTCGCCAGATCACGTGATCTGGGCGAACGCACCCGTAATGTCGCGCCACGGCGGGCGCCCTCGACCACGTCACGTGATCTGGGCGTCCACGACAGAACCCCGACCTGGATGCCACGGGAGACGCTGTTATGCTGGCGGGAGTGCCGTCAGGCGCTCGGGGCTGTAGTTCAATGGCAGAACTTCTGCTTCCCAAGCAGACAGCGCGGGTTCGATTCCCGTCAGCCCCTCCACAGGCCCGACTCACCGCTCCGGCGGTGCGGCGGGCCTTTCACGTAGGCGCCCGGGCGATCCGCAATCGCGCACACCCAGCCCGCTCCACTCCTCGCGCGCTAAGCGGCAACGTCAACCCCTCAGGAGTCCCGAAACGGGGTCTTGTGCGATTGGGTGATCGACGTATAGTTCTAATGGTTGAGCCATTGCCGACCGTCTCACGCTTCAATGAGGAGGCATCCATGACAGAGCGCATCATCGGAACGGGGGTCAAGGCCTTCACCTCGCCCCACGGGGCGACGGGCCGTATCCGTTTCCTCGACTCCCCCGAGGAGGTGCTGGACTTCATCGACGGACCCGACGTCGAAGAGGCCGTCGTCATCTCCCGCGGCGGAACCACGACCTTCATGTCGCCGGCGCTGATGGCCGGCGTCGCGGGACTCATCACCCTGCAGGGTGCGCCGGAGAGCCATCTCGGCATCCTGTCGCGCGAGTTCTCCATTCCCTGCGTGATGTCCACGCAGTTCACGGAAGGTGTCACGACAGCGCGCGACGAGACGATCCCGGCCGACGGAACGCTCGTACGCCTGGACATCTCGGGAGATCGAGGCCAGGTCTTCGTCGTCGAGAGCGAGGACGCGTGATGACGAGCATCACCGCGGGCGCGCCCGCCTTCGACCTCGACCTCTGGCTCACGAAGTACCTGGGCATGATTCCGCAGGGCGTCGCCGGAGACGCCGAGATCCGCTCCCGTCTCACGACGCCCTTCGTCGACACCACCGATGAGGACGTCCGGAAGACCCGGCTCAGCGCCGACGAGATCAACAGCTGGCTCGACTATGCCGGGTGGAACCTGTGGGACTTCATCCTCGGCCGCGCCTCGGAGGGGGAGTCCGGTCTCATCCCGCGCCAGGAGTACGAGACCAACTCGTTCGTGCAGCAGTGGAACACGTACCCGACCTGGATCCGCCAGCTCACCGACGAACTCGGTGTCGACGGGCTGCTGGGGCTGGCGCAGACCGCACGGCACGAGGTCGGGACGAAGATCAACGTCACCCGCAACTGGGCGGCATCCGTCTGTCCCATCCTGGGCCGCGGAATCGGCATCACCCTCGGGCAGGACACCGCCGACTCGCGTCGCGACGACCTCGAGACGCTCATCCAGTTCGGTCGGCGACTGCAGCACGGCACGTGGGGCGGGGGCTCAGGGCTGGTGTCCGGCCGCGACTTCACCCTGGATGTCCTCGCTCCCGAGTTCCTCGCGCAGCTTGTGGCCCAGGCGCAGTCCCTCGAAGATCCCGAGAAGCTCGAAGCCTTCCGCCGATTCAACGCGAAGACCGAGCTGTTCGGCTTCATGCTGCACTACGACTGCCGCGCCGGCATGGGCGACACGGGCCCGTACCCGCTTCCGGACGGCCGGTTCGCCATCGTGCGCGACCACTTCCTCAACGAGGACATCTACCCGTGGGCGGGTGTCGCCGAGGGTCTGCCGTATGCGGTGACCCAGGTCATGATCTTCCCCGCCGACAAGGTGAAGGTCACGATCAACGACATCATGACCACGTTCTCCGATCCGTCGAACTATCTCGACTACATCGAGAGCGTCGCCGTCTTCGCCCGTGACACGCGCGACACCCCGATGGGCGAACTGCGCGTCGTCACCCCCGAGGAGATCGCGACCTACTCCCAGATCGCGCAGAAGGGCACACTGTCGATGTATCGCGACCTCGCGAAGAAATCGACGGAGCAGAAGATCCGCGACGGAATCATGGTCTACACGCGCGAGTTCCTCTTTCCGCACGCCATGAAGGCGGGCCTGTGGGACAAGTGGGTCGCAGAGGGCTTCGACACGCTGCACCCGAACACCGAGGCCGCGTGGCCGACCCTCGCGAGCCCGAAGGCGGCCGAGATCCTCACGCCCGTGCTGCTGTTCGGCGGGGGCTTCCCGCCCGTGTCCGACTAGCACCGAATCCCGCCCGGCGCGCCTCCCGTCCCCCACGACGGGAGGCGCGCCGCCCTTCGAGAGAAGACACGCGCATGAGCAGATCCGTCGCGATCATCGGCTACGCCGCCGCACCCGTCGGGAAATGGCAGACACCCCCGGATGCCGAGGAGCATGTGCTCGAGCACGAAGTCCTCGGTCGACTCGCCATCGAGGCCGCCCACGACGCCGGGATCGACAAGTCCGACATCGGAGCGCTGGCGATGAGCCTCCCCCGCCCCTACACCCAGCAGAAATACTTCGCGACGTTCCTGGCGAACTACCTGGGACTGCCGCTGACCGCGGGGATCGCCGAGGTCCTGGGCAACGGGATGACCGGGGCACTGACCTTCGAATCCGCCGCCAACGAAATCCTCCTCGGGCGCGCCAAGGTGGCCCTCGCGATGGGCATCAACGTCGAGACCGCGATCAGCGCGCGCGATCACATGATGAGCTCCATGCGCGCCGTCGGCGACGTCGACTTCCAAGCCCCGTTCGGCATCACGCCGATCGCCTGGTACGCGATGGATGCCAACCGGTACATCCACGAGCACGGCTCCTCCCGCGAGCAGATCGCCACCGTGGCCGTGAAGAACCGCCTCCACGCGTCGATGAACCCGCTCGCGCATTTTCGCTCCCCCATCACCCTCGAGGAGGTGCTCGCGCAGCGGCCGATCGTCGAACCGCTCGGCCTGTACGAGGTGCCTCCGCGCAGCGACGGCGCCGCGGTCCTCGTGCTCGCGGATGAAGACGTGGCCCGCGCGCTCGGCCGACCGTACGTCCGGGTCCGCGGCCGCGGCTTCTTCCACGAGGGCGCCCACCAGATCAGCGCGATCCCCAACGACATGATCCGCCTGGAGGCTGCCGAGCGTGCCGGCGCGGAGGCGTGTGCGCAGGCCGGCATCCGTTCCGTCGACGTGGACTTCGCAGAGCTGTATGCGCCATGCACGATCGTCGAGGTGCTCGTCGCCGAGGCTCTGGGTCTCACGCCGCGCGGCCACGGCGCAGCGTGGGCCGCCGAGGGACGGACGACGCTCGGCGGCGACATGCCCCTCTGCACGTCGGGCGGGCTGACCTCGCGCGGCCATCCCGCCTACATGACGCCGCTGTACAGCTTCGTCGAGGCGGTCGAGCAGCTGCGCGGCACCGCGGGAGACCGCCAGGTCGGCGGCGCGCGGCTCGGACTCGTCTCGGCGGAGCTCGGCAACTACAACGCCGCGCTGGTCCACGTCCTCGAGGCGGTGGCGTGATGATCGACATCGTCACGGTCGACACCCCCCACCCCTACCCGCCGCGGATCTCGGCGTTCACGCGCCCGTTCTGGGATGCGCTGGCCGAAGGCCGACTCCTCACCACCCGCAGCGTCACCACGGGGGCGTTGACGTTCCCGCCCAAGCCGATCTCGCCCGCGGATTGGACGACGGACGTGGAGTGGGTGGAGCTGTCGGGATCCGGCGTCCTCTACTCCCACACCACCATCCACGCCGCACCGACCGCGTTCGTCGGCGACCTCCCGTACCGCGTGGCCATCGTCGACCTCGACGAGGGACTCCGCGTGGCGACCCGGCACATCGGCGAGATTGCCCCCGTCATCGGGGCTCCCGTCGACCTCGTCGCCGTGCGACACACCGATGCCGTGTCGTTCGCCGCACGTTCGCGGGCCTGAGCGCGGCACGCTCGCGTGCCTGAGCACGACACACGCTCGCGTGCCTGAGCACGACACGCGAGGGGCGTGGCATCCATCGATCGGATGCCACGCCCCTCGTCGTGCGGCCGTCAGGCTCGGCCGGGGTACGGCACGTCGCCGGCGCGCATCCCGGCCTTCAACCCGCCGTCGACGTCGAGGATCTGGCCGTTGACGAAGCGTGCCGCGGGGGAGGCCATGAACACGATCGCGTCGGCGATCGTGTCCGGCTCCGCGAATCCGCCGACGAGGTTCTTGATGCGCTCGACGCGGTCCTCGGTCATGACCTTCAGGAAGTCGCCGATGATCGGCGTGTTCGTCATGCCGGGCGCGATCGCGTTGATGCGCTTGCCCTTCTGCGCGTACTCGATCGCCTTGCGGATCGTGTAGTAGCTGACGGCTTCCTTCGAGAAGTTGTACGCCTTCCCCTCAGCCTTGCCCTCGGCGTACCACGCGGCTCCCTCGGCGAATCCCGCGGTGTCGTAGAGCTCGCGGTGGACGTCCTCGCGTGTCGGCCACAGCACATCGCCGTTGGAGGACACGTTCGTGACGTTCCCGCCCGGGGCGAGCAACGGCTCGACGGCCTCGGTGAGGTGGCGCAGACCCAGGTAGTTCACCGACAGCACGAACGCGTCCGGCAGCGATCCGCCCGGCACGCCCGCGATGTTGAGGAGACCGGAGTACGTTCCGCCCTCGGCGAGCCGCGCGACGACGCCGTCGATGCTCGCGGTGTCCGAGAGGTCGACGGCGTGGTGGGCGACGACGGCGTAATCGGGCTCGTTGCGGTCGAGACTGATCACCTCGGCGCCGGCCGCGACGAGCTTGCGCCCCGTGGCGCGCCCGATGCCGGATGCGGCACCGGTGACGATGAACCGGCTGTTCTCGAGTGACATGTGTGCTCCTCTTCTTCGAGTGGTCTAGGGGTGCCGCGCCGGGCCGGCAAGGGTCTGCAGCTGCGTGAACGCCTCGAGACCCCAGCTGCCGTTCTCGTACCCGATCCCGCTGTGCTTCGCGCCGCCGAACGGCAGGTGGGGCAGGATGCCGCGGGTGTGGTGGTTCACGGATGCCTGCCCCGACTCGAACCGCGACGCGATCTCGCGCGCCCGCTCGAGGTCCGTGCCCCACACGGAGCCGGCGAGGCCGAAGTCGGTCCCATTCGCGCGAACGACCGCCTCGTCGAGGTCGTCGTAGCCCACGATCGGGAGGATCGGGCCGAATTGCTCGTCGGCGACGATGGCGGAGTTCTCGGCGACGTCGGTCACCACGGTAGGCGGGAAGAAGTAGCCCACACCGTCCCTCGCCGCACCGCCGGCGGCGATCGTCGCCCCCTGGGCCGCTGTCGCGGAGGCGAGATCTCGGATGCCACGGAACTGCGCCGGCGTCGCGAGCGGCCCCAGCTGGGTCCCGTCGAGCAGCGGGTCGCCGACGCGGGCCCGCCCGGCCAGGTCGGCGAAGGCCTCGGTGTAGGACGCGCGTCGGCGTTCCGGCACGTAGAGGCGCTTGATGAGCGCGCACATCTGGCCGTTGTTCTTCATCGCCGCCCAGAAGAGCTGCTCGGCGAACTCCTCGGGCTCCGCGTCGTCGAGCACGATCGCGGCGTCGTTCCCGCCGAGTTCGAGCGTGAGGCGCTTGAGCGACGACGCCGTCTTCCGGGCGATGCCCATGCCCACCGCCGTCGACCCGGTGAAGCTCACCTTGCGCACCAGCTCGTGATCGATGAGCTTGCTGCCCAGCGGCTCGGGTCCCGAGATCACGGCGAGGACACCGGCGGGCACGATCTCCCGCACCAACTCGCCGAAGAGCAGTGCGGTGAGGGGTGTCGAGGACGAGGGCTTCAGCACCACGGTGTTTCCGGCGAGCAGTGCGGGGGCCGTCTTCCACGAGATCATGAGCATCGGCTGGTTCCACGGGATGATCCCGGCGACCACGCCGAGCGGACGGTGCACGACCTCGACGAAGCCGTTCTCGTCGTCCTGCACGACCCGGTCGCCGAGATCGACCTCGGCGAAGTGCCGGAACCAGTCGGCCGAACGGAGGACGTCGCCGACGCCCTCCGCGCGCGGCTTCCCCTGCTCGAGCGTCACCAGGGTGCCGAGCACCTCCTGGTTCGCCACGAGGACGTCGGCGATGCGGTGCAGAGCCGCGCGGCGCGCCACGATATCGCCGCGCCACCGCGGGAAGGCCGCGTGCGCGGCGCGCACCGCGCGATCGAGCTCATCGTCCGAGCAGCGCGGAGCGGTCGCGAGTGTCTCGCCCGTCGACGGGTTGTCGACCGCGAAGCGGTCGGCCCCCGAGACGGCACGGCCGTCGATCGTCATCGAGTACTCGCGCGCCTGGATCCGGTCGACCAGGTCGGTCACCGTCGTCGTCACGCTGGTCATTCGCTTCTCCTTCGGTAGGGGTCTCACACGACGCCGTCCGCACGCAGCGCGGCGATGCGGTCATCGTCGAACCCGAGGATCTCGGCGAGGATCTCGTCGGTGTCTTCGCCGTAGTTGGGGCCGGAGCGGTCGAGTCGACCACCGATGTGCGTCGGGGTGACCGACATCCGCACCGGGTGTTCCTTCACCGGCCACGTCCCGATCTCGCTCTGGCGCAGCTCCACCGTCCAGCCGAGGTGGGCCAGCTGGGGGTCCGACTCATAGCGATCGGATGCCTCTTGGCAGACGCCGGCGGCGACCCCGGAGCGCTGGAGGAGCGCCATGAGCTCGCCGCCGTCGAGATCGCGCGTAGCCCCCTCGACCTCGGCATCCAACTCGTCCTGGTGGGCCAGCCGCGCCGCCATGTCGACGAAGCGCGGGTCGCTCGTCCAGTCCGTCCTCCCCAGAGCCGCGGCGAGCGCGCACCACTGCTCCTCGTCGAAGACGGCTAGCGCGATCCAGCGGTCGTCGCCCCGTGTCCGGTAGGCACCGTGCGGTGCGGCGGCACGGTACGGCGAGCGGTTCCCCGTCCGGCGCCACGAGCGGCCGTTCACCGAACAGTCCAGGAAGGCGGTCCCCGTCAGTTGCAGACCGATCTCTCCCTGCGACGCGTCGATATGGCATCCGTGGCCCGTGCGATCCCGCCGGTACAGGGCGGCGATCATCGCATTGGCCATGTTGTAGGCCCCGAACCAGTCGAGGTACGAGTAGCCGATGCCGGCCGGGGGGAACGGGGAGGGGAGTCCCGACATCTCGCTGATGCCGGTGAACGCCTGCGCTGTCGGGCCGAAGGCACGCAGCCGACCGTACGTGCCGTGCTCCCCCATGCCCGACTGCTGGACGTAGATGATGTCGGGCTTGAGTTCCTTGAGCCGGGCGTACCCCAGCCCCATCCGCTCCATCGTCCCGGGCGAGAACCCCTCGACGACCATGTCGGCGTCGCGGATGAGGTCCTCGAGGATCCGGCGCCCCTCGGGCGACTTCAGGTTCAGCGACAGCGCGCGTTTGCCTGCGTTGATCTCCATGAAGGAGCCACTGCGATTGGGGTTCGACCGGTCGAAGGTCGGGGTCGGGAGCGGCGTGGTCGCGGCCCTGCGTTCGTCGCGGCCGCCGGGCGGGCACAGGCCCTGGCCCGTGCGCATCCCGTCGAGGCGACTGTCGTGCTCGACCTTGATGACGTCGGCGCCCAGGGCCGCGAGGAAGCGCCCCGCCCCCGCGCTGGCGAGCATCCAACTGAGGTCGATGACGCGGACGTGTCCGAGGGCGAACGGGGCGCCGTGGACGCTCCGCACCTCGTCGGTCGGGACGGATGCCACGGGCCGGTGCGTCGAGGGCACCGCCCACTCCCGGCGGACGTCGGCGGTGTGCTCGCCCACGCGCGGCGCGGGGCCGCCGTACGCCCACGCGGCATCCTCCGAGTACCACTTCGCCCCGACGTGCGCGACCGCGCGTCCGAGGGTCGGTTCGTCGAGATCGACGACGGCGCCGCGCAGGCGCCAGTGGGGATCGGAGACGTTCTCCTCCGGCAGGCGCACGGGCGCCCAGGGAAGTCCCTGGCGCTGACCCGCGCGCCAGACGTCGGCGGAGTACAGCGTCGAGGAGAAGAGCTTCTCGACCGCGCTCGAGAGGCGGTCGACCGCGGCCGCGGTCTGGCGCCCCTCGGCCGTGGCGTACTGCGGTTCGTCCAGAGCGGCACCGCTGCCGTACTCGCGGAGCACGGCGACGGTCGACTCCCACGCGCTCGCGTCGGCGGTGACCGACCCCTTCAGGTACGTCTTGTAGGGCAGCGCGTAGCGGCCGTCCTTCGTGATCGCCAGGGCGGGCAGACTCGCCGAGACCATCGAGTGACGGCACGTCAGCCGCCGATGCCGCTGGCCGAGGAACAGCCAGTCGGGGGCGTCGGTCTCGGTGTTCTTGCTGACGGCCTCGTGCACCGCGACCGACATCGCCTGACCCCGCCCGGTCCGGTGGCGGTAG
Source organism: Microbacterium sp. B19 (assembly GCF_000333395.1). GTDB lineage: Bacteria > Actinomycetota > Actinomycetes > Actinomycetales > Microbacteriaceae > Microbacterium. Next base: position 13,957 of record NZ_BADA01000362.1, read on the forward strand.
ACCAGTGCCCCCAGCACCGAGATCACGGCCTGCTCACCCGTGATGTGGTACGCCTGCCACATCTGGGGCGCGATCGGCGGCGTGTCGTAGAAGCCGCGCGGATCCGGGTCGTATCCGCAGTTCATCATCACGCCGCCGAGGGCGAGGTGGATGAGGTCGCTCCCGACGTAGTCCGCCCAGGGCCCGGTGTCACCGAACGGCGTGACGCGCAGGTGCAGCAGGTGCGGGAGCTCGGCGAGGAGCGTGTCGGCATCCACCCCCCGCTCGGCCGCCCAACCGCGCGGCATGCTCTCGATCACGAGGTCGGCCTGCCGGGCGAGGCGCCGGAGTTCTTCACCGCCCTGCGGGGTGTCGAGGTCCAGCGCAACCGACCGCTTGCCGTGGTTGTAATGCCACCAGTAGAGGCTCTTCTCGGCATCGGGGACATCGTCGACGAAAGGGCCGTAACCCCGCGTCGGAGAACCCTCTCGTGGCTCGACGCGAACGACGTCGGCGCCGAGTCCGACGAGGACTCGGCCCGCGTACTCACCGAGCTCCCCGCCGATCTCGAGCACCCGCAAGCCGTCGACGAAGCCGACCGCCCCCGGGGAGACGGTCTCGGAAGTCGCGGTCATCGCCGCGTGACCCTGAGCGAGAACCCCGCGGCCTCGGAGGCCGGCTCGTACACGCCACCCAACAGAGCCGCTCCGGCCGCCGTCAGCCGTGTGACCGCGGCATCCCACTCCCAGCCGTCGGCGGTGCGCGTCGGCCCGCCGTCGGCCACGGCCACGACGATGCGACGTTCGAACGACCCGGGCGGGGTCGTGTCGACGCTGAGGGACGCGCCCTCCGCCGTGACCGAGACGTGCGGATCGCGCAGGTCGACGTGCAGCATCCCGCGGTAGCCGCGGAACCGGACACCCCCCTCGAACAGGAAGGTCGTGGCGTCGCCGGCGTCGACGCGCACGGCGTCGAACACGAGGTCCCCGTCCTCCGACTCGCGCACCGCGCCGGACTTCTCCTCGGTGCCGTCGGGGAGGGCGCCGACGTAGTCGCGGAAGCTCTGCTTGACGTTCCAGCGCAGGTCGCCGGCCACCGCCGCGGTCTCGGACTCGGCGTTCATGACGCGCCCACGGCGACTCGCGCCGACAGCGCGCGATAGATCTCGCGCGCCTCTTCCCAGCTCATGCCCTCACGGATACGGCGGCGGTCCTTCATGATCTTCGACGGCTCGTTCACGGCCAGCGCGCCCACCACCCTGCCACCGTCCTCGAACAGCGCGACCCACTTGCGCGACTCGACACTCCCGAAGACGACCTCGGGCTCGCGGTCGGTCACCACTCCGGTGAACTGGATGCGGTGTCCGTACCAGTCGCTCCAGAAGTAGGGGACGGTGCTGTACGGCTGACGGTCCTCGACACGGACGACGGCGTTCTCGCCCGCGGCGGACCCCTGCTCGTTCGCGCTGGTCCACGTCTCCAGGCGCGCGGTGAGACCCGTGTGCGCGTTGGGCCACGAGATGACGTCCCCCGCGGCGAACACGCCGGGGACCGACGTCTCGAGGAACTCGTCGCACAGGACACTGCCGTCCCCGGCGAGCTCGACCCCGCTGCCCACGAGCCATTCGGTGTTGGGGACGACGCCGATGGACACCAGCAGGGTGTCGGTGGGGATCACGGAACCGTCACCGAGCACGACCCGCGCCACCGCACCATTGTCGGCCTGGACCGCCTGCACGCTCGCGCCCAACCGCAGATCGACCCCGCTCTCCCCGTGCCACTCGGAGAAGAGGAGCCCGAGGTGCCGACCCAGCGCGCGCTGGAGGGGAACGGGAGCGGCCTCGATGAGCGTCACCTCGGCGCCGAGCTTTCGGGCGGCCGTGGCGATCTCCGCGCCGATGATGCCGGCCCCGATGATCGTGAGGCGCTTGCCGGGCCCGAGTCCCGCGCGGAGGGCCGGGACGTCGCGCGCGTCGCGCAGCGTGACGATCCCGGCGGCGGCGGGCAGCCCCGGCAACTGCCGCGGGCGCGTGCCGGTGGCGATGACGAGCGCGTCGTAGTCCACTCGCTGCTCGCCGACGACGACCTGCCGCGCCGAGGTGTCGAGCCCGGTGGCGCCGTGTCCCGCGAGCCACGTGACACCGAGTCCGGTCGCCGGATCGTCGTCGCGCAGGGTCGGAGCCTCGACGCCCTCGAGCAGGCACTGCTTGCTCAGCGCGGGACGGTCGTACGGGTGCTCCTCCTCGGCGCTGACGACCGTGATGTCGCCCGTGAATCCGGCCTGACGCGCAGCCTCGGCGGCGCGGAGACCCGCGAGCGACCCTCCGACGACGACGAGCCTCTGGATGCCATCCGCCATCGCGCTCACGAGAGTGCCCCCACGATGCGCAGGGCTGCGGTCGGGCAGGAACGGACCGCCTCCTCGACGGCGCGACGCTCGTCCTCGGTGAAGGAGTCCCGGACGAGCATGAGCTTGCCGTCGTCGTTGACCTCGAAGTGCTCCGGGTCGGCGGCCTCGCAGAGGCCCAGTCCGACGCACTTGGTGCGGTCGACGTCGATCTTCATGAGAGTGCTTCCTTCTCGAGACGGGTCAGAGGGCGGTGACGTGGACGGGGAGGTGCCGGACGCCGTTGATCAGATCGCTCGCGAGCGGTTCCGGCTCACCGGTGACCTCGACGCGCACGCGGTGCAGGAGCTGCGAGTAGATGGCGGTGAGCATCGTGGTCGCGAAGCGGTTGCCGAGGCAGAAGTGGACGCCGCCCCCGCCGAAGGAGACCTGCGGGTTGGGATCGCGCGAGAGGTCGAAGGTCCCCGCGTTCGGGAAGCGCTCCTCATCGCGGTTCGCCGAGCAGTAGAACAGAGCGAGCCGGTCGCCCTTGGCGATCTGCCGGCCCCTCCACTCGATGTCGACCGCCGCGGTGCGGGCGTGGTGGATCACGGGGTTGCCGTAGCGCAGGAACTCGGGCACGGCGGTGCGCAGGCGCACGTCGATGTCTTCGCGTAGCCACGCCTCCTGGTCGGGGTGATCGGCCAGGGCGATCTGAGCGAGCGTCGTCGTCTGCTTGGTGGTGTCGTTCGAGGCGATGGTGATCAGGTACGTGAACGCCCCGATGTCGTCGTCGCTCAACCGCTGCCCGTCGATCTCGGCCTGGACGAGCGTCGAGATCAGGTCGGTGCCGGGTGAGCGACGGCGCTGCTCCGCCATGCTCCGGCCGAGCTCCATGACATACGCGCGCGCCGCGCGGAACGCCTTCATGGGATCGGCAGGATCCCCGAACTCGGGGTCCGCCTTGCCGATGAGCACGCCCGAAGCCCGCACGAAGCCCTCGAACTCCGATTCGGGAAGGTCGATGAGGCGCGCTCCGACGCGGGCGGGCAGCTTCTCGGCGACGTCGGTCACGAAGTCGAAATCCCCACCGTCCGCGACGTCGTCGACGACGCGGGTCGCCTCCGCGGTGATGTCGTCCACGAGCGAGAGCACGCGTTTCGGGGTGAAGGCGGCGCTCACCAGCGCGCGGTTGCGCTGGTGGAGCTCGCCGTCCTGGGTGTGGAAGAAGCTGGTGGAGGAGCCGTCCCACGGGTAGCCGTCGATCTGGATGCCGTACCCCGAGAGGAACACGTCGTTGCGGCGCGCGGCTTCCGCGAGGTCGTCAGCCTTCGTGACGGCCCAGAAACCGAGCTCCGTGGTCGGCACCGGCAACTCCATCGGCGGATGGAACGTGATCTCCCCGCGTTCCCGAAGCTTCGCGAACGTCTTGTCCCGCTCGTTGAACGGCTGCCTCCAGAAGGCCGCCGACGAGATGTCGAGGTCGGTGGAGTAGTCGTGAGGCGTATAGGCCCGCGGCACAGCTTCCATGTCGTTCACCCTCCCGCGGACCGTCTTTGGTCCGGCCATTCCAGTATTAGACCCTTACATCGCAGTGTCAAGCGCGGCTCTTCGCCTCCGACCCGCCCCCTCCTGCCGCCTCCGACCCGGCCCTGTCGGAGGCCGCGAGCGCGGCGCCCACGCGGTACCCGTTCACGAGAGCCGCCCCGATGTGCGAGCCGTACCCCGGGTAGCCCCCGCCGAAGATGCTCTTCGCCGCCGCACCGACCGCATACAGGCCGGGAACGGGAGCATCCCCCGCCGCCAGCACTCTGTTCTCGGCATCCGTCGCGATACCGGCGAAGGTGCCGAGGTCGCCCATCCGGATCTCCGCGCCGAAGTAGGGCGGCCGCGAGAGTTCCGCGAGGTTGGGGTTCGGCCGGTGGTCGGGGTCGCCGCGGAAGTGGTTGTACTCGGTCGACCCTCGACCGAAGGCCGAGTCGACGCCGACCGCGGCATCCCGGTTGAAGGAGTCGAGGGTGTCGACGAGTCCGCCCGGATCGATTCCGAGCTTGGCGGCGAGCTCCTCGGCGGTCTCGCCTCGCACGAGGTAGCCCGTGCGATAGAAGTATCCGCGCGGCATGGGCCAGGGCTTCGCGTACCCGATGCCGTATTTGTGCATCGCGCGCGAGTCCACGATCAGGTAGGCACGGATATCGCGCTCGTCGGCGTGATGATCGAGGATCTGCCGCCCGAAGTCGTGGTAGCTCAGCGCCTCGTTGCCGAATCGTCGTCCGTGACGGTCGACGCAGATGAGGCCCGGGAGGCCGATCTGTCGCAGATGCGGGAAGAGTCGTTCCTTGCCCGTTCGCAGGAACGAGAAGACGGTCACCGGCGCCCAGGAGGCGACCGAACTGACGTCGGCATCGACACGACCCCCCGCCGAGATCGCCAGGCGTGCGCCGTCGCCGCCGTGCCCGACCGTCGGAGTGAAGTGCTGGTCGCCATGGGGATCGTGCGGGAAGTGGCGAGTGCGCAGCTCGCGATCACCCGAGAACCCGCCCGCGGCGATGACGACGCCGCGCCGGGCCGTGACGCGACCGGGGTGGTCGCCACCGAGCCGCGCACCGACGACACCACCGCTGCCGTCGGTCAGGAGCTCGACCGCGGGCGTCGACCGCCACAGCGTCACCCCCTTGTCGAGCGCGGACCGCACCATCAGGGTGATCAGCGCGTTGCCGTTGGTGCGCTTGACCGGTCGCCGGTACCAGAGGGTGTCCCACCAGGTGCGCAGCAGCTTGAAGCCCACGTAGAAGAAGGACCGCCACGACTGATTGACGTGCGTGAACTGATACAGGTCCGGCCCCACCTGGGGCATGTACCCGAACACGGTGTAGCTCGACAGATAGGGCTGAATCGACATCCGGTGCTCATCGAGGATGCGGGCGTCGGTGTCGCGCGGGAGGATCGCCCGCCCGCCCAGGCGCGCGCCCGGCAGATCCATCTGGTAGTCCGGCGACTTCTCGGGGTAGTCGAACTGCACCTCCGTCCGGTCCTCGAAGAACGAGATCGCCTCGGGCACGGCATCCAGGAACGGTTCGACGCGCTGTGCGTCGAAGGTGTCCGGGGCGAGCGCCCGCAGGTACGCCAGCTGCTCCTCGCGCGTATCGTCCGCACCACCCTTGGGAGTTCCCGGCACCCAGGCCCAGCCCGCCGAGATCGCGGTCGTCCCGCCGAAGTACGGCTCCTTCTCGACCACGACGACGTCGAGACCCTCATCCGCCGCCTTGAGCGCCGCGGCCATGCCGGCGGCCCCCGACCCGATCACCAGCACATCGCATTCGCTGTCCCTCACGCGTCGCTCGCGCCGGGGCCCGCTGCCGTTCGTCATCATCGACTCGTCCGTTCATTATGGTCGTTCATAACAATGGTCCTTCCATTAACTTTACCCACGGTCGGGCGGATGGGCCAAGATGGGAGAACTGCGGACGACGGAGAGATCGAGGAGGCGCCATGAGCGACGGCACGGTACGTTTCGAACCGGCTCAGACCAAGCGCGCTTTCGACAGCATCATCGACCAGGTGCGGGAGAGGCTGCGCGAGGGGACGCTCCGGCCCGGACAGAAGCTCCCGAGCGAGCGCGAATTCGCGGTCCAGCTCGGCGTGAGCCGCAACACGGTGCGCGAAGCGGTGCGCATGCTCGAGATCGCGGGACTGGTCTCCCTGAAGAAGGGTGCCTCGGGCGGGGCGTTCATCACCTCGGACAACTCCGACGCGCTGGCCCAGGGGATCGTCGACGGGCTGACACTCGGGACGTTCACCGTCGGCGAGCTCATGGAGGCTCGCATCGCGCTGGACACCGCGATCGCCCGCCACGCCGCCGCAGAGATCACGCCCGCCGAAGTCGAGGAACTGCGCGCGCTCGTCGAGGTGGCGCGTGGATACGCCACCGAGGCGGAATGGCCCGACCGCCTCCGTTCGCACCTCGCGTTCGAGGAACGTCTCGGCCAGATCGCCGGGAACCCCATCCTGCGACTCCTCAACGCCCCCCTGCTCGAGTTGACGTCCGAGGTTTCGCTGAGGATCGGACCGTCCGTCGGCGAAGCGATCTGGGTCGCGCGCGAGCACCTCCTCGACGCCCTCTCCCACAACGACCCCGGCGCGGCCGAGCGGGTCGTCCGCGATTACCTCGAGAATCTCCACACCAGCTGGCTCGGCCACGGGGCCTACGAGAACTTCCTCGGCGGTGAGGCATGAGCGGGAACGACCAGACGCCCGCCGCCTTCGTCCCGGTCGTCACGCGCAAGACCACCGACCTGATCGCCGACCAGATCCGGCAACGGATCTTCGCCCGCGAGTTCGCCACCGGGGAGCTCCTGCCGTCGGAGGCGGAGCTGGTGCGCCAAACGGAATCCAGCAGCGCATCGGTGCGTGGCGCCCTCCGCGCCCTCGAGGCGCAGGGACTGATCCAGATGCGGTCGGGGCGCGCGGGCGGCGCCGTCGTGCGCCTGCCCGGCGAGGACGAGCTCGCCGCCACCGTCACGCAGCTGATCCGCGGGCATTCGCTCGACCTGGACGCACTCCTGGAGATGCAGCAGGCGATCGAGCCCGTGTGCGCCGAGCTCGCCGCGCAGCACCGGACGGACGACGACGTCGCCGAACTCCGAGCCGCCGTCGCGCGGATCGCCGCGAGCACCGACACCGCCGGGATGATCGAGGCGCACGGTCACTGGCACCGGCTCGTGGCGCGCGCGAGCCACAACGAGCTCCTCGCGGGGCTCATGGTGGCCCTGGTGACATGGATCTTCACCGCGGTCGAAGAGAACGCTCACGAGATCGCCCGCGTCGAGAGTTCGGCCTACGAAGAGATCACCGACGCGATCATCGACCGGGATGCCACGCGCGCACGCGCCCGGATGCGCGAGCACGCGACGAGTCGAGCACGCTCGCTCCGCTCCCCGCGGACCGGGGACGAGCGCTAGCCGGCGACCGGCGTCACCAGGGCCGCCCGGAGTCGCTCCACGATGTCGTCGCCGACGCCCGCCTCCCGGCGGAGGAACGCTCGCACCGAGCCGTAGTCGGCATCCACCCCCTCGAGCATGAGCCGCATCGTCTCGGCCGGCGAGTCGAACAGTGCGCTCACCGCTGAAGCGTCCACCCCCGCGGAGGCCAGCACGTCGGCGTACGCCTCGACCCGGTTGGGTCGGAAGATCGAGGTCATCGAGTAGTCCGCCACCGTCGCATCACGATCGACACCCAGAGCCTCCAGCAGAAGCGCGACGAGCATTCCGGTGCGGTCCTTGCCCGCCGCGCAGTGGATGAGCACGGGAGTCGCCCCGGGCTCGGCGAGCACGCGCAGCGCGCGGCCGAACCGCGGAGCCCGTGCTCGTACCGTCCGCACGTAGTAGTCGGCCAGCTCCGCCGGACCGAAAGAGCGGAGCTCGCCGGCCCGCAGGCGGCGCATGTAGTCGGTGGCATCCCCCTCACCCCCCTCGTCGATCGGCACGGCGACGAGACGGGCGCCGGTCGGTTCGGCCCAGGCGGAGGGGGCGAGGGCAGCCTCCTCCGCGGCACGCAGGTCGATGACGGTGCGCAGCCCCAGCGCGCGGTAGCTCTCGATCGCCGCGTCGGACCACTCCGCGACACGGCGCACCGAGGGACCGGGGTGCGCGAGCGCCTCGCCGCGCAGCACCGCCCCGGGGCGTACGATTCCCCCGCCCGCCATGGGAAGACCCCCGAGGTCGCGAGTATTTGTGGTGCCGGGAATCTCGACGCGCGACGCGCGCAGGCGCTCCTGCCACAGCGAAAGATCGGGGGATGTTTCCACGGCATCGGCCTCGTGGAGCGCGTCGGTCATAAGTATATAATGCGATGGTTGGGCCTTTAAGCCAACCACACCCGCTGGTACGACGGAGTACACATGAGTGAAAAGCCGATGACGCAGCTGATCGATCACGAACTCGTGATCTATCCCTTCGATCACCCGCACGAGACCCCCGCGCGTCAACTGAAGAACCTGCTGGGCGGTAAGGGCGCCGGGCTCGCGGAGATGACCACCGCCCTGGGGATGGCCGTGCCACCGGGATTCACCATCCCCCTGACGATCTCGAACGCCTACCGTGCGCATGGGTGGCCCGCCGGCCTCGACGCGCTCCTGGACGAGCAGATGACCGTGCTCGGGTCCCGCATGGGTCGTCGCTTCGGCGACGCCCGCGATCCCCTGCTCGTCGCGGTGCGCAGCGGCGCTCCGGTCTCGATGCCCGGAATGCTGGACACCGTGCTGAATCTGGGCCTCAACGACGAAACGGTCCACGGGCTCGTCGCGGCGTCCGGCGACCCCGTGTTCGCGTGGGACAGCTACCGCCGCTTCACGCAGATGTTCGCGACGACGGTGCTGGGCGTCCCCGGCGAGGCGCTCCCCGAGTGCGCCGACCCCACCGACGTCGAGGCGCTCCAGAAGCAGGTCGACGCCGTCCGTGTCGTCGTCCGCCGGATCACGGGCGAGGACATCCCCGCCGATCCCGCTGAACAGTTGCGTCGGGCGGTCGTGGCGGTGTTCGAATCGTGGGACAGCGCTCGCGCCCGGGCGTACCGCGCCAAGGAGGGCATCGACGAGCGGATGGGGACCGCGGTCAACGTCCAGGCCATGGTGTTCGGCAATCGCGGCGAGCGCTCCGGCACCGGCGTCGTCTTCACCCGCAATCCCTCCACCGGAGAGGCCGCACCGTTCGGCGACTACCTCCCGCGCGCGCAGGGCGAAGACGTCGTCGCCGGCACCGCGCACACCCTGCCGATAGATCGCCTGCGCGACATCGCCCCCGCGGCGTACGACGACCTGCTCGTCGCCCTCCGGCGCCTCGAGGTGCACTACCGCGACATGTGCGACGTGGAGTTCACGATCGAGGACGGTCGACTCTGGTTGCTGCAGACACGGGTCGGCAAGCGCGGCGCGACGGCGGCGGTCCGCATCGCCGCCGACCTCGTCGACGACCCCGCCGTTCGCCTCGAACCCGGCGTCGCGCTCGAACGCGTCCCCGCCGAACTCCGCGACAAGGCGCGGCAGGAAGTCGTCGCCCACGCCCGACGCCTCTCCCCCGGTCGCGATCTGCTCACCGTGGGGCTCGGTGCCTCCCCGGGGCGCGCGAGTGGACGGATGGTCCTGAGCAGCGAGGATGCCGCTGACGCCGACGACGACGTGATCCTCGTCCGCCCGACCACGAGTCCGGAGGACGTGGCCGGGATGGCGGCATCCGTGGGCATCCTCACCACCACCGGAGGTCTCGTCAGCCACGCCGCGGTCGTCGCGCGCGGATGGCACCTGCCCGCCGTGGTGGGGGCGAAGGAGATCGCGATCGACGGCGAGCACGTGCGGGTCGGCTCGCGCTCCCTCCTCGCCGGCGCCGTGATCACCATCGACGGCAGCACCGGTGAAGTCTGGGAGGGGGCGCATGCCGGAGACGACGGCGACGTGGACGCCGAGGACCTCGTCCACGCGCACCTCCCTGAGCTGGAGCGACTCGACAGCTGGGCCAGGGTGGCGGAACGATGACCTCGCCGGCCCGGGACGCCGCCGTCGCGTGGGACACCGAGCCCGCGTCGTCGGTCACCGAGCTGGACCGGTTCGCACGCGCGGTCGCCACGGTGCGTCGCGCACGGACCACCGCCGAGACGCTCGCGGCCGTCCCGAGGGCGGTCACGGAGCTCGGGTTCGAGCGGGTGATGCTGTCGCTCGTGGATGACGAGTACTGGCGCCCGCAGGCGGTGCAGATCGTCGCGGACACGTCGTGGTCGGCTCGGGTGATGGACTCCGCGCTGCAACTGCCCCAGGCGATCTGCGACAGCGCACCCGAGCGACGCGTGATCGAGCGCGCGACGCCGATCGTCGTCCCGCCGCCCCGTGATGTGCACCCGTGGTCGAAGAAGACGTGGGACTACCGGCATCCGCGCAAGGTCACGGCCTACGTGGCGGCCCCCGTCGAGATCGGCGGTCGTGTGGCCGCGCTCATCCATGCCGACCGCGCCACCTCCTGCCGCGCGCTCACCGGCGCGCACGCCACGCTGCTGTGGAGCTTCTGCGGCGTCGTCGAGCTGGCGCTCACCGCGCGGGCGGCCGAGGAGAGGCTCCAGCGGATGCGCGGACACCTCGACGACATGCTCGACCTCACGGGCGCAGCCGCACACCCGCGGCTCCCCGGGCTGACGCGACCGGAACTCACGGCCCCTCGCGAGATCGTGGCGTTCGACTCGCTGACCGCGCGCGAGCGCCACGTTCTGGAACTCCTGGCGCGGGGTCTGAGTAACACGCAGATCGCCGAGCAGCTGCTGCTCACCGAGGGCACCGTCAAGGCCCACGTCAAGCACATCCTCGCCAAGACGCAGAGCCCCAACCGGACGGCCGCGGCCCTGAAGTGGGCCAACGGCGACGTGGGCTGATCCGACCGGATGCCGAAGAGGCGCCGCTCCCGAAGGAGCGGCGCCTCTCGTCGTTCGGAGACCGGGTTCACTCGGAGACGACGCGCACCTCACCGGTGCTTCCGTCGACGGACACGACCATTCCCGTGGCGAGTCGGCCCAGGGCGTCCGGCACGGACGCGGCGGCGGGGATGCCGAGCTCGCGGGAGACGATCGCGGCGTGCGAGATGGTCGCGCCGGTCTCGACGACGACGGCGCCGGCGACGAGGAACAGCGCGCCCCACGACGAATCCGTCGTCCGAGCCACGAGCACGTCGCCGGGTTCGAGGTCCACGTCGTCCTCGATCGAGGTCACCACCTGCACGCGTCCGGTGTGCGAGCCCGGTGCGACGCCGATGCCCTGGAGGACGTCGCCGACGGCCGCACGCGTGACCTCGCGCTCGGGGGCACGGAAGTCCTCGAGGTCGGGGTAGCGACCGTCGACGATGAATGGCGGGACCTTGCTCTCGAGTTCGGTGAGGGTGGCCCGACGCTCGACGATCGTCCGTCCCCAGGACTCCGGAGCCTCGAGGTATCCGTCGATCTCGCTGTCCTGCAGCATGAGGATGTCGGACCAGTGAGCGATACGCCCGGCCTCGACGTGGCGCCGTCCCAGCTCCTTCATCACGTCGCGCACGTGGTTCACCAGGCGCGTGCACTGCACCTTGGATCCCTCCCGCGCCGGCAGCAGGGACGGGATGACGCCGGCGGCCGCCACGAACATGCCGTGCGCCTCGGTGCCTTCCAGAGCCGCCGCCACCGCGGCGACGGCAGCCTGGCGCTCCGCGGCGAACGACGAGGTGCGCTTCTCGGGCGACGCGTCGTCCTCGGCTCGCCGCGATCCGTCGATCATGTGGAGGACGATGCGGGGCTGCGACGCGTACGTGGGCGAGCGCAGCTCCCAGACGCTCGGCCCCAGGAAGCCCCAGTCGCTGATGAAGCGGTCCCACGCCTCGCCGAATGCGGCGGCATCCGCCGAGGACGAGCCCGTGATGCGCCCGAGCGCGCCGTCCAGTCCCGCATCGAACGCGGCGGTCAGCTCGGGCGAGCGGCGCACGATCCGGGAGATGCGCCAGATGTCGAACGACTGCTGCGCCGAGTCGACCCCTCCGAGGCCCGCGAAGATCGCCGACGTCAGGTGCCCCAAGCCCGCCGCACCCGCCGCCTGGGCGACCACACCGGTGGCGATGTTGGCGCTGTACAGGTTGAACATGTGGGTGGCGAAGACCGGCCGCAGTTCGTCCACGACGCGTCGCGCGTAGGCGACGAGCTGCCCGTCGGACAGACCGGAGAAGTCGGGCACCGCGGCCAGGAACGCGTCGATGTCGCGGGCGTGGCCCGCGTTCGGATCGGGCGCGGGGGCGAAGATCGCCCCCATCCACGCGCCGATGTCGGCCGAGCGCGCCTCATCGACGTCGTCGGGGTGCTCCACGTAGTCCGGGACGTCCGGGTGCTCGCCGAAGAACGACTGGTCGATCGCCTGCGTCGTCATGCCGGGCGCACGGACCCCGAGCACGCGCGACATGGAGAGGTTGATATACACGTAGCCGCCGAACGACGCCACGCAGGTGCACTTTCCGGTTTCGAGGGGGCCGAAGTCCGAGGGCGCGAATGCTCCGATACGGAACAGCGCGTCGCGGTAACCGCCCTCGTACACCACCCGCCCCAGCAGGCTCCACGTGAACGGGCTGGAAGCGTCTGTGAACACCTCACCGGTGTTCGCCCGGGTGAACACCGGATAACGGGCGTTGACCTCGTCGTCACTCGGCCAGATCTTGGTGCTCGTACCGGAGGGCTGGGTCGTGATCGTCATGATCGAATCCTTTTCTCTTCGCGGGGAAGTCGCCTCGTCGAGCAGGCCGGTTCCGGGGAGAAGTCCCTCCCGCACCCCCGTCCTCGCCGCGGTCTCCCTTGATCGCAACGCGCGGCATCCGGGCACCCGGAGCCGTGCCACGAATCTAGGAGCGCGTTCCTTTCGGAGGGCATTTCGCGGCGAATCGCTTCCGAAGGGGGCAGGCCAGCTCCCCCCTTCGGACGACTCTGCCCGATCGATCCCACACCGGTCGAGCCGGCCGCGAGACTGGTCGGGAACGAAAGAGGTCAGCATGATCACGGACGACGACGTCGAGTTCCACGCGCCGAGCCCCGACCCGATGCGGGCGGAGACGAACTACTTCGGTTTCGAGATCCCGGAGGCGGGAACGCACATCGGCCTGTACTCGCTGTTCCGGCCGAACCTGGGGATCGTGAACTCCGCGGTCTTCGCCAATTCCCGGATGGTCCCCGTGCAGACGGCGATCGACTTCTGGGACCACCGCGCCTATCTTCCGTTGGGCGAGAACCGCCTGTCGGACTTCTCGCTCGCGAACGGGCTGCGCGTGACCTGCCTCGACCCCAACCGCCGGTGGGAGCTCCGCTTCGACAGTGAGTGGATGACCGTCGATGTGCAGTACTCGGCCCTCATGCCCCCCTACGACATCCACGACCGGGCGATGGACCCGCTCGCGCGCGACGGCGGGAACGACCTGGCCTCGGGGGACCTCTGGAAGGGCGGCCACTTCGACATGACGGGCGCCGTCGAGGGCACGGTCCGCCTGCACGGCCGTTCCTACGCCGTGGACTGGCTCCTCACGATGGACCACAGTTGGGGTGTCCGCGGCGAGTACCAGAGCGGCACCATGACGTGGCTGCAGGCCCATTTCTCGCGCGACTTCGCCGTGCACGCGATCTTCCAGTCGGATGCCACGACCCCTCCGGGCGAGCCGCTCGACCTGTCGATCAGCCACTCCTACGTGATGGACCACGGCGAGGCCGTGGGCGTGAAGGCCGGCACCGGTCGGACGCTTCGGGAAGGGCTCGCGCAGCGCGAGGTGGAACTCGAACTCGTCGATGTGCGCGACCGGGTCTGGAAGCTCCACGGGGTCGCTCAGACGGGCTTCCCCGCCGAGTACTGGCCGGGGTCGTCCTCTCCCATGGCGATGATGCGCTGGACGCTCGACGGAGAGGTCGGCTACGGGACCACCACCGACTTCTACGACTACCGGCACCACGTCGCTCTGCAGGCGCAGCGGGCGCGCGCGGCGGCGGAGCGCTGAGATGGGAGCGGGAGACGCGCTCGTCGGCGGAGCGCAGCGCCCGTTCGTGCGCCCCCACGACGCCGTCGAGATCCTTCTCGTCCGGCACGGCACGTCCGCGCGAGGAGACGATCCCGGCTCCCACGATCTGCGCGACGGCGCGTCGGACCCGCCGTTGAACGACGGCGGGCGCGCGCAAGCGGAACTGCTCGGGCCGCGGCTGGCGGCGATCGACGCGAGCCGCGTCTTCGTGTCCTCGCTCCAGCGCACCGCGCAGACGGCGGAGCCTCTGCTGCGACGGACGGGAAACACCGCCACTGTCGTCGACGACCTCAGCGAGGTGTACCTGGGTGTTCTCGACGGCGAGAAGTTCGAGCTCCAGCGTGCGGCAGGCGACCCCGTGGTGGAGGAGGTCTTCCGTCAGCAGCGTTGGGATGTCATCCCCGAGGCGGAGAGCGCGGCTTCTTTCTCGGCCCGCGTGCGCCGGGGACTCGAGGCGGTCGCGGATGCCACGCCGAAGGGCGCGGCATCCATCGCCTTCGTGCACGCAGCCGTCATCGCCGAGCTCCTGGCCCAGATCACGGGAAGTCGAGCGCTCGCCTTCATCGGCGTCGAGAACGCTTCGATCAGCACCGTGATCCGCAGCGGGTCCGGACACTGGATGCTGCGCAGTTTCAACGACACCGCGCATCTGTCGACCTGAACCGGCCGAGCTCCCCCGCGTAGGATCGAATCCGCCCGCCCGGCGGGACGAAGCGAACGGAGTGTGCGATGACGCAAGCGCAGGGCTCGCCCAGCGGCGTCGAACCGATCGTCCTCGGCAAGATGAAGGTGCCGCGGGCGTCGCAGATGCTGGCCGATCAGCTCGCCGAGCACATCCTGAGCGGAGAGTTCCCGGAAGGGTCGGGTCTGCCCCCCGAACGGGATCTGGTCGACCAGACGGGGCTCAGCCGCACGACGGTCCGCGAAGCGCTCCGCATCCTCGAGGTGCAGGGGCTCATCAAGGTGCGCGCGGGGCGCGCCGGCGGCGCGTTCGTCCAGCGCCCCGGCGAGCAGGCCATGGCCAATACCGTGCAGGACATCATCCTGGGGCGGGAGATCACGCGCACCGCGCTGCTCGAGGCGCGGCGTGCCATCGAACCCTTCTGCGCGCGCCTGGCGGCACGCACCCGTACCGACGAGCAGCTGGACGACCTCGAGGAGACCCTCGACACCACCGACGGCGACTGGCACGTGGCTGTCGCGCGGGCCGGCAACAACCCTCTGCTGTCGGGTCTGATGGTCTCGCTCACCCAGGGGATCCACGCCGCGACCGAGCACGATCTGATGGATGCCGAAGCCCTCGGGCACGCGGTCGAATCGCACCGAGCCGTGACCGACGCGATCCGCGCACGGGACGAGGACACCGCGGAGCGCGAGATGGAACGGCACGCCCACGTGTTCTCCAAGCTCGACGAGCGCGTCGTCCCGCGACACACGGGACGACGCTGACCTCTCTCACTCGATGTGGATCGGCGTGCGCACCACCGCGCCGGACCGCTGATCGGCGACGACGCGGTTGATGTCGGCGAGTTCGGCAGGGTTCGACAGAAGCTTCTCCACCGGCAGGCGTCCCGTGCGCCACAGGTCGGTGAGCAGGGGCAGATCCCGGCGCAGGCTGATACCGCCGTGGAAGCTGCCGGTGATGCGCTTGTCGTCGTGGAACATCTCGTACGCGGGGATCTCGACGACGGCCCCCGGGGCACCGGCTCCGACCACCGTGACGGTGCCACCGCGCCGGACGGACCGCCAGGCCGTCAGAACCGTCGCGGGAGCCCCGACGGCGTCGATCACGACGTCGAGGTCGCGGAATCCGTCGGCGAACTCGTCTGGCGCGGCCGCGGCCGTCGCGCCCAGGGACAGAGCGAAATCACGGCGCGAAGCCATCGGATCGACGGCCACGAGATCGCTCGCTCCGGCGACGATCGCCCCCAGCAGGGCGTTCAGACCGATCGCCCCGCATCCGATCACGGCCACACGGTCACCTGGGCGCACGGCGGCGCTACGCAGCGCGGCCCCCGCTCCGGTGGCCGTGGCGCAGCCGAACAGAGCGGCGATCTCGAACGGGAGGTCGTCCGCGATCTTGACCACCGCGTGATCGGGGAGCAACGTGCGCTCGGCGAACGTCGCCGTCTTCATCCCCTGGTGCACCGCCTGTCCGTCGATCGAGAGACGCTGGGTCGAGGTGTGCTCCCGGCCCGCTCGCGCATCGGCGGTCGAGCTGCGGTTCGCGCAGAGGTACTCCTCGCCGCGCAAGCACGGTCGGCAGGTCCCGCAGGGGGCCACCCAGAGCACGAGCACGCGGTCCCCTGGACGGACGTTCCGGACCTCGCGACCGACTTCGGCCACGACGCCGGCGCCCTCGTGACCGAGCACGACCGGCGTCGGCTGGCCGAAGACGGTGGTGAGTGAGAGGTCGGACGCGCACACTCCGACCGAGTGGAGGCGCACGACGACCTCGCGCGGGCCGGGTGCCGCCAGGCTGATTTCGCGGACGTCGAACGGCCCGCCCGACTCCCACATCACTGCTGCACGCATGACATTCTCCGTTGCTCGATGCCGATCAGCCGGCGTAATGGATGGAGGTGTACGACAAGTACGACGCGAGACCTTCGAGTCCGAACTCGGTACCGACGCCGCTGTCCTTGTGGCCGCTGAACGGGGCTGCGGCGTTGGAGCCGTACTGGTTGATGCCGACGGTGCCGGTGTCGATCCGGCGCGCCACGGCGGTGGCCGCGTCTTCGTCCCGACCGAACACGGCGCCGGCGAGACCGTACGGCGAGTCGTTCGCGAGACGGACCGCCTCGTCGACGTCGCGATAGGTGAGGACCGTCAGGACCGGCCCGAAGATCTCTTCCCGCGCGATCCTCATCGTGTTCTCGGCATTCACGAACACGGTCGGACGCACGAAGAATCCCCGTCCGCGCGGCGCCCCCACACCGCCCACGATCGGGTGTGCTCCCTCGTCGATCCCGAGGCGGATGTACTCCGCGACCCGATCGCGATGACGGCGGGAGACCAGAGGGCCGAAGAACGTCGAGGGGTCCGATGGATCGCCGAGCGGCGCCGCGGCGATGGTCTCGGCAACCGCCTCGGTCAGCTCCTCCGCACGGTCATGAGGCAGGAGCAGGCGGGTGCAGGCCTTGCACGTCTGCCCGGTGTTGCGCATCGCGACCTTGAGGATGTTTCCGGCGAGCACCGTGGCATCCGTGTCGGGAAGCGCGACAGCCGCTGACTTGCCACCCAGTTCCAGGGTCACGGGACGCAGGAGCCGCCCCGCGGCCTCACCGATCCACCGTCCCGCGGCGGTGGAGCCGGTGAACGAGATCTTCCCGACCTTCGGGTGCTCGACGAGGGCCTGCCCCGCCTCCACCCCTCCCGTGACGAGGTTCACCACCCCGGGAGGGAAACCCACCGAGCGGACGGCATCCATGAGTTCCCGCGCCGCGAGCGGTGTCTCCGGTGCGGGCTTGATCACCACGGTGCAGCCCGCGACGAGCGCGGGGGCGAGCTTGACCACGATGAGGCTCAGCGGATAGTTCCACGGGGTGATGAGGCCCGCGACACCGAGCGGAGTCCGCAGGACGCGCGACCGGCCGGGGGAGAGCGGATTGAGCCTGACGTCGTCCGCGAAGGCCTCATCGGCGAGGCCGGCGACGAGTCGAAGGTGGGCGGCGGCCTGCACCGGCGCGTGCCGGGCTTCGCTGATCGGGGTGCCGTTCTCCCGCATGATCACTCGGGCGAGCTGGTCGGCGCGTCTCTCCAGCTCGTCGGCCAGACGCACGACCAGCGCGGCACGCTCGGCCGGCCGGGCGTCGCGCCAGCCCGCGAAGGCGCGGTCGGCAGCAGTGACGGCCGCGTCGATGTCGGCGGCCCCGCCGTCCGGCACCTCGGCGATCGTCTGCTCGGTGAACGGGTCGACCACCGACAGCCGACGTCGACTCAGAGCGGGACGCCAGTCTCCGTCGATGAAGACGGTGTCGTAGGTGTGCATCGCGCGGTCTCCCTCGACGGTTGCGATCGGTGCGCGCTCCCGAGAAGATGGAGCGTTCGCGTAAACCATACATGTGAGCTATGGTTGGACCAAACTTCGACATGGAGTCGAGGCTCGAAGGAGAGTCATTCATGAGTGCCCCCACGCAGATCGACCTCATGGACCTGTCGCCGTTCATCGCGGGCACGGAGCTGGAGAACTTCGCTGTGCTCCGCGAGCACGATCCGCTGCATTGGAACGAGGAGCCGAACGGTGGTCCCGGATTCTGGTCGATCACGCGCTACGCCGATCTGATCACCGCGATCGACGACCCCACGACCTACATCAACGGCGAAGGCACCCAGATCCTCAGCCGCAAGGTCGAGGGCCACCACCCGACCGTGCACAACACCGACGCGCCGCGCCACATGGAACTGCGCCGCATCGCGACCCCGCACCTCCGGGCGGTCAAGATCAAGGACTGGCTCGAGATCATCGACTCCAACGTCGACGAGATCCTGGACTCCATCGAGGATCGACTCAACTACGACTTCGTCCACAACGCCGCCGCGCTGCTGCCGATCCAGGTGCTCGGCGAGGTCCTCGGCGTCCCCCACGAGGACGGGCACCTGCTGCTGGAATGGACCAACGCGTCGTGTCGGACGACCCGGAGTACATGAC
>NZ_BADA01000361.1 GCF_000333395.1 Microbacterium sp. B19
CCGACGTGATCGTGGTCGGCCTGATCGGCGAACGGGGGCGCGAAGTCAAGGAATTCATCGAACAGATCCTGGGCGCCGAAGGCCTGGCGCGTTCGGTGGTAGTGGCCGCTCCCGCCGATACCCCGCCGCTGATGCGCTTGCAGGGTGCGGCCTATTGCACCTCCATTGCCGAGTATTTCCGCGACCAGGGCAAGGACGTGCTGCTGATCATGGATTCGCTGACCCGCTACGCCTACACGTCGGCGGGCGTGGCGGCGGGGATCGACCTCGCGCTCGCGCTGCTCGAGGAGGATCTCGGCACCGACGTCGCGCGCAGCGTCGCGCAGCACCTGCTGGTGTACATGCGCCGCTCGGCGGGGCAGTCGCAGTTCTCGGCGGCGCTGAAGCTCCCGGCTCCGCGCACCCCGCTCGCGCAGGCGGTGGCGGAGTACGTCGCGAACGACCCGACGCGGCCGACGACCGTGACCGAGCTCGCCGCGCACGTCAACGTCAGTCCGCGGCACCTGACCCGCGTCCTCCGCGAGGAGTTGGGCGTCACGCCGAGCGCGTACATCGCCTCGCTGCGGCTGGAACTCGCCGTCAACCAGCTCGAGAACGGACGCACGGTCGCCGAGTCCGCCGCGGCCGCGGGCTTCTCGTCCGCCGCAGCGCTCCGCCGCGCGTTCGTCGAGCGCTACCGCACGACGCCGTCGGCGTATCAGCGGCGGTTCCGCTCGCCGAGCGTCGGCATCGTCCCCGGCGACGAGCCCGCGACCGGGTGGGCGGGGTAGACCCACGTCGGGCGCCTACGGCACGATCGGGATGGATGCCAGGGGCTCGGCATCCACCCCCTCCTCCGCCCGTGCGCGGGCGACGAGATCGCGCAGAGCGGCGACGCCCGGGGTGCGCGGTTCGGCGAAGAACACCGTGACGGTGTAGCCGGAGGTGCCGGGGACGGCGAGGGTCTCGCTGCGCAGGCTCACCCAGCCGTGCGGCTCGATGTGCACCATCGGCCAGGAACTGCGGTGCGGACGGATCTCGCAGCGGCTCCAGATCGCGGCGAAGCGGGGATCGCTCGCCGAGAGCCCGTCCACGAGCGCGCGCAGCCGCGGGCTCCGGGGATCGGCGTAGTACCGGAGGGCGGCGGCGAGCGTCTCCGCCGTCCGGCGCCAGTGCGGCTCGGAATGCGGCTCGGGGAAGTGCTCGAACACCGACACGAGGAGGTTGAAGCCGACGCGCAACTGGTCGGGCGCGAGCAACCGACCCGGCGCGTTCACGGCCACGACGTCGAGGGTGCCGTTGAGGGCGTAGGCGGGGGTGTCCGCGTAGAGCTCGACGAGGGTGGCCACGCCGTCCGGGAGGTCGCCCTCGCTGGACGTCGGAGCATCGCCGGAGAGGTCCGCGATGCGATGCAGGTACTCCTCGCCGGGGCCGTCGAGCAGCAGCGCGCGGCCGAGCGCCGAAAGGACCTGCCGAGACGGCTGGTGCCCACGGCCCTGTTCGAGGCGCAGGTAGTAGTCGCTGCTGATGCCGGCGAGGTCGGCGACCTCGGTGCGGCGAAGCCCCCGTACGCGGCGCCGCGGCTCGCGCGGGAGCCCCACCTGCTCGGGCGTCAGTGACTCGCGGCGGTCGCGGAGGAACTCGGCCAATGGCCTCCCCATGTCGTGCACATCAGCCTCCGGCGAGTAGTGGAATGCTCCCTCCAATTCTCGGTGGGAGCGGTTCCTCGCGTGCTCCACGAACGGACACGAGTGCGTCGCAACCGGACGAGTGCGTTGAGAACACCCAGGGGCGACGGGATAGCGTTGCCTCATGGGTCGGCCTCGGCAATACGACGAACAGAGCCTGCTCGACACGGCGCAGGAGCTGTTCTGGACGCGCGGCTACGACCGCACGTCGCTCGAAGAGGTCGCCACGGCGTCGGGCGTCGGCACGAGCAGCCTGTACGCGCGCTACGGCAGCAAGCTCGGACTGTTCCTCCGCGTCTTCGGCCGCTACTGCGCGGCCCGCGTCGAGCTCGCCTCCGGCGGTCCGGCGGGACCGAGTGCCGACCTCGAGACCGCCGCCGCGGAGTACCTCGACCGCGTCGTCGCCGACTGCCTCTCCTACCCGGACCGCCGCGGATGCCTCATGCTCAACAGCATCGCCGAGCTCAGCGACCGGTTTCCCGAGGTCCTCGCGGTGGCCGACGCCGCGATCGACGAGATGGAGACCGCGCTCACCGCGCGGCTGCGCGAGACCGCCGACGCCCGTGACATCGCCCTCACGCCGGCGGATGCGCGCCGCGCCGCCGAGACGACGGTGCTCGCCTCGCAGGGCATCGTGCAGCTGAGCCGTCTGCGCGTGCCACCGGAGCGGCTGCGCGACCTCGCGGCTCGTTCGTCGCGGCTGCTCGCGCGCTCGGCCTGACGGTCCGCCGCGGCCGCTGCTCCCAGCCGCGGTGCTGCACGCGCCCGCGGCGCTGCACCCAGCCCCGGCGCTGTCCGCGCCCGCGGCCGCCGCGCGCCTCCGGAGACCGACGCGCAGGACTACGCGCGCAGCCGCTCCGCGCTGCGCTCGCGCGGCAGGGCGACCGGTGTCGCCGCGCCCGGCGTCCCCGCGGCCGGCTCTCCGCGGCGCAACTCCTCGTCCCACAGCCGCAGGAGCTTCAGGGTCAGATGCAGCGTGCTCCGCTGCAGGCCGTCGGCCAGGGCCTCGCGGACCACCTCCGGCATCTGCTCCAGCCGGTAGTACAGCGTCGTGCGGTGGATGTGCAGGCGCTGACAGGCGACCGAGGCGCGACCCGCGGCATCCAGGTACGCCTCGACGGTGTCCCGCTGCGTCGGGTCCTCCGCGGACGCGAGGACGAACGCCGCCGGGCACGCCTGCACGAGCAGCGAGCGGGACCGGGGCAGCGTCTGCACGAGCGCCCAGCCGCCGAGGTCCTCGGCGCGCACCGAGGTCACCTGGTCGGGGAGCGTCGCGCGCAGGTGCGCGGAACGGATGGCTCGCGAGACCGCGTCATCCACGTCGCCGTCGTCGGGCGACCCCGCGGCCAGCGCGAACCCCCGGGCGGTCATGCCCTGCGCGGCGGCCTCGGCATCCACCGTCCTGTTCAGGGCGTCGAGGTCGACGGAGCGGGATGCCACGAAGATCGCGGCTCCGCGACGGGCGCCGACGAACTGCAGGGCGCCGTGCGCGGCGGCGGCGAGACGTCGTCCGAGGGCGACGATCCGCAACTCCGGCGCCGGGTCGAGCACGACCGCGAGCAGCTCGATGCCGTCCGCGCGTCCGTCGATCCAGCGGCGGGAGCGGAGCTCCCACAGGGCGTCCCGGCGCACGCTCGAGTCGTCGTCGATGAGGCTCGCGAACACGCGGTCGCGCCGCGCGGCCGGACTCGCTCCGACCGCCATGTCGAGCAGGTGCACGGCGGCATCGATCAGCGCCCACTCGCGCGCGGAGATCTGGGCGCGCGTCCGGCCGCCGATCCGGAGCGCGGCGCCGTCGCCGAAAGCGATGTCGGCCGCGGCGTCCGCGGGCTCGTCGGGGCGGCGGATCGTCACGCGGCGCCCGAGGGCGTGGGACAACTGGTCGACGATCTGCGGCGGGTGCATCGTGCGGCTCCTCACGTGCGGTCCGGGGTGGGTACGGCCCACGCTACGGACGCCCCCGCCGGCGCGCGTGGCCCTGCCGCACCCACGCTGGAACGACGACGGCGCGCCCCGGGCGGGAGCGCGCCGTCGTGTGCGGAGTGCCGACTTACTCCTGGATGAACGCCAGGATGTCGGGGTTGATCACGTCGGCGTGCGTCGTGAGCATGCCGTGCGGGTAGCCCTCGTAGATCTTGAGGGTCGAGTTCTGCAGCAGCTCGTGCTGCAGGAGCGCGGCGGCCTTGTACGGCACGACCTGGTCGTCGTCACCCTGGAGCACGAGCACCGGGACCGTGATGGCCTTGAGGTCTTCGGTCTGGTCGGTCTCGGAGAACGCCTTGATGCCGAGGTAGTGCGCCTGCGCGCTGCCGGTCATGCCCTGGCGCCACCAGTTGTCGATGACGGGCTGCGAGGGGGTGACGCCCTCGCGGTTGAAACCGTAGAAGGGGCCGGATGCCACGGCCTCGAAGAACTCCGCACGGTTGGCGGCGAGCGCCTCGCGGAAGCCGTCGAACACCGACAGCGGGGTGCCCTCGGGGTTGGTGTCGCTCTGCAGCATGATCGGGGGCACGGCGGCGACGAGGACGGCCTTGGCGACGCGACCCTGCGGCTGACCGTACTGCGCGACGTAGCGGGCGACCTGGCCGCCACCGGTCGAGTGGCCGATGTGGATGGCGTTGTGCAGGTCGAGGTGCTCGACGACGGCGCTGACGTCGCTGGCGTAGTGGTCCATGTCGTGGCCGGTGCCGATCTGCGACGAACGGCCGTGACCGCGGCGGTCGGAGGCGATGACGCGGTAGCCCTTGTCGAGGAAGTACAGCAGCTGGGCGTCCCAGTCGTCGGACGACAGCGGCCATCCGTGGTGGAACACGATGGGCTGGGCGTCGGCGCTGCCCCAGTCCTTGTAGAAGATCTCGGCGCCGTCGGTCGTGGTCACAAATGGCATGTCAGCCTCCGCTCGGATGTTCGGCGAGCGCCCTCCGGGGGTGTGTTCCGGGGCGTCGCCGGTGAACATGCCTCACTGTAGGCGGGGGTGGGGACAGTGGCATCCGACAATCGTCCGAGAATCGTCCGACCGGCGGCGAGACGCGGCGGCTGCACAAGCTCAGCGCGATCCGCGCAACCTCAGCGATCCGCGCAACCTCAGCCGCCTGGCATCCATTCGAACTGAGATAGGGCGAATCACGGAGCCGGCGCCCGGCCGCAGCCGCGCGCCGGCGCGAGACGCGTCAGTCCTCGTCGTCGTCGAGCAGCCCGCCCGGGCGCCACAGCACGACGTCGGTCGCGCGGCGCACGCGGGCGCCGTGGCGCAGCGTCACGACCGAGCCGGTAGCTCCGGCGGCGAACACGCGCGCACCGGGGCGCGCCTGGCGCTCCGCCATGAGCTGACGCTCCAGGTCGCTGACGCGGCGGGCGAGTTCGTGCACGCGCTCCTCGAGGGCGAGGAGCCGCGCGATCGCGGGGAGGCTCATGCCCTCGCTCGACAGTCGCGCGACCTCGCGCAGCTGCTGCACGTGACGGCTCGAATACCGCCGCGATCCGCCCTGCGTACGGGCGGGCACGACGAGGCCGAGCCGGTCGTACTGCCGCAGCGTCTGCGGGTGCATGTTCGACAGCTCGGCGGCCACGGCGATCGCGAAGATCGGCGCGTCCTCATCGATTTCCTTCTCGGACACGGCCTCTCCTCTCTCGTCGATCGCCTGCTCCTGGCATCCGATTGTGGCGGATGCCAGGAGTCCAGCGTTACTGCCGCGCCTTGGCCATCAGGTCGGCGCGGGGATTCTCTTTCGGCTCGAGCTCGTGGAAGCGCTCGAGGGCCTCGCGGGCGTCGTCGTCGAGGTGGGCGGGAACCGCCACCTGGACTTCGGCCAGCAGGTCACCGGTGCCCTTGGACGAATGGATGCCACGCCCCTTGACGCGCAGCACGCGCCCCGACGGGGTGCCCGGGGCGACACGCAGCCGCACGGGGTCTCCGCCGAGGGTCGGCACCTCGATCGTGGCGCCGAGCGCCGCCTCGGTGAAGGTCACCGGGACCGTCAGCCGGAGGTTCAGCCCATCGCGGGTGAACACCGGATGAGGGCGAACCGCGACCGTCACGACGATGTCGCCGTTCTCGCCGCCGTCCGGAGACGGGCGGCCGCGACCGCGCAGACGGATCTTCTGACCGTCGGCGACACCCGCGGGGATCTTGACCTTGAACGGAACGCCGTCTTCGCCCTGCAGGGTGATCGTCTCGCCCTTCGCCGCGGTGACGAAGTCGAGCGTCGTCCGGGCCGTGACGTCGGCGCCGCGCTGCGGGCCGCCGAAGCCGCGGAAACCGCCCGACGGCTGCCCGAACCGGCCGGAGCCGAAGCCGCCGCCCTGCTGGTCGAACATCGAGAAGAAGTCGTCGAAACCGCCCGACGCTCCCCCGCGCTGCTGCCCGAACCGGCTGAAGACGTCGTCGAAACCGCCGCCGCCCGCCGTCCCGGGTGCCGAGAAGCGCGCCCCCGAGCCCATGGCCCGGATCTGGTCGTACTCCTCGCGCTGCTCGGGGTCGCTCAGCACGGCGTACGCCTCGCTGATCTCCTTGAACTTGGCCTCGGCCTTCGCGTCACCCGGGTTCGAGTCGGGGTGGTACTGGCGCGCGAGCTTGCGGTACGTCTTCTTGAGATCTGCAGCACTCACGCCCTTGTCGACACCGAGGACCTTGTAGAAGTCCTTGTCGAACCAGTCCTGACTCGCCATGCGTCCTCCTACTCGACCGGCACGGCGACGACGACCTTGGCCGGCCGCAGCTCGACGGAGCCGAGGCGGTAACCCACCTCGACGACCTCGAGCACGGTGGCCTGGGTCACGCCGGGCGTGGGCGCTTGGAAGATCGCCTCGTGGTGCTGCGGGTCGAAGGGCTCGCCGGCGGTGCCGTACGACACCACGCCGAGCCGCTCCGCCACGGCGCGCACCTTGTCGCCGATCGCGGCGAAGGGGGTGCCCTCGACGAGGTCGCCGTGCTTCTCGGCGCGGTCGAGGTCGTCCATGACGGGCAGCAGGCCCTTCACGGCCTCGCCCTTGGCGCGCTCGATCTCGCGCTCGCGCTGCTCCTCGGTGCGTCGACGGTAGTTGGCGTACTCCGCCTGCAGGCGCTTGAGGTCGATCAGCAGCGAGGCCTCCTTGTCGGAGGAGGCTCCCTCTGCGGCGGCCTCGGGCGTCTGCTCGGCGCCGAGGATGTCGTCGATCGTGAGGCCCTCGGCATCCGGGGTCTGGTCCGACGGCGCGGGGCCGGAGGTGTTCTCCTCCGGCCCCGTCGTCTCGTCAGGACCGGCGCCCGAGCCCTGGGGCTGTTCGTCGTCCTTGTGTGCCATCAGTTCTATCGCTTACTTCTTCTCGTCGGTCTCGTCGTCGACCACTTCGGCGTCGATGACGTCTTCCTCGGGGTTCGGCGTCTCACCGTTGCCGGGCTGGCCGACGTTGGGGTCGGCCGGCTCGCCGGCAGCCTGCGACGAGGCGTAGATGGCCTCGCCGAGCTTGCCCTGGCTCGCGTTGAGCTTGTCGAACGCGGTCTTGACCGCGTCGTCGTCGTCACCGGCGAGCGCCGTCTTGAGGGCGTCGACGTCGGCCTGGACGTCGTTCTTGACCTCGGCGGGCAGCTTGTCCTCGTTGTCCTTGATCAGCTTCTCGATCGAGTACGACAGGGTCTCGGCCTGGTTGCGGGTCTCGGCGGACTCGCGGCGCTTCTTGTCCTCGGCCGCGTTCTCCTCGGCCTCGCGGACCATGCGCTCGATGTCCTCCTTGGGCAGCGACGAGCCGCCGGTGATGGTCATCGACTGCTCCTTGCCGGTGCCCTTGTCCTTCGCGGACACGTGCACGATGCCGTTGGCGTCGATGTCGAAGGTGACCTCGACCTGCGGGATGCCACGGGGAGCCGGGGCGATACCGGTGAGCTCGAAGGTGCCCAGCGGCTTGTTGTCGCGGGTGAACTCGCGCTCGCCCTGGAAGACCTGGATCGCGACCGACGGCTGGTTGTCGTCGGCGGTCGTGAAGGTCTCGCTGCGCTTGGTCGGGATGGCCGTGTTGCGCTCGATGAGCTTGGTCATGATGCCGCCCTTGGTCTCGATACCGAGGCTCAGGGGGGTGACGTCGATGAGCAGCACGTCCTTGCGCTCGCCCTTGAGGACACCGGCCTGCAGGGCAGCGCCCACGGCCACGACCTCGTCGGGGTTGACGCCCTTGTTGGCGTCGCGACCGGTCTCCTTCTTCACCAGCTCGGCGACCGCGGGCATGCGGGTCGAACCGCCGACGAGCACGACGTGCGCGATGTCGTCGACCTTGACGCCGGCCTCACGGATGACGTCCGAGAAGGGCTTGCGGGTGCGGTCGAGGAGGTCCTTGGTGAGGTCCTCGAACTTCGCGCGCGTGAGCGTCTCGGACAGCGAGACGGGGCCCGACTCGGTGAGCGAGAGGTACGGGAGGTTGATCGAGGTCGAAGTCGAGCTCGACAGCTCCTTCTTCGCCTGCTCCGCAGCCTCCTTGAGACGCTGCAGGGCGATCTTGTCGCCCGAGACGTCGACACCGGTCGTGTTCTTGAACTGCGTGATCAGGTAGTCGACGACGCGCTGGTCCCAGTCGTCTCCACCGAGGCGGTTGTCACCGGCGGTGGCGCGCACCTGGATGGTCGAGAAGTCGTCGTCCTTGCCCACCTCGAGGAGGGAGACGTCGAAGGTTCCACCACCGAGGTCGAAGACGAGGATGAGCTCGTCCTCCTTGCCCTTGTCGAGGCCGTACGCGAGAGCGGCCGCGGTGGGCTCGTTGATGATGCGCAGGACGTTGAGGCCCGCGATCTCACCGGCCTCCTTCGTGGCCTGACGCTCGGCGTCGTTGAAGTACGCGGGCACCGTGATGACGGCATCCGTCACGCTGTCGCCCAGGTACTCCTCGGCGTCGCGCTTGAGCTTCTGGAGGATGCGCGCGGAGATCTCCTGCGGCGTCCACTTCTTGCCGTCGACGTCGAACGTCCAGGTCGTGCCCATGTGGCGCTTGACGGACGAAACGGTGCGGTCGACGTTGGTCACGGCCTGGCGCTTCGCGGTCTCACCGACGAGCACCTCACCGTCCTTGGTGAACGCGACGACCGAGGGGGTCGTGCGGAAGCCCTCGGCGTTGGCGATGACCTTGGGCTCGCCACCCTCGAGCACGCTCACGACGGAGTTGGTCGTCCCGAGGTCGATTCCCACTGCACGTGGCATATGTGTCTCCTTGATCATGAGCCGGGCGGATGCCACGACTCGGGGTTGCTTCTGAAGTCTGCTGCGCGGGTTGAGCCGCGATGACTCAAGGCTAGCGCAGCCCTCTCGGGGCGTCAAGCAGACTTGATATGGATTGGCTCAACTTCTGGCGCCAGGCCCGCGGCATCCCGCCGCCCGTGGGGGTTGGGGCGCATTCCTCCCTTCGGGGCGCAAAAACCACGCCCCAAACACACAAAGACGCCCCAAACCCCTGCCACCCTCACGTGTGTCGCAGCGAGACCCCGCACCGCGACCCCGGCCCGCGACCCTGCCCCGCGGCATCCGGGCCCGCGGCGTCCGGGCCTGCGGCGTCCGGGCGCCCATCGAGGTTTGGGGCGCATCCCTCCCTTCGGGGCGCAAAAACCACGCCCCAAACACACAAACACGCCCCAAACGCATCTCACCCTCACGTGTGTCGCAGCGAGACCCCGCACCGCGACCCCGGCCCCGCGGCCCCCGCCCCGCGGCATCCGCCCCGCGGCATCCGGGCCTACGGCATCCGGGCACCCATCGAGGTTTGGGGCGCATTCCTCCGTTTGGGGCGCAAGAATCACGCCCCAACCACGCAAACACGCCCCAAACCCCTGGCACCCTCGG
>NZ_BADA01000360.1 GCF_000333395.1 Microbacterium sp. B19
GCGTTCGCGGCGACGATCGGCAGACCGGATGCCATGGCCTCCATCTTTCGCGATCGACTGGAGTTCCGCGATCGAGGCGATCGCCAAGACGCTCGCGCGCGTGTAGAGCGCACGCAGCTCCTCCTCGGAGGCATGCCCGTGGAAGGTCACCCGATCGGCGATGCCGAGCTGGCCGGCCAGCTGCTCGAGGTTGCGGCGCTGGTCGCCGCCGCCGACGATGTCGAACGTCGCGTCGAGCGCGGGGTCGAGCCGCGCGAGCGCGCGGAGCACGACGTCGATGCCCTTCTCGGTCGTGAGGCGCCCGACGAAGAGGATGCGGTTCGCGTCACGCGGCTCGAGATCGGCCGTGTAGTTCGCGCGATCGATTCCGCACGAGATCGGGATGACGCCGTCGATGTCGAGCGTGGACTCGAGGAAGTCCGCGGCGCGCCGCGTGGGAGTGGTGACCGCCCGCGTGAGAGCGAACGTGCGCTTCGCGTCGGCCCACGCGAGCTTGACGAAGATGCGGTCGAGGAAGTCGGGCAGTGTCGTGAAGTCGAGGATGTTCTCGGCCATCACGTGGTTCGTGGCGACGAGCGGGATGCCGCGCTTGCGGGCTTCGCGGGCGAGACCGCGGCCGATCACGATGTGCGACTGGATGTGCACGACGTCGGGCTTCACCTCGTCGAGCACCCGTCGGGCGTAGTGCTTCGACCGCCACGGCAGGACGAACGTCAGCCAGTCGTGCGGGAGGAAGCGGTAGGCCGGGAGGCGGTGCATCGTCATCGGCTCGCCCTCGATCACCTCGGTGAAGACGCCGGCGTTGCCGTGGCCGACGCTGGGGGCCGCGACGTGGACGTCGTGGCCGCGTCGGACGAGGCCGGCCGCGAGGCGTTCGGCGAAGCGGGCCGCACCGTTGACGTGCGGAAGGAAGGTGTCGGCTCCGATCAGCACCCTGAGCGGGCGGTCATCCGAGGACGAGGGAGCGGGCGTCGCAGGAGTGGTCACGGGTGGTGAGGCCTATCTGTGCGGCGGAACGGGTCGCACTGTGCGGTGCATGCGCGCTCCAACTGTACCCGAGGGGTTTTTCGGTCCCCTGGATGCCGCGACGACCGGGCAGCGGATGACGGCGGGTGACGCGACACGACGCGGCGCGGGTCGGCGCGGTCGACGCGGCGGGCACGGCGACACTGCCGGCGCGGTCGGCGCGGCGGGCACGGCGACACTGCGGGCACGGTCGACACTGCGGGCACGGTGGGCGCCGCGGCCGGATGCCCGGCCGCGGCGCCTCACGGTGTCAGCTGCGCGCCGCGGCCGGATCCGCCTCGGGAGAGGCCGCGTCGTCGCCCGCTGCGGCCTCGAACTGCGACTGGTACAGCCGCCAGTACGCGCCGTGCGCGGCGATGAGCTCATCGTGCGAACCCTGCTCGACGATGTCGCCGTGCTCCATCACGAGGATGAGGTCGGCGTCGCGGATCGTCGAGAGCCGGTGCGCGATGACGAAGGACGTGCGGCCCTCGCGGAGGGCCGCCATCGCCTGCTGCAGGAGCAGCTCGGTGCGCGTGTCGACCGACGACGTCGCCTCGTCGAGGATCAGCACCGACGGCCGCGCGACGAACGCCCGCGCGATCGTGATGAGCTGCTTCTCGCCCGCCGAGACGTTCGCCGCATCTTCGTCGAGCACCGTGTCGTAGCCCTCGGGCAGCGAGTGCACGAACTGATCGACGCGGGTGGCGACGGCGGCCTCGACGATCTCGTCGTCGGTCGCCGACTCGCGGCCGTACCGGATGTTGTCGCGGATCGTGCCCGCGAACAGCCACGGATCCTGGAGCACCATGCCGGTGCGCGAGCGCACGTCGTCGCGGCGCAGTTCGGCGATGTCCTGCCCGTCGAGCAGGATGCGACCGCCGTCGAGCTCGTAGAACCGCATGATGAGGTTCACCAGCGTGGTCTTGCCGGCACCGGTCGGGCCGACGATCGCCACGGTCTGCCCCGGCTCGACGCGGAAAGACAGGTCGCGGATGAGCGGCCGGTCGGGCGTGTACGAGAAGCGGACCGACTCGAACTCGATGACGCCGCGCCCCTCGACGTGGGCGGGGGCGTCGGCGGCATCCGGGTCCTGCTCGTCGGCGTCGAGCAGCGCGAACACGCGCTCTGCCGAGGCGGTGCCGGACTGCACGACCGCCGCCATGCCACCGAGCTGCGACAGCGGCTGCGTGAACTGCTGCGAGTACTGGATGAACGCCTGCACGTCGCCGAGGCGGATCTGCCCGCCGGCGACCATCAGACCGCCCAGGACCGCGATGCCCACGTACGTCAGGTTCCCGACGAACATCATGCCGGGCATGATCATGCCGGAGAGGAACTGGGCCCGGAAGCTCGCCTCGAACAGCTCCTCGTTCTCGACCTCGAACTTCTCGCGCGCGTCCTTCTCGCGACCGTAGACCTTCACGAGCGCGTGACCGGAGAACGACTCCTCGACGCGGGCGTTGAGGCGACCGACCTTCTTCCACTGCTCGCCGAAGGCCTTCTGCGACCGCGGGCCGATGACGCCGAAGATCACGGCCATGAGCGGCAGCGACACCAGGGCGACGAGCGCGAGCTGCCACGAGATGCTGAACATCATGATGAGCACGCCGAGCACCGTCAGCACGGAGGTCAGGGCGCTCGAGAGCGACTGCTGCATCGTCTGCGTGATGTTGTCGATGTCGTTGGTGACGCGCGAGATCAGCTCGCCGCGCTGCACCTTGTCGAAGTAGGACAGCGGCAGGCGGTTGATCTTGGCCTCGACGTCTTCGCGCAGGCGCCACATCGTGCGCACCATGATCACGTTGATCACGTAGCCCTGGATCCACGAGAGCAGAGACGAGCCCACGTAGATCGCGAGCACCGTCACGATCACGATGCGCAGGGCGTCGAAGTCGACGCCGGCGCCGACCTGGAAGTTGTCCATCGCCGCGACGATGTTGGCGATGTCGCCCTGACCCGCCGAACGCAGGGCCTCGACGACGGTGTCCTTCGGCGTCCCCTCGGGGAAGCCCTGGGCGAGCGACTTCGAGACCACGCCCTCGAAGATGATGTTCGTGGCGTTGCCGAGGACGCGCGGGGCGAGCACCGCGAGCACGACGCCGATCGCCCCGAGGAACGAGACGAAGGCGAACGCCCAGGCGTAGGGCCGCAGGAGGCCGAGGAGTCGGCGGAAGCTCGGTCCGAAGGCCGCGGCCTTGCCGGGCGCGACGCTGTTCCAGTCGCCGGAGCCCTGGCGCGCCTGTTCGGCGAGCTCGAGTTCGGCGCGTTCTTCCTCGGTGAGGGCGTCGGGGGTGCTCATGCTTCCACCCCCAGCTGCGACTCGACGATCTCGCGGTAGGTGGGGCTCGTCTGCACCAGTTCGTCGTGCGTGCCGAGTCCGACCATGCGGCCGTCCTCCAGCACGACGATGCGGTCGGCCCCGGTGATCGTGGACACGCGCTGCGCCACGACGATCTTCGTCACTTCGGGCAGCTCGTCCCACAGCGCCTTTCGCAATCGGGCGTCGGTCGTCAGATCGAGCGCCGAGAACGAGTCGTCGAACACGAGGACCCGCGGGCGGTGCACGATTGCCCGGGCGATCGCGAGGCGCTGCCGCTGGCCGCCCGAGACGTTCGTGCCGCCCTGCGCGATGCGGGCGTCCAGCCCGCCCTCCATCTCCGCCACGAAGTCGCGGCCCTGCGCGATCTCGAGCGCGCGCCACAGCTCGTCGTCGGTGGCGTCCTCTCGTCCGAAGCGGAGATTGGATGCCACGGTGCCGCTGAACAGGAACGGTCGCTGCGGCACGAGACCGATGCCCCGCCACAGCTCGTCGAGGTCGGCCTCCCGCACGTCGACCCCACCGACCCGCACGGCGCCGCCGGTGACGTCGAAGAGGCGCGGGATGAGGGAGATGAGCGTGGTCTTGCCGGCGCCCGTGGAACCGACGATCGCGACTGTCTCGCCCGGGGCGGCCGTGAAGCTGATGCCCGACACCACGGGGGCTTCGGCACCGGGGTACGAGAAGGCGACGTCGTCGAACACGACCTCGCCGGGCGCGGGGAAGGCGGAGACCGGGTTCGCGGGGCGCTCCAGCGTCGAGGTGCTGTCGAGGACCTCGCCGATGCGCTCGGCCGATACCGCGGCACGGGGGATCATCACCGTCATGAAGCTCGCCATGAGCACGCCGCCGAGGATCTGCGCCACGTACTGGATGAAGGCGAACAGCGTGCCGATCTCGACACCACCGGCATCCACCTGGATGCCACCGAACCAGATGACGCCGACCACGGTGACGTTCAGCACGAGCATCGCGAGCGGGAACAGGAGGACGAAGAGCGACCCCACCTTGCGGCCGACGACGAGGATGTCGGTGTTCGCGCCGCGGAAGCGCTCCTCTTCGATGCGCTCGCGCACGAACGCGCGTACGACGCGGACGCCGGTGAGCTGCTCGCGCATGACGCGGTTCACGGCGTCGAGCTTGGTCTGGTAGCTGCGGAACAGCGGCACCATGCGCGCGATGATCAGCGCGACCAGCACGAGCAGCACCGGGACGGCGACGCCGATCAGCCAGCTCAGCCCGACGTCCTGCTGCAGCGCCATGATGATGCCGCCGATGGCGAGGAGCGGCGCGCTCACGAGCATCGTCGCGCCCATCATCGCCAGCATCTGCACCTGCTGGACGTCGTTGGTGTTGCGCGTGATGAGCGAGCCGGCGCCGAACTGCGACAGCTCGCGCTCGGAGAACCCGCTCACGCGCTCGAAGACGTCGCGGCGGATATCGCGCCCCGCGGACATGGCGGCCCGCGCGGCGAAGTACGTGGCGATCACGGATGCCGTGATCTGCCCGAGCGAGATGACCAGCATGATCGCCCCGCGCGACCAGATGTACCCGGTGTCGCCGCGGGCGACGCCGAGGTTGATGATGTCGGCGTTCAATCGCGGCAGGTACAACGTCGCGACGGCCGACGCCGCCTGGAAGAGGAGGATGGCGACGAGGAGCCAGCGATATCGCGAGAGATAGCGGATGAGGAGCTTTCCGAGCACGGCGTTCTCCGGGTGTCAGATCGGTGCGGCGCGGCCACCGCGAAAACCAGAGTGGCACGAACCTCCGACATTGCGGGAGCGCTTCCGCCGAGGGCGTACGACAGGCCCGGCATCCCGGCATCCGGGCTCGTAGGCTGGGGCCATGCCTCGACTCCAGGCCGACGCCTCCGCCGCACTCTGGGTCCCCGTGACCGGCTCGCTGGGCCTGCGCGGGAGGCGTCACCGCAAGGCGGCGATCCGGATGCTGCTGACGCAGGCGAACCGCGCGGTCGGCGCGACCGAGCGTCCCGGCAGCGGTGTTTTCGCCTGGGTGGCGAGCCAGGCGGCGCCACTCCTCATGCGCCGCGCCGCCGGGCGCGTGCTCGTGTGGGTGTGGCGGAGCGACCCCGACCTCCTGGTCGTGATGGCGCAGCTGCAGGAGGCGACGCCGCAGCTGCGCGCCGCCCGCGCGATGATGCCCATGGAGTACGACGACACCGAGTCGTTCCGAAATCCGCACCTCGGCGTCGGCGAGAAGCTCGCGATGCCGCTCCCCACCGACGCGCGGACCCCGCCGTTCGCGACCTACACGTGGGACACCGGGGCGCACTTCGTCACGGTCACCGCCGTGTGCGCCGACCGCGAGCGCTTCGGCACCGTCATCGGGGCCGTCGACGACGTGGCGCGCACGCTGCGCGTCGTCGACGACCTCCGCGTCGGCGAGTCGGCCACGGTCCTGCGCCTCGACCCGGCCTGAGCGCCTCCGGCCCCGGCCGCGAGGACGGGCCCCGCGCCGGCAGCCGGCCCCGGTCGCCGAAACAGAGCACCGGATGCCACGCCCCGGCGCCGCGTCACGCGCCACGCCGAGCCAGCGCGGGGCGACCCCGTCACGCGCCCCCGCGCCGGGCGGCATCCAACTGCGCCTCCCAGTCCTCCGGGAGACGGTCGGCCGGCCCCGGAACGGACTGATCGGCGGGATGCGAGGTGGGCGGGGCCAGGGGCGGTCCTTGCACGGCCTCGCCCAGGGCGAAGTCCCACCACCAGTCCTCGCCCGGCTCGAAGCTCTGGATGTACCGGTGCCCGGCGGCCTCGGCGTGCGCGGTCGCGTGGCGGTGCAGCGAGGAGTCGCAGCACCCCACGTGCCCGCACGCGGCGCACCGCCGCAGGTGCACCCACCAGCCGCCGATGCGATCGCACTCGAGACAGCCGGTGCCGCTCGGCGCGACGGCGGTGTCGATCTGCGCCGCCGCGCCGTTCCGCTCGAACGCCATGGGGAGTCCGATCAGCCCAGTTCGGCGATCGCGTCGGTGATCACCTTCGCGACCTCGGCGGGGTGGGACTGCATCACGAGGTGCGGGGCGTCGAGCTCGATGACCGAGCGGAGGCCCGCGCGCTGGTAGCCGAAGCGCTCGACGTCGGGGTTGATGGTGTGGTCGGCCGACGAGACGATGCCCCACGCGGGCTTCGTCTTCCACGCGGCGACGGGCGCGGCCTCACCGAACGCGAGCGCCGTGAGCGGCCGCTGCGACACCGCGAGCACCTCGGTGGTCTCGCGCGAGACACCGGCGGCGAAGACGTCGGGGAACGCGGCGATCTCGACCGAGACGTCGATGCCGTCCTCGGCCCCGACCACCGGGAACGGCGTGTAGACGAGGTGCTGGGCGAGGTCGGAGTCGGGGAAGCCGCCCTGCAGCTGGCCGAGGCTCTCCCCCTCCTCGAGCGCGTAGCCGGAGACGTAGACGAGGCCGACGACGTTCTCGGCGACGCCTGCCACCGTGATGACGGCCCCGCCGTACGAGTGCCCGGCGAGGATCACCGGTCCCTCGATGTGCTCGACGACCGAGCGGATGTACTCGGCGTCGCCGAGCAGGCTTCGGTTGGGCACCGCGGGCACGCGCACGGTGTACCCCTCGTCCAGCAGCAGACGGGTGACGGGGGCCCAGCTCGCGGAGTCGGCGAACGCTCCGTGGACGAGGACGATGGTGGGGGATGCGGACATGTCGGTGCGTTCCTCTCGCGGGCGGCGGGGATGCCGTGCCGGTCACCGTACGCTCCGGGTTACGGCCCCGGCACGGGCAGGTGTCGAGACTCCCGTGCGACACCTGTCGGAAGAGATCGCCGTGTGCTCGAGCCCGATCGGTGGGAGGGTGGAGCCATCCCCTCGCCCGTGAACCACCCGGAGGACACGACATGGATGCCGGACGTCGCCGCATCGGCTTCCTTCTGTTCGACGGGGTGAAGGCGTTGGACTTCGTCGGTCCGGCGGAGGTGTTCTCCGAGGCGAACCTCACGACCGACGCGTACGAGATCCTGTTCTTCTCACGGGACGGGGAGGGCGTCGAGGCGTTCATGGGGCTGCGCCTGGGCGTCGACGGGGCGGCGGCCGACAGCGGACCGCTCGACACCGTGATCATCCCCGGCAGCGAGCGGGCCCCCGCGGTCTTCGACGACCCCGAGCTGCGCGCGGCGATCCTGTCGCTCGCGCAGAGATCGCGCCGCGTCGCGTCGATCTGCAGCGGTGCGTTCGGACTGGCGGCGACGGGTCTGCTCGACGGCTTCCCGGCGACCACGCACTGGAAGTTCGCCGACATGCTCGCCGACCGCTACCCGCTCATCGAGGTGGACTCCGAGCGCATCTACACGCGCCAGGGCGACGTCTACACGTCGGCGGGCGTGGCGGCGGGGATCGACCTCGCGCTCGCGCTGCTCGAGGAGGATCTCGGCACCGACGTCGCGCGCAGCGTCGCGCAGCACCTGCTGGTGTACATGCGCCGCTCGGCGGGGCAGTCGCAGTTCTCGGCGGCGCTGAAGCTCCCGGCTCCGCGCACCCCGCTCGCGCAGGCGGTGGCGGAGTACGTCGCGAACGACCCGACGCGGCCGACGACCGTGACCGAGCTCGCCGCGCACGTCAACGTCAGTCCGCGGCACCTGACCCGCGTCCTCCGCGAGGAGTTGGGCGTCACGCCGAGCGCGTACATCGCCTCGCTGCGGCTGGAACTCGCCGTCAACCAGCTCGAGAACGGACGCACGGTCGCCGAGTCCGCCGCGGCCGCGGGCTTCTCGTCCGCCGCAGCGCTCCGCCGCGCGTTCGTCGAGCGCTACCGCACGACGCCGTCGGCGTATCAGCGGCGGTTCCGCTCGCCGAGCGTCGGCATCGTCCCCGGCGACGAGCCCGCGACCGGGTGGGCGGGGTAGACCCACGTCGGGCGCCTACGGCACGATCGGGATGGATGCCAGGGGGCTGGGAATCCACCCCC
>NZ_BADA01000359.1 GCF_000333395.1 Microbacterium sp. B19
GATGGTCACGATCAATTGCCGGCGCGGGCGGAACTGCACTTCACAGGCGTTGACCACGCCTTCCACCTGCACCGTCTGCAAGCCGCGCAGGGAAGCCTGGGCGATGCTCATGAGCGTGGTTTCATCCTCATAGCGCAGCGGCAGGTGCAGCACCAGGTCCATGTCATTGTGCAAGCCCAGCTTGGCCAGCTTGTTCTCGGGCTTGGCGGCGGGCGCGGATTTTTTCTTCGACGCCTCTTGGCGGGGTTTCTTCGCGGTAGCGGACATGCGGTTGGCAGCGTTGTATTCGGAGGGCTATCTCTACACCAGTCGAGCCCGATGATGGGAAAAATGCGCAGACAGCGTAAAATA
>NZ_BADA01000358.1 GCF_000333395.1 Microbacterium sp. B19
GGCTGCTCAGCGCCGTGATGGACGGGCTGCAGCAGCAGTGGCTCCTCGACCCGTCGGTCGACATGCCCGCGCACTTCGCCGAATTCGTTCGCGGATACCTCGAGCCTCCCGCCTGAGGCCTCACGGCCGGGGGTCTGGCCGGGGGTCCGGCCGCCTGCGGTCCTCGCTGCCGTCGAGCGCCCACGATCCGGCCGAGCGCGCCCGTTCCGGGCGACCGTGTCGTGGGCGGTGGGCCGGATCGTGGGCGCTCGACCGACCGGGCCGGTTGCCGTACCGAAGGTTATGCGCTTAAACTAACCGGGACACCGCGCCCGATGAGGGGCGCCCGTTCGAGGAGGAACACGATGAGAAAGACCCGATGGAGCGCCGTCGCCGTCGTCGCGGCGGCCG
>NZ_BADA01000357.1 GCF_000333395.1 Microbacterium sp. B19
TGACGGCCAGCACGAGTACCGATACGGCCCCCGTGATCGTGAGCGCCACCCCCCAGGCGGCGGAGCGGACGAGCCGGGCGTCGGCGTCGAGGACTCGTCTCACAGCAGCCCCAGCCGGTAACCGCGTCCGCGCACCGTCTGCACGATCGCGGGGTCGTCTTCCTGCGGGAGGTAGTGGACGTACGTGTCCACGGCGCCGGGGGTGTCGTCGGGCGAGAAGACCTCGCGCAGGATGTCCTCGCGCGAGAACGTCCGCTCGGGGTGGACGGCCAGGAGCCGGAGCAGCGCGTTCTCGCGCTCCGTGAGGATGATGCGGCCGTCGTACGGCGAGTACACCGCCCGCGACTCGGGGTAGAACTCCCACTCCCCCACGCGCACGAACGGCCCCTCACCGTTGCTGACCCGGCGGATCGCGCGCAGCCGCGCGAAGAGCTCGTCGAACTCGAACGGTTTGACGAGGTAGTCGTTGGCGCCGGCATCCAATCCCCGCACCTTGTCCTGCACGGTGCCGAGTGCCGTGAGGATGAGCATCGGGATGCGGGATCCGGCCCGGCGCAGGGTCTCCACGATCGTGAGCCCGTCGACGGTGGGCAGGCGCCGGTCCACGACGATCACGTCGAATGTCCGGGCGTCGGCGATGTCGAGCGCCTCGCCGCCGTCCGCGACGAGCGTCACCTCGTAGACCTCGTCGAGGACCGTGGCCATCACGGGGCCGAGCTGCTCGTCGTCCTCAATCAGCAGCAGCCGGGGGCGACCGGCGGCGGGTGTGCTCATGTCCTCTGCTCTCTCCGGTGCGACCGGCGGCGCCCGGGTCGCGTCGCCCGGAATCGATCCGGATGCCACGAGCATGCGCCCGCGGCTCTAAGAAAGCACTGATCCGCGCCTCAGGACAGGGGCAGCCGCATGCTGTCCGCGCGATCCGCGCGGCGCGCGGCACCCACAGCCGCCTGCATCACCGCCACGAGAACGACCATCACCACCGTCAGAGCGAGGGACACCCACCCGGTTCCGACGCCGACACCGCCCTCGGTGGCGGGCTTGCCGAGCCAGTCCGCCACCGACGCGCCCAGCGGTCGCGTCAGGACGTAGGCGAACCAGAACGCGAAAACGCCGGTCCACCAGGCCATCCGCCATCCGACCACCGGGATGACGATGAGCACCGCGAACACGATGATCGAGGGGAAGTAACCGAGGTCGAACGTCACGGCCGTCAGGTCCCCCGCGGCCGTTCCGAGGGCGAACGTCGCCACCACGGCCGCCCAGTAGAAGAGCTCGCGTCGGGTCGTGGTGACCTCGTGCACGGACAGCGTGCCCTCGCTCCGCCGCCAGAACACGAAGACCGCCGCGAGCGCGATCGCGTACAGCGCCGCCGACGCGAGATACGGCAGGCCGATCACGACGTGCGCGACGTCGGCCGCCATGGTCCCGAAGACGCCGACCGCGGCGACCGCCAGCCAGTAGGCGACCGGGACGTACCGGTGGCGCGTCAGCTGCCACGCGAGCGCGACGACGAACAGCACGAACCCGAGCAGCACGGCGACGACCGGATCGAGCGCGCGGATCGAGAAGTCGGACACCGCCTCCCCCAGCGCGGTGGAGGCGGCTTTGGCGACCCAGAACAGCGGCGAGGGGTCCGGGACGCGGGACGGTCGGGCGCTCGAAGTCATGACCGGGATGATCGCGGGTCGGTTCTCAGACGGCTCTAAGACGTCGGCTGTTGGCGCTGCCACTCGGCGATGACGGCTCAGTCGTCGTTCCCGCGCCCCTCCGCGACGGCATCCGCGAACACGGTGCGCAGGACCTCCCCGAAAGGCAGACGGACGCCGAGACCGTCGGCGGCATCCAGGGCGAGATGCAGGTCCTTGCGCCCCAAGGACGTCGTGAATCCCGCGGGTCGATAGCGTCGCTGCGCGATGAGTTGCCCGTAGGAGGCGTAGACGGCTCCGGGAAACAGCGTGGCCGTGAGCAGGTCGATCACGCCGGCCGCATCGATGCCGGCGCGCTCGGCGACACCCACCGTCTCGCCCAGCGACCGGATGACGCACGCGACCATGTAGTTGCCGAGCACCTTGACCGCATTCGCCTGTTCCGGGAGGTCGCCGAGACGCCAGGTCCGCGAGCCGATGACGTCGAAGATCGGCTGTACCTGGTCGATCAGGTCGTCCGGACCGCCGGCGAGGATGCTCAGCTGACCGGCCTCGGCGACCGGCACCCGCCCGAAGACCGGGGCGGCGAGGTATCCGACCCCATGCGCGGCATGCCGCTCCGCGGCCCGGCTCGACAACGAGCAGGTGGCGTTCCGCTACACCGCCACCGTGAGCCGAAGATCCGGTGTACCGATCGAGCGGCTGACCGAGCCGTCCCGGCTCGTCCTGTGGCTCGCAGCCAACGATCTCGACCCCGGACGGGAGGCCACGCCCACCGACCTCGACCGCGCCCTTCATCTGCGCGAGGCGATCTATCGTGCGGGAGCCGCGGTCGCCCGCAGCCTCACCCCAACCGAGGAGGATGTGCGGACGATCAACGAGGCGGCCGCAGCCGGAAGGCCCGTTCCGGCCTGGGAGTCCGGCCAGGATCGGTGGAGACTGACCGGGCCGGACCACCTGACCGACGCTCTGGCCGTCATCGCTCACGACGCCATTCGGGCGCTCGGCGGTGCCCCCGCCCGGGTGAAGACGTGCGAAGGCCCGGACTGCGCGGGCCTCTTCTTGGACACGAGCCGCGGCGGAAGCCGACGCTGGTGCTCGATGAACACCTGTGGCAACAAGGCGAAGAAGAGCCGGATGCGCTGACGTCGCACGCGAGCGGCCGGCGGCCCTCAGCTCTCGACGGGCAAGTCGTCGTAGACGCGAAGGGCCAGCGCGATCTGGAGCCCGTCCGACGAGTGCGACTCGCGGCCCTTCCAGAAGCGATCGACGCGCTGGCGCACGGTGTTGCGATGGACGCCGAGGAGCTCCGCGGCGCGTACGGCGTTCTCGCCGCACGAGAAGTAGACGGCGAGCGTCTCGCGAGCCACCCGGGCCTGCTCCCCCGGAGCGGCGTAAGGCCCCAGGACGTCGAGGATCCAGCGGCGCGTGGTGGCGGCATCCTTCGTCAGCAGGTCCACGAGCGCCACCTGCGGATCCGTGTACGTCACCACAGTCGAGCCGGCTGCACCAGCCCGATCTCTGCCGACTCGTCGGCGCCTCGGCCGTCGCGCTCGTGACGCCGATGTGGGAGGAGCCGTTCGGGCCTGGTGATCGCCGAGGCGCTCATCACCGGAACGCCCGTGGCCGCGTTCGACATCGGCGGGGTGTCGGAGGTGCTCGCCGGGATGCCGGGGACCGCCGCCGTCATGGCC
>NZ_BADA01000356.1 GCF_000333395.1 Microbacterium sp. B19
CCCGTCGGGCGGACCTTCGCCAGGAGCGACGTCACGCCCCCGAAGCTCGTCGCGCCCCACCCCATCAGCGGTCCGATAAGGATCGCCGCCACGATGAGCGACGCGTTCACGTCGAGGGATGCCACGTGATACAGCGAGTCGTCCCCGACCAGCGGCCGCGCGACGAGGGTCGCGATCGCGCTCACGGCGAGCGCGACGACCGCGGCGCCGACGCTGAACTGCGCGAGCAGGATCTCGATCGCGAAGAGCGCTCCGCCCAGCGGCACGTTGTACACCGCGGCGAGACCCGCGCCCGCGGCGGCGGCGATGAGGATGCGTCCCCAACGCGCGTCGAGGCGGAACCACCGCACGATCTTCGATCCGGCCATCGCGGAGAGTTCGCGCGGCGCCACCTCCTTGCCGATCGAGGCGCCGAGGGCGACCGAGGTGACCTGGATCACGGTGTCGGCGAGCGTCTCCCACCAGGGCATGTGCGCGCCCGCGACGCCCTGCTCGACCGTCGCGATCCTGCGACCGAAACGGCGCAGCAGGTACCAGCCGAGCGCCGCGACGACACCCGCGCCGCCCACGGTCGCGATGGGCAGCCACCACACCGACGGGTACGCCAAGCCGTCCAGGAACGGGCCTTCGTCGTGCCCCCACACGAGATGCTCGATCGTGTGCACGATCCAGACGAGCAGCAGTACGGCCAGGCCGGTGCTCACCCCGACGATCGCGGTCGCGAGCCCGATCCGCAGCAGTGTGCCGAGCCCCCGACGATGCACGCGCGTCCGATCCGGGGCCCCTACTGTCACGACGCCACGCTAACGCACCGGCGACAGCCCGCCCGCCACGCGCTACCGTGACCGCATGGCCTCTGTCTCCCCGGCGGGTCGTCGCGCGAGCGACGGCTTCGGCATCGTCGCGATCATCCTCGCGGCGATCATCCTGCTGCCCGCGCTCATGATCTTCCTCATCGGGCTCGCTCCGGGCATGAACGCGATCTGGTGGCTCGGCATCGTGCTGCTCCCGATCATGGCTTTCCTCGGAGTGGTCATCGTGATCGTCGCAACGATCGGCATCGTCCTGCGCGTACGGGCGGGCCGCCGGCCCACCCTCTCGATCATCGGTGCGACCCTCGGCGTCCTCCTCGTCCTGCCCGTGCTCTGGGTGCTCTTCTCCACGAGCGTCTGACGCGGCGCCGTTCTCGCGCCTCGCGAGACGCCCCGAGCCTCCGGCATCCCGGGCGCGCCGAGTAGGCTCTACGCCGTGACCGACCGTGCTCCGCTCTCCCGCAAGCTCTCCGCCATCGCCGAATCCGCGACCCTGAAGGTCGACGCCAAGGCCAAGGCCCTCAAGGCCGCCGGCCGCCCCGTCATCTCCTACGCCGCCGGTGAGCCCGACTTCGCGACCCCGCAGTTCGTCGTGGATGCCGCGGCCGAAGCGCTGCACAACCCCGCGAACTTCCGCTACACCCCCGCCGCCGGACTCCCCGTGCTGCGCGAGGCCATCGCCGCGAAGACGCTGCGGGACTCGGGCCTCGAAGTCGCGCCGTCGCAGATCATCGTGACCAACGGCGGCAAGCAGGCCGTCTACCAGGCGTTCCAGACCGTGGTGAACCCCGGCGACGAGGTGCTGCTCCCCGCGCCGTACTGGACGACCTACCCCGAGGCGATCGCCCTCGCCGACGGCATCCCCGTCGAGGTGTTCGCGGGTGCCGACCAGGACTACAAGGTCACCGTCGCGCAGCTCGAGGCCGCCCGCACCGAGAAGACCACCGTCCTGGTGTTCGTCTCCCCCTCGAACCCCACCGGCTCGGTCTATACGCCCGAGGAGACGGCGGAGATCGGCCGCTGGGCCCTCGAGCACGGCATCTGGGTCATCACCGACGAGATCTACCAGAACCTCACGTACGAGGGCGCCCGCGCGGTGTCGATCGTCGAGGCCGTGCCCGAGCTCGCCGGGCAGACGATCCTCGTCAACGGGTCGCGAAGACGTACGCCATGACCGGATGGCGCGTGGGCTGGATGATCGGACCCGCGGATGCCATCAAGCTCGCCGGCAACCTGCAGTCGCACCTGTCCAGCAACGTCAACAACATCGCGCAGATCGCCGCTGCCGCGGCGCTCAACGGGCCGCAGGACGAGGCCGAGCAGTTCCGCGAGGCGTTCGACCGACGCCGCCGCCTCATCGTGTCGGAGTTGGCGAAGATCGACGGCGTCGAGGTGCCGAACCCGCTCGGCGCGTTCTACGTCTACCCTGACGTCCGCGGCCTGCTGAACCGCGAGTGGGACGGCGTCACCCCGACGACCTCGCTCGAGCTCGCCGACCTGATCCTCGAGAAGGCCGAGGTCGCCGTCGTCCCCGGCGAGGCCTTCGGCCCGAGCGGCTACCTGCGCCTGTCCTA
This sequence comes from Microbacterium sp. B19, assembly GCF_000333395.1. GTDB lineage: Bacteria > Actinomycetota > Actinomycetes > Actinomycetales > Microbacteriaceae > Microbacterium. Next base: position 2,387 of record NZ_BADA01000356.1, read on the forward strand.
CGCCCTCGGCGACGAGGAACTGCTGGAGGGCGTCCGCCGCCTCCAGCGCCTGTTCTCCTAAGCGTTTCTCTCGCGTGAGTCGCCAGGATTTGTCGCCTCTGCTTCCGCGGAGACAACAAATCCTGGCGACTCACGCGGGTGGACCCTCCTCCACATGGGGATAACCAGGGCGGGGCCGCGGATCGGCGCGGCATGATCGGCGGATGCCACGATCGCACCGCCCGACCGGACCCACGACCGCGTTCACCCTCGCTGAGGCAAGGGCGTACGGGCTGTCCCCCAGCAGCCTTCGCTCGGTGAGGTGGGATACCCCGTACTCAGGGACTCGGGTCGAAACGGACGCCACTGAGCTGCAGCGTCTGAGCGCATTGATGCGCGCTCTGCCGGACCATGCGTTCGTGTGCGGCCCCTCCGCGGCAGTCCTGCTGGGGCTCCCTCTCCCCGCGTCGCTCGACCGAGCCGCGAGAGAGTCCCCGACCATCGGCGTGCCGAGCGGATGCAATCGCATTCGCCGCCCGGGTGTAACCGGCCGCGCGCTCACCGTCGAGGCATCCGACATCGTCGAAGTCGAGGGCATCCGCTGCAGCTCGCCGTTACGGACGTGGGCCGAGCTTGCGGAGGCACTCGACGTCGGCGCCTTGACCGCGATCTCGGACAGATTGCTGTCGCGCCGCGATCCACTCGCGACGCGCGCGGACCTCGAGCGGATGCACCGACGATTCCTCGGCGGCCGAGGATCACGTCGGCGCCGGCTCGCCGTCGACTTCGCTGACGACCGGGCAGAGTCACCGAGGGAGAGCGAGCTCCGTGTCCTTCTTATCCAAGCCGGACTCCCCGTACCCGAGAGCAACGTGGAGATCTTCGACGGGCATCGATTCGTGGCGCGCGTCGACCTGCTCTACCGCGATGCGCGCCTGGTCATCGAGTACGACGGCGACTACCACCGCGACCCGCGACAGTGGAGCCGCGACCAATCCCGCCGCGCCGAGCTGGAGTCGCTCGGCTACCGCGTGACGGTGGTCACGGCGCGCGACTTCGATGCCCCTCACGCGCTGCTGATGCGCATCCGCCGCCTGCTCGCGCGAGCACACCCGTGACTCGCCAAGATTTGTCGCCTCCGCCCCGCCGCAAGCGACAAATCTTGGCGACTCGCGCGCGAAGCAACTGCTCGCTACAGCTCGACGTTGACCAGCACCGGCTCGGGCTGCAGCAGCAGGCCGAATTCGGACTGGACGCGGTTCTGCACGAAACGGGCGAGCTCGGCGATCTCGGCCGCCGTCGCGCCGCCGCGGTTGGTGAGCGCGAGCGTGTGCTTGGTCGAGAGGCCGGCGCGGGAGCGCGGGAACCGGAAGCCGCGCGACAGCCCCGCATGCTCGATGAGCCACGCCGCGCTGACCTTCACCTCACGGCGCTCCGTCACGGGTGTCGGCACGACGCCGTCGAAGGCGGCGAGCGGGATCACGGTCACCGGGTCGATCGCGGGCGACAGCGGCCAGCGCGGGCACTCGGGGGGAAGCGTCCGCGCGAACGCCTCCGAGACGATCGCGTTCTGGAAGAACGACCCGGCGCTCCACGTGTCGGGATCCTCGGGGTCGAGCACCATGCCCTTGCTCGCGCGGGTCGCCAGCACGTGCTCGCGGATCCAGCGCAGCGACACCGCCGCGTCGGCATCCAGTCCCAGGGCTCCGCGCAGCTGGCCGCCCGCGATCGGACGGTCGCCGTCACCCACGCGCTGGAGTTCGAGCGTGACCGACAGGATCACGGCCGGGCGATCGGGGACCGAGCCGTAGTGCTGCTTCAGAACGGACGTGCGGAAGCCGAGCCCCAGATCGGATGCCGGGACGGTCGAGACCTCGCCGGAGGCTTCGTCGAGGAGCTCGACCTCGACCAGGGTCTGCACGACCTCCTGGCCGTACGCTCCGATGTTCTGCACCGGAGCGGCGCCGACCGTCCCCGGAATGCCGGACATCGCCTCGATGCCGGCGAGCCCGCGGGCCACCGTCTCGGCGACGAGCGCGTCCCAATCGTGGCCGGCCTGCACCCGCAGCCGCACGGTGTCGGGGCGGGAACCGGGCAGCTCCTCGATGCCGGACGTGCGCACGAGCACCACCGTGCCCTCGAACGGCTCGTCACCGACGAAGAGGTTCGAGCCGCCGCCGACGACGAGCCACGGTTCGCCCGCGCCCCACAGGTCGCGGAGCACCGATACGAGCTCGTCGGGCGTGCGGGCCTCGATCGTCCGTTCGGGCAGGCCGCCGGCGCGGAGGGTCGTCAGCTCGGAGAGCGGGACGGGGGTGATGTCGGGCATCAGGCCTGCCGCACGCGCACCTGCGCCTTGCCGAGGACCGTGGTCCCCGCGTGCGTCACGGTGAGATCGATGCGGGCGGCCTCGTCGTCGACCGCGCCCACCTTGGCGCTGACGTGAAGGTCTGCTCCCTCGACGGGATCGACGACCACGGGGCGCGTGAAACGCACGCCGTACTCGAGGATGCGGCCGGTGTCGCCGAGCACCTCGGCGAGCGTCCCGACCGCGACGCCCATCGTGAGCATGCCGTGCGCGAGGACGCCCGGCAGCCCGACCTCGGCGGCGACGTCGTCGCGGTAGTGGATGGGGTTGAAGTCGCCCGACGCCCCGGCGTACCGCACGAGCGACTCGCGCGTGAGGTGCACGGAGCGTTCGGCGACGACGTCTCCGACGGTGAACGCGGTCATGCGTCGGCCTCCCCCGCCAGCAGGACGCTGGTCGTCGTCACGACGTGGGCGCCGTCGGCATCCACGATCTCCGCCTCGCTCGTGATCATCGCGTTGGCCCCGAGGGTCCGGATGCCGGTCACCGACAACGTCGCGGTGAGCTCGTCGCCGGCCACGATCGGCCGGGAGTACCGGAAGCGCTGCTCGGCGTGGACCAGCCGCGAGAGCTCGATGCCCGACTCGGGGTCGCCGAGCAGCTGCTGGAGCGTGAGGTCCTGCACGACCATCGCGAACGTCGGCGGTGCGACGACGTCGGCGTAGCCGAGCGCGCGGGCCGCCTCGGGGTCGGAGTGCTGCGGGGCGTCGGCGAAGACGGCGCGGGCGAACTCGCGCACCTTCTCCCGTCCGACGAGATACGGCGCGGTCGGCGGGAAGACACGTCCGACCAGTTCGGGGTTCACGGGCACCGGGTCAGTCTACCGACCGCTCCTCCGCCGCCTCAGCGCTGGTGGCGCCCGCGCACGGCTTTCACGGCCATCTGCGTGGCGATGAAGACGAGGAAGATCGAGAAGAGGACGTTGCCGACGAACGGGTCGACGAGCTTCGCGAGCGAGGCGCCCAGAGCGGTCGTGGTGCACGCCGCGATACCGACGCACGCGGCCGCCCGGAGGTCGACGTTCGAGCGACGGAGGTTCCCCACGGTCCCCGAGATCGCGGTGGGGATCATCATGAGGAGCGAGGTCCCGCGGGCGATGAGGTCGCTCGTCCCGAACAGCAGCAGCAGCGCCGGGACGACGATGATCCCGCCGCCGACACCCAGCAGACCCGCGAGGATCCCGGTGACCACGCCGAGCGCGAGGAGGCTCGGCCCGGTGACCCAGGTCAGGGCGAGCTCGGCATCCCGGGAGGGGATGACGAAGTACAGGCTGACGATCACCGCGACGAGGAACGCGACGAACGACCAGCGCAGCGCGGTCTGCGAGAGCTTCGGGAGCAGCCATGTGCCGATCTGCGCGCCGCCGACCGCACCCGCGGCGAGGATCAACGCGGGAATCCACGCGACGTGACCGTCGATCGCATAGGTGATGACACCGACGGATGCCGTGGGCACGATCGCCGCGAGCGAGGTCCCGGCCGCGAACCGCTGGTCGAATCCGAGCAGCAGCACGAGCAGCGGCACGATGACCGTGCCGCCGCCGACCCCGAACAGACCGGACATGAGACCGGCGAGGAGTCCGACGCCCACGCAGACGGCGTAGAAGCGGGCGGAGCGGGGCGTGCGGGTGCGTTCGATCACGGGGCGGGGGTCCTTGCGACGGGGGTGAGCGGGCCGGCGCCCGCCGACGGACCAGTCTTCCACCTCGGCGAAGACCGAGACGTCGCGGCCAGCCGAAAAAGAAAGCGGCCCCCGGTGGTCCGAAGCCGCGTCCACCGGGGGCCGTCGCCCTCACAGGTCAAGCGGAACGGTGACCCGAACACCGGTCTGCGACCACGATCGCGAGGGTGCGACAGAAGAGAAGTTATCCCCCCTGCCCCTACCGTAGCTGCCCGTTGACACAAATATCTAGGGATGCTAACTAACTAACTGACTTTTCCTATTTTCCGAGGAATGCCGACCACGCCCGCGCCGTTCGACCCAGCATGACCACTGTGGGAATCATCGGAGCAGGAAACATCGGCCAGGCGCTCGCGCGGGGCTTCGTGGAGCACGGATACGACGTCGTGATCGCGAATTCCCGCGGTCCCGAGACGCTCGCGGATTTCGTCGCCGAACTCGGCGACCACGCCCGCGCGGCGACGGCGCAGGAAGCGGCCGAGGCCGGCGACATCGCGGTCGTGACCGTCCCGCTCAAGGCGTACCGCGACGTCCCCGTCGACGCGCTCCGCGGCAAGACCGTCCTCGACACGAACAACTACTACTGGGAGCGCGACGGGCACATCGCCGAGCTCGACGAGAAGCGCACGACCACCGCGCAGATGCTGCAGGAGCACCTGCCGGAGAGCACCGTCGTGAAGGCGTTCAACCACATCGGTGCGGCCGAGATCCTCACGACGGGGTCCCCGGCGGGCACGCCGAACCGTCGCGCCCTCGCGACGGCGAGCGACTCCGACGAGGGCATCGCGCTCATCACCGGCATCTACGACGCGTTCGGCTTCGACACCGTCAACATCGGACCGCTGGCCGACAGCTGGCGCATCGAGCGCGACACCCCCGGATACGGCATCCGCCAGAATCGCGAGGAACTCGAGCAGAACCTCGCCGCCGCCGAGCGCTGACCGGCGCAGAAGAGCCCGGCCCCCACGAAGGGGCCGGGCTCTTCTGCGTTCCGCGTCAGAGAGCGGCGAGCGCCTGGTCGACGTCGGCCACGAGGTCCTCGGCCGACTCGATCCCCACCGACAGGCGCACGATCGTGTCGGGGACCGCGAGCTCGGTGCCGCGAACGGACGCGTGGGTCATGGCATCCGGGTAGTTCACGAGCGACTCGACGCCGCCGAGCGACTCGGCCAGCGTGAAGAGCCGTGTCGACTCGGCGAAGCGGCGCGCGGTGGCGCCGTCGGCGAGCTCGAGCGACACGATGCCGCCGAACGCGCTCATCTGCGCGGCCGCGAGCGCGTGTCCCGGGTGCGACGGGAGCCCCGGGTAGTAGACCTTCGCGACGCGGTCGTGCCCGGCGAGGTGCTCGGCGACGGCCTGCGCGTTGGCGCTGTGGCGCTCCATCCGGATGCCGAGCGTCTTGATGCCGCGGGTCGTGAGGTACGCGTCGAACGGCCCCGAGACGGCGCCGGCCGCGAACTGCAGGAACTGCGTCTTCTCGGCGAGGTCGGCGTCGGCGAACGCGAGCGCCCCGCCGACGACGTCGGAGTGACCGCCCAGGTACTTCGTGGCCGAGTGCACGACGACGTCGGCGCCGAGCGCGATCGGGCGCTGCAGCGCCGGGGAGGCGAACGTGTTGTCCACGACGACGATCGCGCCGGCCGCGTGGCCGAGGCGGGCGAGTCCGGCGATGTCGGTGATCCGCAGCATCGGGTTGCTCGGCGTCTCGACCCACACCATGCGCGGGCTTCGCTCCTCGATCGCTGCGGCCACGGCATCCAGGTCGCTCATGTCGACCACGCGGAGCTTCACGCCCCACGGGCCGAGCACCCGCGCGAGCAGGCGGTAGGTGCCGCCGTACACGTCGTTGCCGAGCAGCACCTCGTCGCCCGGGACGAGGGCCGCGCGCAGGAGCGCGTCCTCGGCGGCGAGGCCGGACGCGAACGACAGCGCGCGGGCGCCGCCCTCGAGCGCGGCGATCTGCGTCTCGAGCGCGGTGCGCGTGGGGTTGCCGCTGCGGCCGTACTCGTACCCGCCGCGGAGGCCGCCGATCCCGTCCTGCGCGTAGGTCGTCGACAGGTGCACCGGCGGGATGACCGCACCGGTCGTGGGGTCGAAGGCCTGTCCTGCGTGAACGGCGAGGCTGTCGAAGCCGCGGGCGGCGTCGTGGGTGCTCATGCGGAATGCTCCTGGGTGTTCGATGCGGGGAGAACGGATGCCACCGGCTCGACGGCGTAGCCGCGCGCGGTCATCCACTGGTCGTCGAAGATCTTGCTGAGGTAGCCGCGGCCGTGGTCGGGCAGGAGGACCACGACGACGGCGTCGGAAGGGAGGTCGCGCGACACGCGCAGGGCGCCGACGACGGCCATGCCGCTCGAGCCGCCGACGAGCAGCCCCTCCACGCGGGCGAGACGGCGCGTCATCGCGAAGGACTCGGCATCCGACACGCGCTCGTACGCATCGACGACGGTGGGGTCGAAGGCCGGCGGCCAGAAGTCCTCCCCCACGCCCTCGACGTCGTAGCCGTGGATGTCGTCGCCCGAGTAGATGGAGCCGACCGGGTCGACGCCGACGATGCGCACGGACGAGCCGGCGACCTCGCGCAGGTAGCGTCCGGTGCCGCTGATCGTGCCGCCCGTGCCGACGCCGGTGACGAAGTGCGTGAGGGCGCCCTCGGTGTCGCGCCAGATCTCGGGACCCGTGGTCTCGTAGTGGCTGCGCGGACCGTTCGGGTTGGCGTACTGATTGGGCTTGAACGCGCCCGGGATCTCGCGCACCAGGCGGTCGGAGACGCTGTAGTACGAGTTCGGGTCGTCGGGCTCGACGTTCGTCGGGGTGACGACGACCTCGGCGCCGTACGCGCGGAGCACCGCGCGCTTGTCCTCGGCGACCTTGTCGGGCACGACGAAGACGCAGCGGTAGCCGCGCTGCTGCGCGACGAGGGCGAGACCGACGCCGGTGTTGCCGCTGGTCGGCTCGACGATCGTGCCGCCGGGCCGGAGCGAACCGTCGCGCTCGGCGGCGTCGATGATGTTGGCCGCGATGCGGTCCTTGGCCGAGCCGCCGGGGTTGAAGTACTCGATCTTCGCGAGGACCGTGGCGGCGATGCCGTCGGTCACGCGGTTCAGACGGACGAGGGGGGTGTTGCCGACGAGGTCGGCGACGCTCTGGGCGTAACGCACGATGGAGTCCTGGGGGTCGATGCGCCCGAGGGCGCGGCTGACGGGGTCGTCGAAGAAGAACGCGAGGGCGTTCAGCGACAACAGCGACAGGTCAGCACGCGGTCAGCATACCCGACGATGCTGGCCCCCAGGGACCGGGCGCTCACGCGACGGCGCCGAGGAACTCGTCGAAGCTCTGAGCGGGACGCCCGGTGACGGCCTCGACGTCGCCCGAGATGACGGCCATGTCGCCGCTCGCGATCGCGGTGTAGGTGGTCACCCACGCCTCCACCTGCCACGGCGGCGCGCCGTAGACCGCACGCGAGGCGTAGGCCTCGTCGAGCGTCTCGTCGACGTAGCGCACCGGGTGTCCCCGCACGGCCGAGATCTTCTGCGCCACCTCTTCCATCGACAGCGCCTCGGGTCCGGTGAGGTCGTACGTCCGGTCGGCGTGGGCGGCCGGGTCGAGGAGCACCGCGACGGCCGTGGCCGCGACGTCCGACCGCGACACGAGCGAGCAGCGCCCGTCGCCCGCGGGGCCGCGGATGACGCCGTCGTCACCGGCGAAGAGCTCCATCATGTCCATGTAGAAGTTGTCGCGGAGGAACGTCCACGACATCCCCGAGGCCCGGATGACGTCCTCGGTCACGGCGTGGTCGCGCCCGAGCGTGAACACCGCGTCGGGCGCGGCACCGAAGAACGACGTGTAGACGATCGAGCGCACGCCCGCGCGCGCGGCGGCATCCACGAAGGTCCGGTGGTGGTCCACACGATCGGCGGACTCGGATGCCGAGACCATGAAGAGCGTCTCGACCCCCGTGAGCGCGGCGACCGCGGCATCCGCGTCCGAATACCCGGCGACGTGGACCTCGGCCCCCTCGAGCTCGGGGGCGCGAGACGCGTCCCGCACGAGGAGGCGCTGCGGGATGCCGCGCGCGGCGAGGTCACGCGCCACACGCCCTCCCACGGCACCGGTGGAACCGGTCACGGCGATCACGGGCTGCGCGGTCATGCATCCTCCGAGGGGCGAGAGTCGGTCCTCTCAGCGTATTGCGCCCCGGCCCGGGGCGGCCGCGAGAACGCTCAGGATCGCGGAGCGACCAGCCGGGCGACCCGGACCCGCACGGTGTCCGTCGGGGCGCCCGCTCCCGCCTGACGCACGGCCTCTGCGACGGCGGATGCCACGGCGGCACTGTCGTCGTCGGTCGAGACGCCGATGCAGACGGTGACGTCGCGCGCCCCCGCCTTCTCGTCGACGGCGGCGAGCGACCCCTCGACCTCGGCCATGCGCTCGTAGGCGCGCGCCACGACCGGGCGCGCGGAGTACGACTCGCGGACGCCGGCGACCGAGGTCACGGCCAGATCGATGCGCGGGGCCAGTTCGGCAGCGGTTTCGGTCATCACTCGTCCTCCCGATCGATGTGCACGTCGCCCACGGTGACGTCCACGCGGCCGACCCTCAGGTCTCCATGCCGTTCGACCGCGGCGCGGATGCCGTCCCGCATGCGGTCCACGGTGTCCTGCATCGGGTAGCCGAACAGCACGCTCACGGTCACCCGCACGTCGAGCGGGGCCGTGGGCTCGGGCTGGTCGATGCGCACGCGCCCGACGAGGACCCCCTCGACCTCGTCGCCGACGGTGCGGATGAGCTCGTAGAGCGCGCCCTCCGTCACGACCAGCTGCGTTCCGTCCGGGGTCCGGGCGAGCGGAATGTCGCGCCCGGCGCGGAACTCGCGCATGACCTCGCGCATGATCTCGTCGTACCAGGACTCCGCGAGCGGTTCCGCGGCCTGCTCGTCGACGATCTCGCGCGAGAGTCGTCCCATTCGCTCCATGGATGCCATCAGCGCCTGGCATTCGGCATTGCGCTCGATCGCGGGGATCCGGGGGGTGCGCCCTCGATCGAGATACGCGGAGAGATCCTCGAGCGAGTATCCCGAGCCGCCCACGTCGTCGGTCTGGTCGACGTCCTCACTCATACGATCACCTCCACTCCTGCATGCGTTCCAACACGGTCTTGCGCGCCCGAGCGAGCCGGCCGCGGACGGTGGCCGCCGTCCCGCCGACCTCGGTCGCGATCTCGTCGTAGCTGTGGCCGCCGACCTCGCGGAGCACCCACACGACGCGCAGTTCTTCGGGGAGATCGGCCAAGACCTTCTTCAACGCGTCCATCTGCGACGATGCCACAACCGAGCGCTCGGGGTCATCCCCGACCGACACCATCTCCTCGTCGATCTGCTCCGAGATCTTGCGCGACCGCATCCGATCCGTCACTTTGCGGGACACGATCGTGGTGAGCCAGCTGCGGACCTTCTCGGGATCGGCGAGGTCCGGGAGCCGCCGCCACGCCGTGATCAGGGCCTCCTGCACGCAGTCGTCGGCATCCGCACGCGAACCGGTCAACTTCGTTGCGAACGCGACCAGGAACGGGGCGTGCCGCCGCACGAGGATGCCGAAGGCGATCTGATCACCGTCAGCCGCGCGCGACGCGAGGAACGCGTCGGTCGCGGAGGACAAAGAGGTCATGCCAGTTCCTGTCAGCATCAGCCGGGGCGAGATCGTGACGGTTCACGAACCCGGCTCGTCCCCAAAGCGAAGCACTTGGACGTGGACGCGAACCGGCACTTGACGAAACGGCGCGGTCATGGCATCCAGCCCGCAGAGGAGGCATCACCCGGGCGACGGCCCCACCGTTGCCGAGCACCGGTAACGTCGAGCGGACACCCCCGATCGAAGGACGCCCATGCGCATCGCCCTCACCGGATCCTCCGGAAAACTCGGCACCGTCGTCGCGCGCGAATTGCGCGCAGCCGGACACGAGGTCATCGGCCTCGACGTGCGCGGCGAGCGCGGTCCCGGGTTCGTGCAGGTCGAGCTCACCGACTACGGGCAGGTCATCGACGCGCTCGCGGGCGTGAACGATCAGCACGACGGCGTGGACGCGCTCGTGCACCTGGGCGCGATCCCGGCTCCCGGCCTCCGCTCCGACGTCGCGACCTTCCACAACAACATGGTCAGCACGTTCAACGTGTTCTGGGCGGCCGTGCGGCTCGGCATCCACCGCATCGTCTACGCCTCGAGCGAGACGGTGCTGGGTCTGCCGTTCGACATCGACCCGCCGTACATCCCCGTGGACGAGGAGTACGCGCCGCGCCCCGAGTCGGTCTACTCGCTGGTGAAGGTGCTCGAGGAGCACCTGGCCACCGAACTCGTGCGCTGGCATCCGGAGCTGTCGATCACTGCGCTGCGCTTTTCGAACGTGATGGTCCCCGAGGACTACGCCGAGTTCCCGTTCGACGCCGACGCCCGTACGCGGAAGTGGAACCTGTGGGGGTACATCGACGCGCGCGACGGCGCGCAGGCGGTGCAGCGGGCGCTCGAGAACGCCCCGGCCGGCTTCGACCGCTTCATCATCGCCGCCGCCGACACCGTGATGACACGATCCAACGCGGAGCTGGTCGCCGAGGTGTTCCCCGATGTCGAGACGCGGGGCGACCTGAGCGGCACCGACACGCTGCTCTCGATCGAGAAGGCACGGCGTCTGCTCGGGTACGCGCCGCAGCACTCCTGGCGCGACCACCGCTGAGCCCCGCCCACCGCTGGAGACGGGCGGCCGGAGGGCCTCAGCGCCAGGGGCGCTCCGAACGACGACGCCAGTAGGTCTCGGCGTCGACCGCGAACCGTTGCCGCGTCGCGTCGTCGACCGGCCGGGCGGGGGAATCCACGCCGCGGCGGAGTTGGTCGCGCGTCGACGCTCCGCTGAGGACGATGTCGACGCCCCGCTGACCGCGCGCGGCGCCGAGTGCGAACACGTCGGCGGGAACGTCCGCCGCCTCGCCCGGCGCGAATGTCGCGAGTTCGCCGTTCGCGAGGGCTTCCTTCACCACGACCGTCCAGCCCTCGTCGTGCGCGCGGGCGAGGGCCGGCCCGACCGTGCTCTCGCGCAGGTTCCACGTCGCTTGCACCACGGAGAACGGCGAGCCCGGCAGCACCCGCGCCGCGTCCAGCACCGCGCCCTGATGGGGACCGCTCGTCGACAGCCCCACCCGGACTCCGGTCTCGGCCAGCGCGCGCAGGTCGTCGAGGAGCTCGGCGTCCCCGAGCGCGGGGCTGTCGGGCGTGACCGAGTGGATCAGGTAGATGTCCGGCGCGCGCCCCAGGGCGGCGACGGTCTCGGGCCACTGGCGCCGGAACGTCCCGACCGAGTGTTCTTTTCGCTCGTGCACCTCGGCATCCATCCGCCACCCGCCGACGTAGGCGTAGCCCCACTTCGATCCGACGGTGAGATGTGCGGCGCGGGCGGGGTTCAGACGCAGCCAGTCCCCCAAGAACGCCTCTGCGTAGCCGTACGAGCGGGCGACGTCGACGTACCGGATGCCGAGATCCCACGCCGCGTCCAGCAGGTCGTGGCTGCGGGCGCGCATCGCCTCAATCGATCGGTCCGCCGGGTCGCCGAGGTCGTGGTCGCGGCCGGCTGTGATGTAGGCCGGACGTCCCACCGCGGCGAGGCCGAGGCCGAGGGCCGCGGAGGGAACCGGATCGTCACTCATGTCGACGACGCTAGCCGGTGCTGGCGCGATGTCGGGGGCTGAGCGTACGGTGATCCCACTCGGCCGGAGGAAGGTTCCGGCACACCGTGACGCATTGGCATCCGATCCTCGCCGCGGTCGAGGGTCCCACGGGCACGTGGCGCATGATCGACCCGCACGGGCACGAGTACGGACGCATCGAGATCCGCCGCGTCTCCGCCGGTGATCGCGTCGTGTACAAGGCCGTGCACGGCGACGAGGTCATCGGCTGGGCGACGACGCTGCGGCTCGCGTGCTTCAAGGTTCACATGGCGTTCCTGTCGTCGCTGCGACCCGGCGGCGGCCCCGCGGCGGACTGGGGAGAACTCACCGGAAATGGGCGTCGGGCCGAGCGAGCGGCGCAAGAAACGGCGAAATTTTCGTTTCCGGCAGATTGATAGTTTATTCAGTACATTCGTTCACGTTTCCGCCACCGTTCATTTCACGACGGACTCCCATTGATGCCACGATGGGCGCAGGAGGAAATGAATGGCACGCGCACGAACCATCACGCACGGATACCGGCTCGCAACCGGGTGGGAAAAGATCGACCGACGCCCTCTGACGCTCGAGGCCGTCGAGGAGCTGCGATCCCATGGATACACGATGGTGATGGCCAAGCGGGGCCTTTTGAACTCGCGAGAGTTCTCGCTCTACCAGCCGCTCCCCCCGCGGTGAGTGAAACTATTCTGCTCGAAAAAGAATCTCGCCACAGAAGTTAATCACGCTAAGAAAGAATCTCGCCGCAAAAAACAGTTGCGCTAGAGAGGATGCTTTAGCCCGCCCCTTCGGAATTCTCGGCGGACATCGGCGGCGGGAAGACGCAGCGTCATCGTGGTCCCCGCGGCCGACGTCGCGGCGACACGGGCAGAGCCGCCGTACCGAGCCACGGCATCCTGCACCAGCGACAGTCCGATGCCGAAGCCGCTGCGGGACGATCCGCCGCCGTCGACGACGTTCGCCGAACGCGCGAAGCGCTGGAACACCCGATCCGGGGCGATTCCCTGGATGCCGGGACCCTCGTCGGCGACGTCGATGCGCACGTCACGGCCCTCCCGTCGGACGACGACGAGCACCACTCCGCCCGGGGGCGAGTGCTTCACCGCGTTGTCGACCAGAGCGATCACCGCACGCTGCAGGCTCGCCGCAGGCATGGCCGCGAAGACGTCGCGATCGTGGGGTCCGCTGACGAGATCCACCCCGCGATGACGCGCCAGGATGGCCATGGTCGACACCGCGGATTCGACGACCTCGACGACCGACGCGGGGTCGATCGTCGTCCCTGTGGGGATCTCCACCGACTCCAGGAGATCGCCCACGACACCGATCAGGGTGCGGGAATCCGCGCGGAGCTGACCCACCACCTCCGCGTTGGGGTCGGCGGGGCCGAGGGAGCGTTCGAGCAGTTGGAGTCTGGCATCCAGGATCGCGAGAGGGGTCCGCAGCTCGTGCGAGGCGTCCGCGACGAACTCCCGCTGGCGCCGAAGGGCGTCGACGAGCGGCCGCACGGCTCTGCGCGTGACGAGCCACCCGAGGATCCCCGCCGACGCGATCGCGCACGCGCCGATCGCGACGGCGGCGAAGAGGATGTCGATGCCGTCGACATCGACGAGGGTGGTGTGCCGGCCCGGGTGCAACAGGGTCGTCAGACGAACCTGGGTCACACGACGGAGAACGCGCGACGATGACGCCAGCACGAGTACG
>NZ_BADA01000355.1 GCF_000333395.1 Microbacterium sp. B19
GGCAGCGGCATGCAGGTCGCGCTGAAAGACCTGGAGCTCCGCGGCGCGGGCAACCTGCTCGGCGCCGAGCAGGCGGGGCACATCGCGGGCGTCGGGTTCGACCTGTACCTGCGCATGATCGGCGAGGCCGTGGCGACCTTCCGTGGCGAGGACACCGAGGGCCCCACCGAGCTGCGCCTCGAGCTCCCCGTCGACGCACGTCTGCCCGAGACGTACATCGACAGCGAGCGACTGCGCCTCGAGGCCTACCAGAAGCTGTCGGCCGCGGCATCCGCCACCGCCAAGGACGACGCGATCGACCTCGTGATCGAGGAGCTCCGCGACCGGTACGGCGAGCCGCCCGCCGAGGTCGAGGGCCTGATCGCGGTCGCGCGCCTGCGGCGTCGCGCCGCGCAGGCCGGTCTCGCGGATGTCGTGGCGATGGGGTCGAAC
>NZ_BADA01000354.1 GCF_000333395.1 Microbacterium sp. B19
CTGCAGCGGGTGCGAGCGGTATCCGTCGCGGCCGTCGTACCGGGCGATCGCCCAGCCGCTGCGAAGCATGTGCGTGCCGGCATCCTCGCCGTTGACCTGGACGTATCGGAAGAGGCGCCCGTACTGGTCCTTGTCGTCGCGGCCGGGAACTGAGACGAGGACCGCGCCGCCGGGGGCGAGAAACGAGGTCAGCTCGGTGGTCGCCTGGTCGTATCCCCAGGAGCCCGACTCGGGAGCCCTGCTCGGCTATGCCGTGCCGCCGACGCTGTCCATGGTGATCGCGGCCATTCTGCTGTCCACCCTGATCGGCACGGCCGTGGGCATGCTCGCCGCCACGCGCCGCGGAGCGCTCGATCGGGGTCTGCAGATCTTCGCCACCCTCATTCAGTCGGTACCCGCGTTCCTCGTGGCGATCGTGCTGGCTGTCGTCTTCGCCGTGCAGCTGCGTCTGGTGCCGCCCACCGGGTACACCTCATTCCTCTCCTCGCCCGCCGGATGGTTCGCCTCGATCGTGCTCCCCGTGATCGCCCTCGCGGTGGCTTCGATCGCCACGATCGCCCTTCAGGTGCGAGGGTCGACGATCGACGTGCTCCGTCAGGACTACGTGCGCACCCTGCGCAGCCGCGGTCTGCCCACGCGCAGCGTCCTGCTGCGCCACACTCTGCGCAATGCCGCAGGGCCGGCACTGACCACGGTCTCGCTGAGCTTCATCATCGCCATATCGGGATCCGTGATCGTCGAGAAGGTGTTCAACATCCCCGGGATCGGCACGCAGGCGAACACGTCGGCGTCGAAGGGCGATCTGCCCGTCGTCATGGGCGTCGTCGCCGTCACGGTCGTGCTCGTCGTGGTCGTGAACCTCCTCGTCGATCTCGCACAGGGATGGATCAACCCGAAGGTGAGGGTGGCATGACCGCCAATCTCGTGCCCGGCGCCGCGAACGCGCTCTCGCTCGACGACGACACCGAGCCCCGCCCCGGCGTGATTCGCCGCCTGCTCCGCGACCCCGCCGCGGTCGTCTCGCCCCAGCGCGCCCATCGAGGAGATCGACGACGGCATCCGCGCCCTGGTCCGCGACCTCGTCGACACCGTCGAGCCGCCCGGCCGTGCCGGCGTCGCCGCGCCGCAGATCGGCGTGGGACTCCGCGCGTCAG
>NZ_BADA01000353.1 GCF_000333395.1 Microbacterium sp. B19
CGCCCACGGCGCTGACGCGCTGCGCGTCGCGCTGCCCTTGCCGGCCCGGTGGAGGACGACAAGGACTGGAACGACCTCTCGACCACGGGCGCGGCGAAGTTCCTCGCGCGGGCGCTCCGCATCGCGCACGACGTGGACAGCGCGACCGACGTGGTGTGGGCCGAGGGCGACGCGTCGCTCCGCCGTGTGACGCACCGGCTCCTCGCCGAGGCGCCGGGCTTGGTCGAGCAGACGAAGTTCAACGTCGTCGTCGCCCGCCTCATGGAGCTGGTCAACGCCACCCGTAAAGCCATCGATGGCTCCGCCGGTGCGAGCGACCCCGCCGTCCGCGAGGCCGCCGAGGTCATCGCGATGACCCTCGACCTCTTCGCCCCGCACACCGCCGAGGAGATGTGGCAGACGCTGGGCTACGACGGCTTCGTCGGCCTCGTGACCTGGCGCCAGGCCGACCCGACGCTGCTCGTGGAGGACACGGTCACCGCCGTCGTGCAGATCGACGGCAAGGTCCGCGGCACGATCGAGGTCTCGGCCAAGATCGGCGCCGACGCGCTCGAGGCCGCCGCCAGAGCCGACGAGAAGGTGCGCCGGGCGCTCGGCGACCGCGAGATCGTGCGCGCGGTCGTGCGTCCCCCGAAGGTGGTCAGCTTCTCGACGAAGTAGTTCTTCGTTCCGGATGCCACGTCCCCGGCGCTTCGCGGAGCGTGGGGGCGTGGCATCCGTCGTTCACGGACGAGCCAGGGCGTACTCCGTGCCGGAGCGCGTGCGTTCGATGAGGCCCTCGTCGACCAGGTAGCGGCGGATCGCGGCGACGTCGTCGACGATCGCGCTGAGCCGCTCGTTGATCTCGGGTTCGGTGAGGCGCTCGCCCCCGGTGAGGATCCGGGATGCCACGGTTGCCAGGACTTCGCGCCGATCTCCGGCGCGAGAGGGATAGTCCGTGAGTCGGCCATCGGTGAAGAATCTGTCGACGCCCGTCGGACGCGCGGGGCGTGGCGCGACTGCGAGAGCGTCAGCGAAGACCGAGGGAGAGACGGCGTACCCGTCTGCGGTCTCGACGAGGAGACCGGCCGACGTGAGCGCCGCCGTGACGCGGCGGGCGCGGGACGGGGCGAGCCCCGCGAGGACCGGGGCGATCGGTTCGCCGAGGACGGCGTGCGCGTAGACCACGCGGGCGGAGTCGTCGGAGAGGGCGGCGAGGATCGCCCGCCAGGCGTTCTCGTTCATCGCTCCAGGGTAGGCGCCGGTCCTCCCCAGCGGCCCGACCGTGCCGGTTGTCCACCGTTCGCGGGTTGGCGCCCGCGCGCGCTCTCCGGGACTTCGTAACGTGCTGGCGTGACGATCGATCCCGACCCGCCCGCGGAACGGCTCTCTCCGCGTCGGCGCCTGGGGGTCGGCGCGGTCATCGTGCTCGTGCTGCTGGCGTTCGCGGTGACGGTGGGGATCGGGATCTTCCGCGGAGCCACGGGCGCCGAGACGGTGACGGCGGAACCGACGCCGAGCGGGCGCGTGAGCGCGGCCACGGGTGCGGCGGTGCCCGACAGGTCGCGGGGGCGGTCCGCGCCGCGGGCCTCACCGGCTCGA
>NZ_BADA01000352.1 GCF_000333395.1 Microbacterium sp. B19
ATTCATTCTGCTAACCAGTAAGGCAACCCCGCCAGCCTAGCCGGGTCCTCAACGACAGGAGCACGATCATGCGCACCCGTGGCCAGGACCCAACGCTGCCCGACCTATCCTGAAGCCAAAGGAAATGAGATCGGAATTCGCACGAAGCGCTGGCCGCGCGACTCGTGTCGCCGCCCGAGATCCCCGATCACCTGCCCGGACCCTGGCGGACGCTTCTCACGCGCATGACCGCCATCGATCCGGCGGAGAGACCGGATGCCGCCTCCCTCGGCGCGGAGTTCCGTGCCCTGCCCGGCGAGCCACTGCCGCCGACGCCCCTCGGCGCCGCGGCGCTCGTCGACGGCCCGCCGTCCGACGCCGTCACTCGCACGCGCGTCCTGGCCCCGGTTCCCGACGCGCCGCGGCGGCCGAACCGCCGGACCGTCGTGATCGTGGCATCCGTTCTCGCCGTTCTGCTGGCTGCGGGGGGAATCACCGCCGCTGTCGCGCTCAACGCCCCGTCGGCGGCGTCCGATCCGGGGCTGCCCTCGCTTCCCGCACCCCTCGACCAGCACGTGAACGACCTCTGGAAGGAGGTCGGGCCGTGAGGCGCCGGTGGATCGGCGTGCCCGTTGTGGCGCTCGCCGTCGTCGTCGCGCTCGCCGGCTGCACGCAGCCCGCGCCCGAGACGACGGCGTGGCAGGGGACGGTGCAGACGCTCGCGAGCCAGGCGTCCGGCGGCGATTACGCGTCCGCGTCGGCGACGCTCGACCAGCTCGAGGCGGATGTCATCGCCCAACGCGACGCGGGGACGATCTCTCCCGACGAAGCCACCGCGATCCTGTCGCGCATCGCAACCGTCCGTGCCGATCTCGTATCGCTCGCCCCGAGCCCGAGCCCGGAGCCCACGGTCGCCGACACACCCGAGCCGACGCAGGACACCGTCGTCGACGACGGCCCGTCGCAGCAGGAACAGCCCCCGCAGAACGACGACAAGGGCCCCGGAAACCCGGGCAAGGGCGGCGGTGGCAAGGGCGGCAAGGGCGAGTCCACCGGGCCCGGTGGCCCGGGTAAGAAGGACGGATGAGCGAGGCGCGCCCCGGCCCCCTTCCGCCGTGCGAGGATGGCCCGGTGCCGCGCCGAGTGACCGCTGAACTCGACCTCGATCTGGGGTCGTCCGTCGACCTCATCTTCCAGATCACCGCTGCCCAGGGGGTGCCCCTGGCGAGCGAACATCTGACGTTCTCCAGCGGCGACCGCGTGTACACCCCGACCGAGATCGTGGACCAGTCCGGCAGCCGTCTGCACCGTCTCTCCGGCGAGCAGGGCCCACTCTCCGTCCGTTACGAGGCCGTGGTCGCCGGTGCCTCTCCGACCGTGCACACGAGCGACCTGGAGACGATCACCTACCTCCGCCCGAGCCGCT
Organism: Microbacterium sp. B19; assembly: GCF_000333395.1. Classification (GTDB taxonomy): domain Bacteria; phylum Actinomycetota; class Actinomycetes; order Actinomycetales; family Microbacteriaceae; genus Microbacterium. Next base: position 1,406 of record NZ_BADA01000352.1, read on the forward strand.
ACTGCCAGTCGGACGAGGTGTTCGCGCAGGCCCGCCGCCAGTTCCGCGGTCTCGCGGGGGCGGAGCTCATCGCCGCGGTGTCGTCGTTCGTGGCATCCAGCGTCACGTACACCCCGGGGCTCAGCCTCGGCACCGACAGCGCCGTCACGACTCTGATGACCGGTCAGGGCGTGTGCCGTGACTACGCGCACGTCGTGATCGCGCTGCTGCGCGCCATGGACATGCCCGCGCGCTACGCCGCGTGCTTCGCGCCGGGGCTCGAGCCCATGGACTTCCACGCCGTCGCCGAGGCGTACCTCGACGGCGCCTGGTACGTCATCGACGCGACGCGGCTGTCCGACCGCCGTTCGCTCGTGCGCATCGCCACGGGTCGCGACGCCGCCGACTGCGCCTTCCTCAGCTACCACGGCGGGTACGTCGGCCTCGAGCGGATGTACGTCGACGCGGTCCTGGAGGACGAGACCCCGGATGCCATGTCCCCCGACGACCACGAATCCCTCGTGCAGATCGGCTGAGCGCTTCCCTGCGCGGAAAATCACCCGTCCGAGCAGCCAACGGGAGGTGTATCTGAAGTACGCTAGGGCCCACGGCGGGCACTAGCCCTCGGAGCCTGGCAGTCTTCCGGACGGTACGACGAGCCAGGCTCACGTGTTCTCACAGGTGGGTAGCCCTGTGTTGGACGAGTGGCTCTGCCCGTCGCGCCCACTCGCCTCCGCGTGAGTAGCACCAGGCGACCGCATCGCTCACCCACAGGAGTGGATGTTCGTGGGGCGCGGCATGCTCGAACGGCACAGAGGCATTCAAACGACGCAGGGTCTCGCTGATGATCCGGCGGTCGGCTCGCTCGACGGATTCGTCGCGCTCGACAATGAGACGTGTCGCTCCCGCCTGCGCGGCGCTTTCGACCAGAGCGCTCAAGGTCAACGGACGCGCCGCCTTGTCGGGGAGGCCCTGCGCGATCCAGACCGCACAGCGCACATCGAGTCGTGCCATGCACGACAAGAGGTGGCGCCGCCGGGAGTCGCTCTCGTTGGTGAAATGGATGCGACGCTGTCCAGGCTTGACGAGTGTCCGAATCGCGCGTTCGCACGCGGGCACGTGCGCCGCCGATGCACCTGTTCCGACGATGAAGTACCCCCGAGCTTTCGATTCATCGACGTAGATGCGGTCGCCGGCGAGGAATGTCATCGGGTCACCGTAAGGCAGCCGGCACAGACGTCAGCGCTCGCCCTCCGGAGGGACCGCGGTGGTGACTGACGACCATGAATCCCTGGTGCAGATCGGCTGAGCCGGGGGCCGCGGGCGCCTCGCCTAGAATTGCAGGGTTATGGATCCCGCAGCCCTCTCCGCCGCCCTGCTCGCCGTCATCGCCCCGCTCGCCGAGGCGCGACGCGAAGGGTCGTCCGCCGGGCTCACTGCCGTCGACCTCCCGCTCGAGCGGCCGAAGAACCGCGACCACGGCGACTGGGCGTCCAACGCCGCGCTGAAACTGTCGAAGGTGGTCGGGGCGAACCCGCGCGAGTTCGCGGCCGAGATCGCCGCCGGTCTCGAGAGCGTCGACGGCATCGCGAGCGTCGAGGTGGCCGGCCCTGGGTTCATCAACATCCGACTGGATGCCGCTGCCGCCGGCGCCCTGGCGAAGACCATCGTCGAGCAGGGTGCGGCTTTCGGGAGGAATGATTCCCAGCGCGGCAACACCATCAACCTCGAGTTCGTCAGCGCGAATCCCACGGGTCCGCTCCACATCGGTCACACCCGCTGGGCGGCGCTCGGTGACGCGATCGCCCGCGTGCTGCTCGCGAGCGGCGCCACGCTCGTCCGCGAGTTCTACATCAACGACGCCGGTGCGCAGATGGAGCGCTTCGGTCGCTCGGTCGTCGCGGCGCTCCACGGCGAGCCCACCCCCGACGACGGTTACGGCGGCGCGTACATCGCCGACCTCGCCGACCGGGTGGCGGCCGCGCGCGCCGACATCCGCGAGCTCGACCGCGCCGAGCAGATCGCGGTCGCGACCGAACTGGCCTACGGATTCCAGCTGGGTGAGATCCAGGCCTCCCTCGAACGGTTCAACGTCCACTTCGACGTCTGGTTCTCCGAGCGCACGCTCCACGCGCACGTCGACGGTCGGCCGAGCCTCGTCGACGAGGCCGTCGACCGTCTGCGCGAGCAGGGCCACGTCTTCGACGACGAGGGTGCCGTCTGGGTGCGCACCACCGACTTCGGCGACGACAAAGACCGTGTGATCCGCCGCTCGAACGGCGAGTACACCTACTTCGCCGCGGATGCCGCGTACTACCTCAACAAGGGCGACCGCGGTTTCGCGCACAAGATCTACCTCCTCGGCGCCGACCACCACGGGTACGTGCACCGTCTGAAGGCGCTCGCCGGTGCTGCTGGTGACGACCCCGAGAAGGACATCGAGGTGCTGATCGGTCAGCTCGTGTCGATCAACGGCGCCAAACTGTCCAAGCGCGCGGGCAACATCATCGAGCTCGACGACCTGCAGGAGTGGCTCGGCACCGACGCGCTCCGCTACTCGCTCGCGCGGTACCCCGCGGACTCGCCTTTGACGCTCGACCCCGAGATCCTGCAGAAGCGCACCAACGACAACCCGGTGTTCTACGTGCAGTACGCCCACGCGCGCACCCACAACGTCGCCCGCAATGCCGCCGATTCGGGCGTCGACCGGTCGGAGTTCGCCCCCGAGCTGCTCGATCACGAGACCGAGTCCGCGCTCCTCGGCGCCCTACAGGAGTACCCGCGGGTCGTCGCCTACGCCGCGGAGGTGCGTGAGCCCCACCGCGTCGCCCGCTACCTCGAGGAGCTCGCGGGTCTGTATCACCGCTGGTACGACAACTGCCGTGTCATCCCGCTCGGCGACGCCCCGGTCGAGCCGGTGCACCGCACGCGGCTCTGGCTCAACGACGCGACCGGTCAGGTGTTGCGCAACGGCCTCGCGCTGCTCGGCGTGAGTGCCCCGGAGCGCATGTAGCCATGACGGATGCCACGCGTCCCCGACGCCGGACCGGACGCACGATCGCGATCGTCGCCATCATCGTCGTCGTGATCGCGGGGCTTCTCGTGGCTGCCGAGGCGATCGCCCGTTCTGCCGTGGCGAACACGGTGCGCTCGCTCGTCGTGCAGCAGGTGGGGCTTCCCGCCGATCAGCAGGTCGACGTCCAGGTCCCGGGTCTCGTGCTGCCTCAGCTGCTGACGGGGCGCCTCGACCAGGTGGCGGTCTCTGCACCCGACGTCTCGCTCGGACCGCTGACGGGCGACGTCCGTGTCGACCTCCAGGACGTCCCCGTGGCGGGCAACGCTCCCGCGGCCGGGGGATCGGCCTCCGTGCGCCTCGACCCCGACCAGCTGCGCGCGCTCCTGTCGCAGATCCCGAACTTCCCGTCCGACACCGTGGGCACGGCCGCCCCCGACCTGACGCTGTCGACGCAGTTCTCGGTGTTCGGCATCCCGATCCCGGTGGGGATCTCCGTCACCCCCGGCGCGTCGGACGGCGACCTCACGCTCTCGCCGACGTCGTTCGAGCTGGGCGGGAACCGCGTGGATGCCGACACCCTCCGCGGTCAGCTCGGGGGTGCGGCCGACGCGGCACTGCAGACGTGGAGCCTGTGCATCGCCGACCGGCTGCCGGCCGGTCTCACCCTGAACGCGGTGAGCGTCCAGGGCCAGGACGTGGTGGCGACGCTCGACATCGACGGGCGCATTCTCAGCGACCCGGCGCTGCAGCAGAACGGCACCTGCGGCTGACGCGATCAGCCGGCCACCCGGAGCAGTCCCGCGTCGACGAGTGCCGCGAGGGCGGTGTCGGTCACAAGACCCGGATCCGGGCAGTCGAACCGCGCGTCCACGTCGGCCACCAGCGCCTCGCGGGAGACGCCGTCGGCGGCCTCCCACAGCGCCGGCGCGACGCCGGCGAGCACACGCAGGATGCCGCTCCCGTCGGCGTTCGCCGTGAGCACCGCGAGCGTGCCGTCGGGGAGCGGCGACCAGTCCACAGTCTCCGTGCGTTCGTAGCGGGGCCCCGCGGTGTCCTCCGGTGCACGACGGGTCGCTGCGGGCGTCACGACCGAGGGAACCGTCGTGGGCGCCCCGGCGTCGAGCAGGCCGCCGACGAGCATCGCGAGATCCTCGGCCTCGTCGTACTCGGCGCGTACGACGCCGCCGGTCTGCGCGATGAGGCCCGCCATCGTGCGGACCGCGCCGGGGAGCTGCGCGAGGGCGCTGGACTGCCCGGCCAGCTCGGCGATCGCCTCCGAGGTGGGCACCGGCAGCAGGCGTGCGGGCGTCGGTTCGCTGCGCCGGTCGAGCAGAACGATGCGCGCGAGCCGGAGGGGTGCCGTCGGCAGCTCACCCAGGCCGAGGTCGACGGGGGAGTGCTGCACCTTGTGCGCGACGCCGTCGGTGATGACCGACAGCGGCTTCCGGTAGGGCAGCACCGCTCCGGTGGCATCCAGGGCGATCGTCTCGTCCGAGACGTATCCGGCTCGGGCCGCGAGGAGGCGGATCGCGGTCGTCTTGCCGGCACCCGACGGGCCGACGAGCACGACGACCGCCCCGTCGTGCCCCGCGACCCCGGCGGCGTGCAGCATCCACAGCTCGCCGCGGCGTTCGTGTATCGCGCTGAGCGTGACGGCGCTCGAGAGGGCGGCGAGCATCGGTCCGGGACCGAGGGATGCCGTGGGTGTCACGGTCACGCGCGGCTCGGCGTTCTCGTCCGCGAGCGCGCCCGTCCATGCCGCGCGCACCGCATTCCGGTCCGCGTCGTCGAGCTCCCGAAGGTCGATGCCGATGCGGACGCCGAGAGCGTCGACGACGAGAACGGGGGAAGGGGACGGGCTCGGCACCGGTTCACGGTAGGGGTCGTGGGGTGTGGCAACCGCCGCCCTTTCGGCGCGAGACGGGATCCGGCCGGGTGGTTCACCCCCTGCTTCACCAGCCGAGCGGATCCGCTGGACGCTGCGGCCCGGGCGTGGGACGGGGGCGGCATATGCCGTGCCCTAGACTGCAAGGACTGCCTGTCGCGTGACGCACCGCGACGGCAGGAGCCGTGATCCGCGGCCGTCGCGTCGCCGCAAAACCCGATTGGTTCCTCCGTGTCCGCCTCGCACTCCGCGCTCGTGCCCGAGTGGCTCACCGCCCCGGCCGAAGCGAACGAGCTCGTCGCCTCCGTCTGGCCGTCCTCCGCGCACCGCGTCGACGACGGCTCCGTCGAGATCGCCGGGGTGTCCGTGTTCGACCTGCGCGACCGCTTCGGCACCCCGCTCTACGTGCTCGACGAGGACGAGGTCCGCGCCCACGCCCGCCGCGCGCGCGACGCCTTCGGGGCCGCGGCCGAGCGGCATGGCATCCGGTCCCACGTGTACTACGCGGGCAAGGCGTTCCTCTCCACCGAGGTCGTCCGCTGGGTGACCGAAGAGGGTCTCGCTGTCGACGTGTGCACGCGCGGTGAACTCGAGGTCGCCCTCGCCGGCGGTGCCGACCCCGCCCGCCTCGGCTTCCACGGCAACAACAAGAGCGTCGCCGAGCTCGAGCGGGCGGTCGAGGTCGGCATCGGGTCGGTCGTCGTCGACAGCCCCATCGAGATCGAGCGTCTCGCCGCGATCGCGGATCGCCGCGGGGCCGTGCAGTCGGTTCTCGTGCGCGTGCGCACCGGCGTCCACGCCGAGACGCACGCGTTCCTGGCGACCGCCCACGAGGACCAGAAGTTCGGCTTCTCGCTCGCGGGGGCCGCCGACGCCGTCGCCCGCATCCGCGAGCTGCCGAGCCTGCGCTTCGTCGGGCTCCACGCCCACATCGGCTCGCAGATCTTCGACTCCGCGGGCTTCCGCGAGTCCGCGGCGCGCCTCGTCGACCTCCACGCCGACCTGCTCGCGGGCGGCGAGATCCCGCTCCTCAACGTCGGCGGCGGCTTCGGCATCTCCTACACCTCGGTCGACGACCCGCGCCCCATCGAGGAGATCGCCGACGGCATCGTGGATGCGATCGCCGACGAGTGCGAGGTGCGCGGCATCCCGATGCCCGATGTCGCGTGCGAACCCGGCCGCGTCATCGTGGGGCAGGCCGGAGTGACCCTCTACGAGGTCGGGACCGTGAAGAAGGTCACGATCGGCGAGGAGCGCGAGCGCACCTACGTCAGCGTCGA
>NZ_BADA01000351.1 GCF_000333395.1 Microbacterium sp. B19
TATTACCTCGCCGTCGAGAGGTTCCCGCCCGCCGCGGGAGCTCGGGGGTTTGCGGTCGACTGCGGGGCCTGATCTAAACTAAGGCGATCCTTACCTAACTTCCTGGAGGTTCTTCGTGTCCCGATTCCGCGCGCTGGCTGCTGTCGCCGCCGCCACGGCCCTCGTCCTGACCGGCTGCGCCGGTACCTCCGCCGCCGCCCCCGGCGCCTCGGAGGGCTCCACGACGGCGGACGGAACCTTCCCCGTCACCATCGATCACGCCTTCGGCGAGACGACGATCCCCGCCGAGCCGAAGCGCGTCGTGACGGTCAGCTGGGGCAACCAGGAGGCTGCGCTCGCCCTCGGGATCGTGCCGGTCGCGATGCCCAAGGTCACGTGGGGCGACGAGGACGGCGACGGACTCCTCCCCTGGGTCAAGGACAAGCTCGACGAACTGGGCGCCGCGACCCCCACACTCATGGACGAGACCAACGGCTTCGACTACGAGGCCATCGCCGACGCGAAGCCCGACGTGATCCTCGGCGCCTACTCCGGCATGACCCAGGAACAGTACGACACCCTCAGCAAGATCGCGCCCGTCGTGGCCTACCCCGAGATCGCGTGGGGCACCACCTGGCAGGAGATGACCCTGACGGATGCCAAGGCCCTCGGCCGCGAGAGCCAGGCCGAGCAGCTGGTCAGCGACCTCGAGAAGCACGTCACCGACGAGGCCGCCAAGTACCCGGCGCTGGCCGGCAAGAAGCAGATGTTCACGTACATCGACCCCACCGACCTCAGCACCGTCGGCTACTACTCGCTGAAGGACCCGCGGGCGATGTACCTCAGCGAGCTCGGCATGACGCCCTCCTCCGCGGTCGAGACCTCCAGCGCCCAGGGCGACACCTTCTGGTTCACGCAGAGCGCCGAGCAGATCGAGAACTTCTCCGACGTCGACACGCTCGTCGGCTACGGAACGGATGCCACCCTCGCCCAGCTGCAGGCCGACCCGCTGTGGTCGCGCATCCCCGCGGTCGCGTCCGGCGCCGTCGTGATGCTCCCCGACAACACTTCGCTCGCCGCCGTCGCCAACCCGAGCCCGCTGTCGATCGGCACCCCGCTCGGCGACGAGTACATCGGACTCGTCGGAGCCGCCGCCGCAAAGGCCGCCTCCTGATGCACGTCTCCGACGTCACGGCGCGATGACCGCTCTCGCTCCGGCCCCGACCGCCCCCGGCGACGCCCGCCCGCGTCGCTGGGGGCGGCGACGGGCCGTCGGCGTCACGATCCTCGTCGTCGCCCTCGTCGTCGCGGCTGTGCTCTCGGTCACGTTCGGTGCGCGGGACGTCTCCCTCACCGACGTATGGAGCGGACTCACCGGCTCCACCGACACGGCCTCGGCGGCCGCCGTGGCCAAGCGCGTGCCGCGCACCGTGCTGGCGATCCTCGTCGGCGCGGCGCTCGCCGTCTCCGGCGCGGTGCTGCAGGGCGCCACGCGCAACCCGCTCGCCGACCCGCAGATCCTCGGGATCAACGGGGGCGCAGGACTCGCGATCGTCACCGGCATCGCGTTCTTCGGCCTGTCCTCCGCCACCTCCTACATCTGGGTCGGCATGCTCGGCGCGGGCGCCGCGGCGGTCCTCGTCTACGCGATCGGCTCGCTCGGACGCGGCGGCGCGACACCGCTGCGCCTGGCCCTCGCCGGCGCGGTCACCGCGGTCGCCTTCAGTTCGCTCACGAGCGCGATCCTGCTCCCGAACACCGCCGTCATGAACGTGTTCCGGTTCTGGCAGATCGGCGGCGTCGGCGGGGCGACCTCCGAGACGATCCTGCAGGTGCTGCCCTTCCTCCTCGTCGGCCTCGTGATCTGCCTGGGCAGCGCCTCGGCGCTGAACACCCTCGCGCTCGGCGACGAACTCGCCACCGGCCTCGGCGCCCGCGTACGCACCGCGCGTCTCGTCTCCACCGCGGGAGCCGTCATCCTGTGCGGCGCCGCCACCGCCGTCGCCGGCCCCATCGGCTTCGTGGGACTCATCGTCCCGCACATGATCCGCCTCGCCGTCGGGGTGGACCACCGCTGGCTCCTCCCCGTCTCCGCGCTCGGCGGAGCCGTCCTCCTCACGCTCGCCGACGTCATCGGTCGTGTCGTGGCCCGCCCCGAGGAGATCGAGGTCGGCATCGTCACGGCCCTCGTCGGCGCCCCGTTCTTCATCGCGCTCGTGCGCCGACAGAGGATGCGAGCACTGTGAGTGTGACACTGACTCCCCCCGCTTCCTCCGCCCTGGCATCCGTCACCGTCGGTCGACACCGCCGCCGCCGACGCTGGGCGCTGGTCACCGGCATCCTGGCCCTGCTCGTCGTCACCGCGTTCGCGCTGTCGCTGATGCTCGGCCAGACGAACTACTCCCCCGCCGAAGTCTGGGGCGTCCTGACCGGTCAGCGCGTCCCGGGCGCGTCGTTCACGGTCGGCGAGCTCCGTCTCCCCCGCGCCGTGACCGCGCTGTTCACCGGCCTGTGCTTCGGCATGGGCGGCGTCGTCTTCCAGACGATGCTGCGCAACGCCCTCGCGAGCCCCGACGTCATCGGCATCAACACCGGAGCCAGCGCCGCCGCCGTCATCGGCATCGTCGTGCTGGGACTCGGCGAGACGACCGTGTCGTTCCTCGCGATGGCCGCCGCGCTCGCCGCGGCCCTGGCGATCTACCTGCTCGCCTACCGCGACGGCGGGTCGGGGGCACGGCTCATCCTCGTGGGCATCGGCGTCGCCGCGATGTGCCAGGCCGTCGTGTCGTACGTGATCGCCCGCGCCGCGGAGTACGACCTCCCCGCCGCGATGCGCTGGATCACCGGCAACCTCAACGACGCGACGTGGGACCGCGCGCTCCCGGTTGTCGGAGCCGTGATCGTCCTCGGCCCCGTACTGCTCGTGCTCGCCCGCCGCCTGGAGATCCTGCGGATGGGCGACGACACCGCCGCCGCGCTCGGGCTGCCCGTCGAGCGCAGCCGCCTGCTTCTCATCGTTGCGGCCGTGGGCCTCCTCGCCTTCGGCACCGCCGCCGCCGGCCCCATCGCCTTCGTGTCGTTCCTGGCCGGGCCGATCGCCCTGCGGATCCTCGGTCCCGTCGGCTCCCCCGTCCTCCCCGCGGGGCTCGTCGGCGCGCTCCTCGTCCTCGTCGCCGACTTCTGCGCGCAGTACGCGTTCGGCACGCGGCTGCCGGTGGGCGTCATCACCGGTGTGCTCGGCGCGCCGTACCTCATCTACCTGCTCATCCGCAGCAGCCGATCCGGAGGCACCACGCTATGACGTCGCCGCGCCCCCGCACTCGCCCCCGCGCTCGCCCTCACCGAGAAGGACCCCGACGATGACCACGGAACGCACCCTGCACGCCGAAGCCGTCACCCTCGGCTACGGCGACCGCACGATCGTCGACACGCTCGACCTCCGCCTTCCCCCCGGGCGGGTGACCGCGATCGTCGGCGCCAACGCGTGCGGCAAGTCGACCCTGCTCAAGGCGATGGCGCGTCTGCTCGCCCCCACGAGCGGACAGGTGCTGCTGGACGGCAAGGCCGTGCACCGGATGCCGACCAAACAGGTCGCGCGCGTGCTGGGGCTCCTCCCCCAGTCGCCCGTGGCACCGGACGGCATCGCCGTGTCCGACCTCGTCAGCCGGGGACGGCATCCGCACCAGGGAGCGCTGTCCCGGTGGACGCGCACCGACGACGCCGCCGTCGCGCGCGCGCTCGAAGCCACCGACACCGCGCACCTCGCCGATCGCCATGTCGACGAGCTGAGCGGCGGGCAGCGGCAGCGCGTGTGGATCGCGATGGCCCTCGCGCAGGAGACCGACGTGCTGCTGCTCGACGAGCCCACGACGTTCCTCGACATCAGCCACCAGATCGACGTGCTCGACCTGCTCACCGACCTCAACCGCCAGCGCGGCACGACCGTGGCGATGGTCCTGCACGACCTCAACCTCGCCGCGCGCTACGCCGACCACCTCGTCGCCATGGCCGGCGGCCGCGTGATCGCGGCGGGGGATCCCGGCGACGTCATCACCGAGGAGACGGTACGCGAGGTGTTCGGCCTCGACAGCCGCGTCGTCCCCGACCCGCTGACGGGGCGCCCCATGGTCATCCCGATCGGCCGTCACCACACGGTGAGCGAGCCGGCGCAGGGCTGAGCGCCCGGGGCGCCGGGCCGGGCCGGGCGCGGGTCCCGCGGCCCCGCAGGGGTACAGGCTCAGCTCGTGCGCTCGACCTGGCCCATGCGCCAGTAGCCCATGAACGCCACGCGCTTGCGGTCCACGCCGCAGCCCTGGACGAGCAGGCGCCGCAACACCTTCACGGTCTGCGACTCGCCGGCGATCCAGGCGTAGAACTCGCCCTCGGCGTCGGCGGGGCTGTCCCACAGCAGGTCGACGTCGACGTCGATGTCGTCCAGCTGCTGCGGACGCGGAGCCGCGGCGCGCGCGAGGACGTCTCCGGATGCCGCGGTCCACGCCTCGACGGCCTCGATGAGCGCCTCCCCGTGCGGACGGTCATCGCGCGCGAGCCACCGCACGCGCGCGTCCGTGCGGACGAGGAGCGCGTCGTCGTCCGTCGGCACCTCGATGAAGGCATCCACGACGCAACCGGACCCGAGTCCCTCGAGGATCGCGCAGATCGCCGGAGCGGCCGTCTCGTCACCCGCGAGCAGCAGACGCTGCGCGTGCCGGGGTGGAAGTCGATGCCCTGTGCCGACTCCTCGCTCCGCGCGTCGGGTCCCACACGAGGATCCGGGTCGCGATCGCGGCGACCTCGGCCACGCGCCCGCGGGGCCGGCGTCGTGATGCAGCACGAAGTCGATGTCGAGCTCGAGCGACTCGGGATCGATCCGGCGCACCGTGTAGGTACGGAACGGCATCCGCTCGTCGTCCGGCAGGTCGCGCCACCGCGTGTACCACTCGCCGTTGTCGATCGCGACGGGGTCCTCCTGGCCGATGTCGCACAGGCGGCCGTCGGGGCCGGGCAGGACGAGCTTCACCCGCTGGTCGCGGCGATCGGTGCCGAAGACCTCGAAGTCCGGAGACGTGAACGTGATCCGCGCGAAGTGCGGCGACAGCCGACGGGCCTCCTTCACCACGGCGACGTACGGGCGGTAGGCGGGACGCGTGGCTGTCTTCACGAGATAAGGATATCCTTACCTATCCTCCGGATGCCACGCCCAGACGTCCGGAAAGGACGCCGCCGAACTACTCCACGAGCGCACCGATGCGCCGGATCGCCTCCCGCAGCACGTCGGGATCGCAGCCCACGTTGATGCGGACGTGGCCCACGCCCTCGGCCCCGAACAGCGGGCCGTGGTGCAGCGCGACCTTGGCCTCGCGCCGGACGTAGGGCGCGGGGTTGTCTCCCCATCCGTACGCGGAGACATCGACCCACGCGAGGAACCCCGCCTCGGGCACGCGGTACCGCGCGAGCGGGAGGTGTTCGGCGAGCAGCTCGGCGAGCAACCGACGGTTGTCGTCGAGCGCGACCAGGAGCTGCTCCAGCCACGCGTCGCTCTCGGCCGCGAACGCCGCGCGGTTGGCGATGACGCCGAACAGCCCCGCGCGCCACTCGACCTCCCACGGCAGCGTCCGCACGACCGCGGCGTTCTCGTCCGACCCCGTGACGATCACCGCGCACTTCAGCCCCGCGAGGTTGTACGTCTTGCTCGCGCTCGTGACCGCGTAGCCCACCTCGGCCGCCTCGGGAGCGGCATCCAGGAACGGCGTGAACACGGCCGGTGCGAAGGTCAGCGGCGCGTGGATCTCATCGCTCACGACCGAAGCGCCGTACCGCGCCGCGATCCGCGCCAGCTCGGCGAGCGACTCCCGCGTGTGCACCGTGCCCGTGGGATTGTGCGGGTTGCAGAGCAGGACGGCCTTCGCTCCGGATGCCAGCGCTGCGGCGATCCCGTCGAGGTCGAGCTCCCACCGCTCCCCCGTGTCGCGCAACGGCACCCGTTCGACGACGGCGCCCGCCTCCTCGACGGTGTCGTAGAACGGCGGATACACGGGCGGCGTGACGACGACCCGGTCGCCCGGCGAGGTCACCGCGCGCAGCACCTCGACGACCCCCATCATCACGTCGCCGGTCCACCGGATCCGCGCGGGATCGGGACGCCACCCCCACCGGCGCTCGGCGAAGTCGGCGAAGTCGAGGTCGATGCCCGGACGCGGCGGGGTGTACCCGGTGTCCCCGATCTCGACCGCGCGGGCGAGGGCCGCGGTGATCGCGGGCGCGAGCGGGAAGTCCGTCTCCGCAACGAACATCGGGATCACGTCGTCCCCGTACGATCTCCACTTCGTGCTCGAACGCTGACGGAGCAGTTCGAGCGGCAGGGCCTTCAACGGGGGAACACTCACCCTGACGAGCCTAACGAGAGCCCCGGATGCCGAGGAATCGGCGCGTCAGAGACGGAAACACGAACGCCCACCCCGCGTGGGATGGGCGTTCGGGAGAGAGCTTCTTCAGATCGCGAAGCCGAGGGCGCGCATCA
>NZ_BADA01000350.1 GCF_000333395.1 Microbacterium sp. B19
GCCCGTCGGGTGCGGTGGCATCCGCCGGATCGAGGACGGCCCGCACGGCCCGCGCGACGAGGTCAAGCACCTGTTCGTCCGCGACAGCGGACGCGGACGCGGCTGGGGCCGCGGGATCCTCGACGACCTCGAGCGCCGGGCCCGCGAGCGCGGCGCCGCGGAACTCGTCCTCGACACGCATCACACGCTCCCCGAATCCCCTCCGCCCCCGGCGGCGTCGCCCCCGGCAGCCCCGCAGCCGACAGCGCCGCACCTGCCCTGCACAACCCCGCCACGGGAGGAGATTCCGGCGCGGGAGGACAGCCCGAGGCCCTGGCATCCTCCGCTCCCCGAATCCCCTCCGCCCCCGGCGGCGTCGCCCCCGGCAGCCCCGCAGCCGACAGCGCCGCACCTGCCCTGCACAACCCCGCCACGGGAGGAGATTCCGGCACGGGAGGACAGCCCGAGGCCGCGGCATCCTCCGCTCCCCGAATCACCTCCGCTCGTCCCGCCGGCGACGCGGCTCGCGCCAATGCCCCGGCGGCAGCGCACAGCGCCGACCCCGGCGTGCTCCGTCTCGCCGAGGCCGCAGCAGACCCGCTCGCGCTCGACGACGCCGACTGGACGCGGCTGCTCCACGCCACCGGCGCCGAGCTCGACGCCCTGACCGCCGCGGCCGACGACGCGCGTCGCTACACCGTCGGCGAGCCGGTGACCCTGGTCCGCAACCGCAACCTCACCTCGACCGGCTACCGGCGCGCGGGCCGCGCGGGCGTGGGAGAGTTCGACCTCGCGGATGCCGAGGCGATCGCCGCGGATGCCGCCGACCTCGGCGCCACCGAGATCTGCATCCAGGGCGCTCTTCCCGCCGAGGAAGACCCCTCGGGGTACCTCGACCTCGTGCGGGCCGTGAAGCGCGGGGCTCCTGGCATCCATGTCCACGCATTCCGTCCGCTCGACGTGCGCGACCTCGCCGACCGTGGCGGACTCGGGCTCGACGGCGCCCTCGCGGCGATGCGCGAGGCCGGTGTCGACACGGTCCCGGGCACGGGGGTCAAGGTGCTGAGCGAGCGCGTGCGCGCGCTCGTCGCGCCGGACGACCTCGAGATCGATCGCTGGGCCGAGGGCATCACGGCCGCGCATCGGGCGGGGTTCCGCTCGACCTCGGTGCTCTTCTACGGCCACGTCGAGACCGCGGCCGAGCGCATCGCGCACCTGCGCCGGCTGCGCAGCATCCAGGCCGAGACGCGAGGCTTCGCGGAGTTCGTGCCGATCCCGCTCCCCGGCGGCGACGTGCCGCTGGTCGCCGGGCGTTCCGCGATCCACGAGCATCGCGCGATGGTCGCGGTGTCGCGGCTGCTGCTGTCGGGCGCGATCCCGCACGTGCAGATCCCGTGGACCCGCGTGGGCCGCGAGACCGCCGCCGTCCTCCTGCGCTCCGGCGGCGACGACCTCGGCGGCACGCTCTACGACGGTCGCGTGCTGCCCGACACGGGCATCGAGCAGGGGCTCGAGCTGCCGGTGAAGGATGCCGAGCGCCTCGCCCGCAGCCTGATGCGGCCGTTCCGCCTGCGCACGACCGACTACGGCGTGGCCGCCGCGCACGCCGCCGCCGGAGCGACTGCGTGAGCGTCGTCGACGTCGTCGTGGTCGGCGCGGGCTTCGCCGGGCTCGGCATGGCCGGTGCCCTGCACCGCGCGGGCCGCGACGACGTCGTGATCATCGAGCGCGCGGGCGACGTCGGCGGAACCTGGCGCGACAACACCTACCCGGGCGTGGCGTGCGACGTCCCCGCGCACCTGTACAGCTACGCGGCGCACCCGCACGCCGGCTGGTCCCGCACGTTCGCCGAGGGACACGAGATCCAGCAGTACCTGCGCGACGTGGCCGCGGGCGTCGGCGAGAGCATCCGGCTGCACACTCCGCTCGTGGGGGCGGAGTGGGATGCCGAGACCTCGGTCTGGCACGTCGACACCGGCGCCGAGGTCCTTCAGGCACGCTCGCTCGTCCTCGCGTGCGGACGCCTCACCGAACCGCACGTCCCCGCGATCGACGGCCTCGAGTCGTTCGCCGGTCCGCTGTTCCACTCCGCGCGCTGGGACCACGACGTCGACCTCACCGGCAAGCGCGTGGCGGTCGTCGGGACCGGCGCGAGCGCCGTGCAGCTCGTCCCCGAGCTCGCGCGGCGCGCCGCCCACGTGACGCTGTTCCAGCGCACTCCGGCGTGGATCGTCCCCCGCGGGGGCGGCGAGATCCCCGCCGAGGAGCGCGAGCGCCTCGCCGAGAACCCCGGCGCCCTTGCACGCCTCCGCGCCGAGCTGTACGCCGAGGGGGAAGCGCGCTTCGCGTCCCGGTCCGGCGACGCCGCGGCCTCCGCCGCCGCTCGCGATGCCGCTCTTGCGCACCTGCACGCCCAGGTCGCCGACCCTGCGCTGCGCGCCGCCCTGACCCCCGATTACGCCTTCGGCTGCAAGCGTGTGCTGCTCTCGGACGCGTTCTACCCGGCCGTGGCATCCGATCGGGTGACCCTCGAACCGAGCGCGCTCGACCGCGTCGACGGGTCGACGCTCACCGCGGCGAGCGGACGGGAGCACGAGGCCGACGTGCTCGTGCTCGCCACCGGCTTCGCCTCGACGCAGCAGCCGTACGCCGACCTCGTGCGCGGCGAGGACGGCACGCTCGCCGAGCACTGGTCCGAGGGCATGACGTCGTTCGGATCCACCGTGGTCGCCGGCTTCCCGAACCTGTTCGTCCTCAACGGCCCCAACGCGAGCCTCGGGCACAACTCGGCGGTCCTCATGATCGAGGAGCAGGCCGCGTACGTCGTCCGTGCCCTCGCCGAGCGCGATCGTCGCCCCGATCGCGTGCTGCGCGTCCGCCCCGAGGCCGAGGCGGCCTACACCGACGAGATCGCCGCCGCCGCGGCATCCACGCCCTGGATGACCGGCGGATGCCGCAACTGGTACGTCGACGAGAGATCGGGGCGGCTGACGCTGCTGTGGCCGGGCACCGTGCAGGCGTTCCACGAGAGACTGACCGGTACCGACGGGTCGGAGTTCGAACCCGCGCACACCCCCGTGCGCGGCTGACGCATCGCCCGCGTAGGCGGGTCACGAAGAAGGAGAATCATGGTCGTTCCGCTGCGATTCGGATACAAGGCCTCGAGCGAGCAGTTCGGGCCGAACGAGCTGCTCGACTTCAGCGTGCTGGCCGAGGAGGTCGGGTTCGACTCGGTCTTCCTCTCCGACCACCTGCAGCCGTGGCGGCACGAGGGCGGCCACGCCCCGAACGCCCTGCCGTGGCTCGGAGCGCTCGGCGCCCGCACTTCCCGGGTGATCCTCGGCACGTCGGTGCTGACCCCCACGTTCCGCTACCACCCGGGAGTCATCGCGCAGGTGTTCGCGACGCTCGGCGTGATGTTCCCCGGACGCGTCGCCCTCGGCGTCGGCACCGGCGAGGCCCTCAACGAGGTGACCCTCGGTCTCGAGTGGCCCGAGCCGCCCGAGCGCTTCCAGCGTCTGAAGGAGGCGATCACCCTCATCGACAAGCTCTGGACCGAAGATCGGGTCACCTTCGAGGGCACCCACTACTCGGTGAAGGATGCCACGATCTACGACCGCCCCGAGCAGAAGGTGCCGATCTACATCGGCGCCTCGGGTCCCGCGGCGACGCGGCTCGCCGGGCGCATCGCGGAGGGCTACATCACCACGAGCGGCAAGGATCCGTCCCTGTACACGGAGACGCTGCTGCCCGCCCTCGACGACGGCCTCGCCAAGGCCGGCCGCACGCGCGACGACGTCGACACGCTCATGGAGGTCAAGGTCGCGTACCACCCCGACCGCGAGACCGCACTCGAGAAGACGCGTTTCTGGGCTCCCCTGGCCCTGTCGGCGGAAGAGAAGATGAGCGTGCACGACCCGATCGAGATGGCGCGCCTGGCCGACGAGTTGCCGATCGAGCGGGCGGCATCCCGGTTCATCGTCTCGACCGACCCCGACGAGCACGTCGAGCGCATCGCGCACTACGTCGACCTGGGCTTCCGCCACCTGGTGTTCCACGACCCGGGCCACGACCAGGAGGAGTTCCTGCGCACGTACGGCGCGGAGATCCTGCCACGGCTGCGGGCGCGGTTCAGCTGAGGCCGGGGGGCGGCGCGGCGGGACACGCGGCGTCCCGCCCGGCGGCGTCGTGTCCCGCGCTCCGGGGTGCCTGCCGCGGGTGGGTTTCCGCGGCGTCGTGTGCCGCGGCGTGTCCCGCGCTCCGGTGATTCCCCGCCGCTGCAGCACGAATCGCGGGCGCACCGCTACCCCCGTCCGGAAATATCCGGAGTCCGGCACACAATGGATCCGATGAGCATTCCTGAGATCCGCGACGGGTGGACGATCGTCGTGCCCGTGAAGCCCGCCGCGCTCGGCAAGACGCGGCTGACCGCCGTGACCGCCGAGCGCGAGGCCCTCGCGCGCGCGATCGCGCTCGACACGATCGCCGCCGCCGCCGCGACCCCGCGCGTCTCGCACGTGCTGGTGGTGACCGATGACGCCGAGGTGTCCGCCCTGGTGTCGCAGTGGCCCGCGGTCGACGTGGTCCCCGAAGGCGATGTGCGCGGCCTCGACGCCGCAATCGCCCTGGGCGCGGACGCCGCCGGTCGGGGCGCGCCCCGCGCGGCGCTGCTGGGCGACGTGCCCGCACTGACGCCGCAGGATCTCGACGCCGCGCTGAAGCTCGCGGGCGAGGTGGAACGGGGGCTGGTCCCGGATGCCGAGGGCACCGGCTCCACCCTCGTCACCGCCCGCCCCGGCGCGGTGTGGGTGTCCGCCTTCGGCGCCGACTCCGCGGCCCGGCACCGACTCCTGGGTTGCACCGACCTCGCGGTTCCGCGAGGGTCGACCCTGCGCCGGGATGTCGACACCGCCGCGCAGCTCGCCGAGGCCGTGGCCCTCGGCGTCGGCCCGCGAACGGCCGCCGTGCTCGCGGCAGCGGCGGCCTGACGCCGCCCGCGGCGGCCTGACGCGGCCCGCGAATCTCGCAGAATCCCGCGAACTTCGCAGATTTCGGCCCGAATTCTGCGAGATCGGGGCGAATCTGCGACGTTCGCGCCGACCCCGCGACCTACGCGCCGAGCGCCGCGTCGGCGATCGCGGCCGAAGCCTCTTCGTCGCGCATCCACAGCGGCGCGACCACCGCATGGATCCCCGCCGTCTCCACCGCCGCAGCCGCGGCGGCATCCTCCTCGGCGAGGAGCCACACGTCGAGCAGCCCCTCCGCCGACCGCGCGCCGTAGTGCCGGGCGACGGCCGCGGCCGAGGTCTCGACGCCGATCGCCGTCAAGCACACGTCGGCCATGCCGCGCACGACCCGGCCGCCGATGATCGGCGACACGCCCACGACGCGGGCCGCCGTGGACCGCAGCGCCTCCCGGATCCCCGGCACCGCGAGGATCGGCCCGATCGAGACGACCGGGTTCGACGGGGCGAACAGCACCACATCGGCCCGCGCGATCGCCTCGAGGACGCCGGGTGCGGGTCTGGCATCCACGATTCCGGGGTTCTCGAACCGCGTCGGGGCCAGGGCGGCGCGGTAGCGCGTCCACCACTCCTGGAAGTGCAGACGCCTGCCGTCCTCGACGTGCACGTGCGTGTCGACCTCGCTGTCGCTCATCGGGAGCAGATGGATGCCGAGCGGCCACCGCTGCGCCATCCGACCGAGGACCTCGGTCGGGGTGAAACCCTCGCGCAGCCACCCGGTGCGGGCGAGGTGCGTGCCCAGGTCGAGATCGCCGAGCGTGAACCACGGCCACCCCGCGCCCCACGCCTGCAACTCCTCGTTCACCCGCTCGGTGTCACCCGCGCGCCCCCAGCCGCGGACGGTGTCGTTGACCCCGGCGAGCGCGTACGTGATCGAGTCGACGTCGGGCTGCAGCCGCACGCCCGAGAGCCACAGGTCGTCCCCGGTGTTGACGACGACCGTCGCCTCGGGCGCCCCGAGCCGCCGCAGGGCCGCGCGCACGCCGAGGGTGAACTTCGATCCACCGACACCGCCGGCGAGCACGACGACGCGAGGCTGAGGGTTTGGCATCCGTCCAGTCTTCCACCGCCGCGAGGCGGCGCGACGCGTCAGGCGCCGCCGAGCGCGGACCAGACCGCGCGGGCACCGCTGTCGCCGACGAGCACGAGGTCGACGGTCGTGCCGATCGCGACCGCGACCGCGACGACGGCGATGACGCCCGTGATGATCCGTGCGCCGGCGAGGGGGCGGTCCGCGCGCCGGGCGCGCCACCAGAACCAGCCCCACTGCGCGACCGCGACCACGATCAGGAAGAACGCCCAGATCACGGGGCCGTCTCCCATCTCGGTGTGCGCCTCGACCAGCGCCGACGACGGTACCTGGCGCTCGAGCGCTTCGCCTGCCTCCTTCGCCAGCAGCGCGAACCCGCCGCCGACGATCGCGACGATGGGGGTTAGGATGCCGAGCCGCCGACGCGCGGCCGGCCACACGCTGCCGATGATGAGCATCAGCGCCGCGAGCGGCAACAGCACGACGACGGCGTGCACGAGGAGGGGGTGAAGCGGGAGGCCCGCGAACTGCCACATGCGCTGATCACAGCACAGTGCCGGGCCGCAATCCAGGCAGGTAATGCTGCCCTTCCGCCGTGGGATGATGCGGCGTTTCGGGACGGTCGGTGCGCCCCGGCGGCCCCGCCATAAACGCTCTCCCTCGACCGAAACGCCCGGACACAGCGTTTCTGCCGAGCCGGAGCGTTTATCGGCGCCCGGACGAGGCGAAACTCAGCGCGCCGACCGGCGCCGAGCGAGATGCGCCCGCCAGCGCCGCCCTACTGCGCGAGCAGCGTCGGGTCGGCCGCGCCGGCCGCGGCCCGCGCGGCCCCCGGCAGAGCCTCGAGCACCCGCTCGAGCGCGAGGTCGTCGTGCGCGGCAGTGAGGAACCACGCCTCGAAGACGCTCGGGGGCAGGGAGATGCCGGCATCCAGCATCGCGTGGAAGAACGGGGCGTAGCGCCACGACTGCTGCGTCAGCGCCGTGGCGTAGTCGCGCGGCACCTCGGGGAGGAATGCGACACCGAACAGGGATCCGGCGCGCGGGACGGCGTGCACGACGCCCTCCGCGGTCAGGGCGTCGTCAAGGGCAGAAGCAACGCGTGCGGCCGAGGCGTCGACCGCGGCGTACACCTCGGGCGTCGCCAGACGCAGCGTGGCCAGGCCCGCGGCGACCGACAGCGGGTTCCCCGACAGCGTGCCGGCCTGGTAGACGGGACCGAGCGGCGCGAGCTGGTCCATGACGTCGGCGCGGCCGCCGAGGGCGGCCAGTGGCATCCCTCCGCCGACGACCTTGCCGAACGTGAGGATGTCGGGCAGGTACGTCTCGCCCTGCGACGCCTGCAGGCCCCAGAAGCCGGCGGGGTGCACGCGGAATCCGGTGAGGACCTCGTCCACGATGAGCAGCGCGCCGTGGCTGTGCGCGATGTCGGCGAGCGCGGCGTTGAAGCCCGGCAGCGGCGGGACGACACCCATGTTCGCGGATGCCGCCTCGACGATGATCGCGGCGATGTTCTCGCCGTGCACCGCGAACGCCTCGCGCACCGCGTCGAGGTCGTTGTAGGGAAGGACGAGCGTCTGCGCGGCGATCGGGGCGGGCACACCGGCGGAACCGGGGAGCGCGAGCGTCGCGACGCCGGACCCGGCGGCGGCCAGCAGCCCGTCGGAGTGCCCGTGGTAGTGGCCCGCGAATTTGATCAGCAGGTCACGGCCGGTGGCTCCGCGCGCGAGACGGATCGCCGTCATCGTCGCCTCGGTGCCCGTCGAGACCAGACGCACCTTCTCGACCGGCGCGAGATCCCCGACGCGCACGCGGTGGGCGATCAGGTCGGCGAGCTCGACCTCGGCGCCCGTCGGCGCACCGAAGGACAGACCCTTGGATGCCGCCGACTGCACGGCCCCGACCACTTCGGGGTGCGCGTGGCCGAGGAGCGCCGGACCCCACGAGGCGACGAGGTCGACGTATTCTCGGCCCGCGGCATCCGTGATGCGGGCGCCCGCGGCGGACTGCACGAACCGCGGCGTTCCGCCGACGGATCCGTACGCCCGCACCGGCGAGTTCACTCCGCCCGGGATGACGTCCTTCGCGCGCGCGAACCACCGTTCGTTGAGGTCAGTCATGTCTTCCATTCTCCCGGGCACCCTCGCGTGAGGGGTCAAGAACTGTCGCTTCAGCGCCGCGCAGGCGACAGAAATTGACCCCTCACGCGCCGGAGGCGGGGTTACAGGTCGGCGCGTAGCCAGTGCGCGGCCTCGAGGGCCCAGTACGTCAGGATCGCGTCGGCGCCGGCGCGACGGATGCCGAGGAGGCTCTCCAGCACGGCTCCGCGGCGGTCGATCCAGCCGTGGGCCGCGGCGGCCTCGATCATCGCGTACTCGCCCGACACCTGGTACGCCCACACCGGCACGTCGACGGCGGCGCGCACGTCGGCGAGGACGTCGAGGTACGGCAGCGCCGGCTTGACCATCACGACGTCGGCACCCTCTTCGACGTCGAGCAGCGCCTCGCGCACGCCCTCGCGACCGTTGCCGGGGTCGAGCTGATACGTCCGGCGGTCGCCCTTGAGCTGCGAGTCCACGGCCTCACGGAACGGACCGTAGAACGCCCCCGCGTACTTCGCGGAGTACGCCAGGATCAACGTGTCGGTGAAGCCCTCGGCATCCAGCGCCTGACGCACCGCGCCGACCTGGCCGTCCATCATCCCGGAGAGCCCGAGCATCGCCGAGCCCGCGCGCGCCTGCGCGAGCCCCATCGCGGTGTACCTCTCGAGAGTCGCGTCGTTGTCCACGGTGCCGTCGGCCGCGAGCACACCGCAGTGGCCGTGGTCGGTGAACTCGTCGAGGCACAGGTCGGTCTGCACGACGAGCGCGTCGCCGACCTCGGAGATCACGGTCTCGGTCGCGACGTTCAGGATGCCGTTCGGGTCGTCGGCACCAGAGCCCACCGCGTCGCGGGTCTCGGGCACGCCGAAGAGCATGACGCCACCGATGCGGGCAGCCGCGGCTTCGGCGACGACCCGACGCAGCGAGTCGAGCGAGTGCTGCACGACGCCCGGCATCGAGCCGATGGGCACCTGCTCGCTGAGGCCCTCGCGGACGAACAGCGGCAGCACGAGCTGCGACGGCACGAGGTGCGTCTCGCGGGCGAGGCGGCGGGTGGCGGGGGTGCGGCGCAGGCGCCGCGGGCGGTACTCGGGGAAGCTCATGCGGGGGTCTCGGACTCCGGGGGGAGGGTGAATCGGGCGACGGCCTCGATCAGGGAGTCGACGGTCTGCCGCTCGGCGACGACGTCGACGGTGAGGCCCGCGCGCTTGGCATCCTTCGCGGTGCGCGGACCGATCGCGGCGATGACGGTGGATGCCGGGATCTCGGGGAACTGTTCGACCACCTGTTCGGCGACCGAACCGCTGGTGATGAGGATCGCGTTGATGCGTCCGGAGTGGACATCCCCGGCGATCTTCTCGGTGACGGGGACGCCGACCGTGCGGTACGCCACGACGCTGCGGACGTGGTGTCCGGCCTCGATCAGCAGACGCGTGAGCACGGGCTTGGCGATCTCGCTGCGGAGCGTGAGGACGCTGCGCGGCTCGGTCTCCAGCGCGATCATCTGCTCGGCCATGCCCTGCGCCGAGTTGTCGCGCTCGGGCACGAGATCGACGCGGTACCCGACGGCCTGCATCGCGGCGGCGGTGGTCTCACCGACGGCGGCGACCTTCGTCCGGGCGGGGATGACGGCCCGGTAGGCGTACAGCACGTCGACCGTGGTCGCGCTGGTGAGCGTGAGCCAGTCGAACGCTCCGTCGGCGAGGTCGGAGAGGGCCTGGTCGAGCGTCGCCTGGTCGTTCGTCGGCGCGAAGTTGATCAGCGGCGCGATGACCGGAACGGCCCCGCGCTGGCGGAGGCTCGCGGCGACACCGTCGCCCCACGGGCCACCGCGGGGCACGAGGACGCGCCGGCCGGCGAGCGGCTTGTCTGGGGTCGGCGTGTGCCGGTGGCCTTCATTCATGTGGTCGACTCTCGTGGTACCAGGTCGGCCGCCCCGCGTTCGAGCAACCGACGCGCGGCTTCTTGGCCCGCTCGCGTCGCGTGCGCGATGGGTCCCCCGTCGTCGGCAGCATTCGCACCATTGCCACTGCCAGTTTCCCCACCATACCCCGGCTCTACACGCACGGTCCGATCGATACCGATCCGATGCGAGCCGTCGAGGGCGTACACGATGGCCCGGAGCCGCAGATCGCCGTCGACGAGCGCAGCGTGCGTCGCGACCGGCGCGTGGCAGCCGGCATCCAGGACCGAGAGCACCGTGCGCTCCGCCGTGATCGCGATGCGCGTCGCCTCGTCGTCGAGCGCCGCGAGGGCGGCGAGGGTCTCGGGGTCGATGTCGGCGCGGGTCTCGATCGCGAGAGACCCCTGCCCCGGAGCGGTCGGCCATTCGGCGAGACCCAGGTACTCGGCCTCGAGGCCGCCCAGGTCGCCGCCGAGCCGCGAGATTCCCGCGGCCGCGAGGATGACGGCATCCAGGTCTCCGTCGCGGACGCGCGCGAGGCGCGAGTCGACGTTGCCGCGGATGTCCCGGACGTCGACTCCCGGGTTGTGCCGCAGCACCTGCGCGATGCGGCGCGGAGACCCCGTGCCGACGCGCGACCCGGCGGGCAGCTCGGACAGCGGCGTGCCGCCGCGGGTCACGACGACGTCGCGTGCGTCCTCGCGGCGGGGAGTCGCGGCGATGACGAGCCCCTCGGGCTGCAGCGTCGGCAGATCTTTGAGCGAGTGCACGAGGAAGTCGCAGCGGTCGGCGGCGAGCGCCTCGCGCAGACCGTTCGCGAAGACGCCCCGACCGCCGAGCTGCGACAGCGACGCGCGGTTGACGTCGCCCTCGGACACGATCGGAACGAGTTCGACCTCGCGACCGGATGCCTCGGCCACCGCATCGGCGACCATCTGGGACTGCGCCATGGCCAGCGCGCTGCGCCGGGTGCCCAGGCGCAGGGCGGCGATCACTGGAGGATCTCGGGGATCTCGTCGAGGGTGACGCGGCGACCCGTGTAGAACGGCACCTCTTCGCGGACGTGGCGGCGGGCCTCGGTGTAGCGGAGGTCGCGCATCATGTCGACGAGGTCGGTGAGGTCGTCGGCCTCCATCGGCAGCAGCCACTCGTAGTCACCCAGGGCGAAGGATGCCACGGTGTTGGCGATCACGCCCGTGTACTGCGAGCCCTTCTTGCCGTGCTCGATGAGCATCTCGCGGCGCTCGGCCTCGGGCAGCAGGTACCACTCGTAGCTGCGGACGAACGGGTACAGGCAGAGCCAGTCCTTCGCGTCGATGCCGCGGAGGAAGCCGGGCACGTGCGACCGGTTGAACTCGGCATCCCGATGCACGCCCATGGCGTTCCACGTCGGGAGCAGGTTCTTCAGCAGCTCGGTGCGGCGGAGGCGCCGCAGGTCGCGCTGCAGCGCCTGGGGGTCGGCGCCGTGCAGCCAGACCATGAGGTCGGCGTCGGCGCGCAGGCCGCTGACGTCGTAGAACCCGCGGATCGTGACGCCGTCCGCCTCGATCAGGTCGACCAGGTCGGACAGCTCGGTGGCGTCGGCCTCGGTGACGGGGTTCTCGGGGTCGCGGCGGAGGACCGCCCACAGGGTGTAGATGGAGGAGGAGTCATCGTGGGCCATGCGTCAATCCTCGCCCTCCCGGCGCGCCGCTCCAAACCGGTTGACTCACCGCCGAACCACCGGCGGCCGCCCGTCGAGGTAGCGGGTGCCAGATCACGTGAACTGGCCGAGTGCACACGTCATGGCGGCGCACGAGCCGTACGTTCGACCAGATCACGTGAACTGGCCGATCAGGCAGCACCCGGACGGGGCACGTCGAACGCCCGCGGTCCGGAGCGGAACGCGGGCGTTCGAGGAAATGGATGCCGGGACGGCGACGCCGCGGCGGACGCGCAGGTCAGCGCGTGTAGGCGCGGACCAGGGCCCAGACGGTCAGGCCGACCGTGGCGGCGACACCGACGACCACCGCGGCAGCCGCGGCGGGGTTGCGGCGAGCGGACTCGCGCGCCTCGGCGACGCGCTCGTCGACGGCCTCGCTGAGCCGGCGCGGCAGGTTCGCCTTGACCTCGATGGCGGCGAGGGCCGCCTTGAGTTCGGCGCGGGCCTGCTCGACGGGGTCGGCGATGCCCAGGGGCACGGCCGTCTTCGGCACGGGAACGGGACGCTCAATACTCATCGCCGGCCTCCTTCACGATGCGGACGTCCTGCGCGATGGCCTGGCCCGGGTTCTCGCGCTTCGACAGCTTCTTGAACCGGAGGTATCCCAGCAGCGCGAGGATCGCGGTCACCACGAGCATCACGCCGAAGACCACCAGCGCGGAGAGCCACACCGGCCACCACGACGACAGCCCGGCGATGACGAACGCGAAGAAGACGGGGACGGCCCAGAAGACGACGATCAGGGCGCCGACGAACCAGCCCGCGCCGATCCCGGCATCCTTGGCGGTGCGGGCCGCCCAGGCCTTCGCCCCGTTGATCTCGGCGACGACGAGGTTGCGCACGAGTTCGGGGATGTCCCCGATCAGCGTGAACAGGCTGTCGTCGGCGCGATCGCGGAAACCGCGGGGAGTGGTCATCGTCAGCTCTCCGAGGACGTGGAGCTGTTCTTGTTGGCCTGCGCGCGCGTGGTGGCGGTCTTCTCGGCGCTCTTCGCGTCGTCGACGGAGTCCTCGACCGCGTCGGCGACCTCGTGAGCCGAGGCCTTCGCGGCGCGGCCGGCACGCTCGGCGCGCTCGGAGACGGTGCCCGACTGCGACGCGGCACCGGTGACCGACTTCGCGCCCTTCCACACCACGCCGGGCACGGACTTGAGGGCGGAGACGCCGAACGCCTTCACCTTCTCGACCTGGCCCTGGACGACGGGCTGGTCCCAGACCTTCTCGGCCTGCGCCTTGATCTGCTCGTACCGTTCGCGGCCCGCGCGTGCTCCGAGCACGTAGCCCGCCACGAGTCCGACGACGAGTGCTGCTTTGCCCCTCATGGGGTCTCCTCACGCTCGATCAGTGCTGGTCGAGTCTCACGATAGCGATGTATTCCCGTTCCGGCATCCGCCCTTGACATGATCGCGCCGGACGCGAAACATCCTGTCAGCCGCGGTGCCACAGGGCGGCGCTGCGCACCCGGTCGGCCTCGGCGCGGGCATCGGGAATCACCTGCGCGAGACCCGTCCCCGACAACCAGGCACCCGTCGCCCCGAGACCGAGGACCGCGCGCACCGCACCCCGCGCCGCAGCGGTCTGCGCCGCACGCCCGATCGCGGCGCCGGGCTGCGACTGGACGTAGCGGACGCGGTGCGCCGCGCGCAGCGCGGACGGGGCGAGTTCCACGCCGAGCAGCGCCGCCGCCTCGGACAGCGCGAGTTCGGCCGCGGCATCGTCGTCCAGCGTCGCGGTCGCCGGCTCCTCACCCTGCGCTCCGAACGACACCCGGACGACGTGGATGCCGGGCTCAGTGGCATCCCGAACCCAATCCCATTTGGCCGTGGAATGCGTGAGGGCCTTCGCGACGTGGCTGCCGGGAACCGTGAGGACGCCGGTTCCGCGCGGGGCCGCGTCGAGCGCGGGAGCGTGCACGACGAGCGTCACGACCTCGACGACCGGCGCGATCGGCTCGGAATCGTCGAGGTTCGGAACGACGGGGGCGAGCAGCCGGCGCGCCACGCCCTCGGGGAGCGCCACGATCACGGCGTCGGCGTCCAGGGGCTCGTCATCGGTGTGGACGGTCCAGCCGCCGTCGCGCGGCGCGAGTTCGGTGACCGCGACACCGGTGCGCAGCTCCGCGCCGAGCTCGCCGAGCCGCGCGACGAGCGCGTCGACGAGCCGTGACATCCCGCCGACGATCCCCTCGACCGCGCCGCCGGGCGCCGGAGTGCGCGGCGCGGCGCCCTCCACGACCGGGACATCGGATGCCGGGGCGTCGGTCGGCGTGGGCGTGTTCCGGGCCGCGCGCAGCTCGGCCACGGCACCGCCCAGCGAGCCGGTGCGGGTGAGCGCGGCGTTGAGGCCGGGGGCGGCGAGGTCGACGTCGATGTCGTCCGGGCGCGCCGAATACACGCCGCTCGTCACGGGCGCGACGAGCCGATCGAGCACGCGCGCGCCCATGCGCTGACGCACGAGCGCGCCGAGGCTGTGCTGGTGGCCGATGGTGAGCGGCGGCCGCAGGCGATCGACGTACGCGCGCCACGCGCCGGCCCAGCCGATCACGCGCCGCACGTCGGGTGCCCAGGGATTGTCCGGGATGCCGAGCACCCCGCCCTTCGGCAGAGGGGCCGCCCCGACACCCGGCACGC
This sequence comes from Microbacterium sp. B19, assembly GCF_000333395.1. GTDB lineage: Bacteria > Actinomycetota > Actinomycetes > Actinomycetales > Microbacteriaceae > Microbacterium. Next base: position 14,369 of record NZ_BADA01000350.1, read on the forward strand.
CCGCCACCCACGCGCCCGCGCTGTTCGGGGGCACGACCTGATCGTCGAGGCCGAGCTCGGCCAGCAGCGCACGGACGATGCCGCCGCGCGTCGCGAAGCTCTCGGCGCCGACGTCGAGGGTCAGCCCGCCGACCTCGGCGGACCGCACGACTCCCCCGAAGGCGTCGGATGCCTCGAGCACGGTCACCCGCATGCCGACCTTGGCGCACTCCAGCGCCGCGACGAGCCCCGAGACGCCGCCGCCCGCGACGACGACGTGGCTCTCATGAGCGTGCTTCGCGAGACGCTCGAGCGGATCGCTCACTCCGCCTCCCCGTGCGCGCGGGCGACGATGCGCGTGAGCACCGTCGGATCGGTGTCGGGCGGCACCCCGTGGCCGAGGTTCAGTACGTGGGCGCGGGCCGCGCGGCCGCGCGCGAGGACGTCGTCGACGTGCGCGGCGAGCACCGGCCACGGCGCGCCGAGGAGCGCCGGATCGATGTTGCCCTGCAGCGTCGTGTCGGGGCCGACGATCGCGGCCGCCTCGTCGAGCGGCATCCGCCAGTCCACGCCGACCGCGTCGGCGATCCCGCCGAGGCGCATGTCGGCGAGGAACGGCCCGGTGCCGACGCCGAAGTGGATGCGCGGGACGTCGATGCCCTCGAGAGCCGTGCGCGAGTGCGGCGCGACGTACTCGAGGAACGCTGCGCGCGAGAGCGAACCGGCCCACGAATCGAACAGCTGCACGGCCTGCGCTCCACCGTCGATCTGCGCGGAGAGGAACGCGCGCGAGACCTCGGCCAGCCAGCCCGCGAGACGGTGCCAGGACTCGGGGTCGGCGTGCATCATGCCGCGCGCGCGCAGGTGCTCCTTCGACGGGCCACCCTCGACGAGGTACGCCGCGAGAGTGAACGGAGCCCCCGCGAAGCCGATGAGCGGCACGGCGTCGTCGAGCTCGGCGGCGACCAGGCGCACGGCCTCGCGGATCGGCTCCGCCGCGGCCGCCACGTCGGCCGGGTCGATCGCCGTGACCCGGGCGACGTCGGCGGCGGTGCGCACGGGCTCGGCGAACACCGGGCCGCGTCCGGGCTCGATCTCGACGGCGACGCCCGCCAACCGCAGCGGCACGACGATGTCGCTGAAGAAGATCGCGGCATCCACCCCGTGACGGCGGACCGGCTGCAGTGTGATCTCGGCCGCGAGGTCGGGGGTGAGGCACGCGTCGAGCATCCGCGTGCCGACGCGGAGGTCGCGGTACTCGGGCAGCGAGCGCCCGGCCTGCCGCATGAACCACACCGGCTGCCGCTCGGGGCGGTCGCCGCGGAGGGCACGGAGAAGGGGCGCGTCGGGGGAGGCCATGGCATCCATCCTCCCATTCGCGTTCTGTGAAGAACGGGGATGCCTCGACGTCGAGGAGCGACCCGGAGGACCCCGAGGAAGGCGGGCGTAGAATCTTTCCGTGCTGCTCTGCGTGAGCGCGAGTCACAAGACCGCGTCCTTCGACCTCCTCGAGCGGCTCAGCGTACCCACCACCCCCGTCGCCCCCCTGATCGCCGCGCACGACGAATGCGTGCAGGGAGCGGTCGTCGTGGCCACCTGCAACCGCTTCGAGGCCTACGTCGACATGGACGAGCCCGTCACGGCCGCCGTCGCCGTGGGCGTGGAGGCCACGCTGAGCGCCATCGAGGCGGCCACCGGCGTGCCCGCGAGCGAGCTCGAGGGCTCCTACACCGTGCTGGGCGGCGGCGACGTCGCCGAGCACCTGTTCTCGGTGGCATCCGGTCTCGAATCCGTCGTCGTCGGCGAGGGCGAGATCGCCGGCCAGGTGCGCCGCGCGCTCACCGAATCGCGTCAGCTCGGCACCACGTCGGGCGAACTGGAGCGTCTGTTCCAGCGCGCGTCCGAGGCGCAGCGCGGCGTGAAGAACGCCACCGCCATCGGCCGCGCCGGGCGCTCGCTCGTGCGCCTCGGCCTCGAGCTCGCCGACAGCCGCATCGCCGACTGGTCCACGCAGCGCGTGCTGCTCGTCGGCACGGGCGCGTACGCCGCGGCGACCGTCGCGGCACTCCGCGACCAGGGCGCCGAGAACATCTCCGTCTACTCCCCCTCGGGCCGCGCCGCGAAGTTCGCCACCAAGCACGGGCTGCGCGCCGTCTCGGCCGAGACGTTCCCCGCCGCCGTCGCGCACGCCGACCTCGTGATCACGTGCACGACGAGCGAGAACCACGTCGTGAGCGCCGCGACCTTCGCCGCCGGACGCACCGCCGCCGAAGCGACCGCCCCGGCCTCGGCCGGCTGCCCCGTCGACCACACCGGCCGCCGCCTCGTCATCGACCTCGGCCTGCCGCGCAACGTCGACCCCGACGTCGCCACCGTCCCCGGCGTCGACCTGCTCGACCTCGAGACCATCCGCCTCCACGCTCCCCTCGAGGAGCTTCAGGCGACGGATGCCGCGCGCGACCTCGTCCGCGATGCCGCACGCCGCTTCGCCTCCGTGGGCGAGCGCAAGAACATCACGCCCGCCGTCGTGGCGCTCCGCGCGCACGTCTTCGGCGTCCTGGACACCGAGGTCGCCCGGGTCCGCGCCCGCGGCGACGAGGGCGGACAGACCGAGGCGGCGCTGCGGCACCTCGTCGGCGTCCTGCTCCACACCCCCACGACCCGCGCGCACGAGCTGGCCGAATCCGGCCGCGGCGACGAGTACGTGACCGCGCTGTCCGCGCTGTTCGGCATCGAGGTGCCGCCGGAGGCGCCCGCCGCGCGCGTCGCCGACGCCGGCTGAGCGCTGCGGCTTTTCCGCTGCGGCTTCGCGTTACTGCTTCGCGTTGCTGCTTCGCGCCGCTGCTTCGCGTTGCGGCTTCGCGCCGCGGCACGCGGTGACCAGCGGAGGACTCTCGGCGAGCGGAGGACTGAAACCCCGGCATCCACCCTCCCCTCCCCGAATCTCCTCCGCTCATCACCAGGCAGCACGCGGACCGCTGGCCCCGCGCCACTGCGCGCGATAACCAGCGGAGGACTTGGGCCGAGCGGAGGACCGAAACCCCGGCATCCACCCTCCCCTCCCCGAATCCCCTCCGCTCATCACCAGGCAGCACGCGGACCGCTGGCCCCGCGCCACTGCGCGCGGTGACCAACGGAGGACTTGGGCCGAGCGGAGGACCGAAACCCCGGCATCCACCCTCCCCTCCCCGAATCCCCTCCGCCCATCACCGGGGCGGCGCGCAGGCCGCTCCTCCCGCCGCGGCGCGCGGTGACCAACGGAGGACTTGGGGCGAGCGGAGGACCACAACCCCGGCATCCGTCCTCCCCTCCCCGAATCTCCTCCGCCCGTCACCAGGACCGACACGCGGTGCCCAGCGGAGGACTTGCGACGAGCGGAGGACCAAAACCCCGGCATCCGCCCTCCCCCCACCGAATCCCCTCCGCTCACCACCGCGCACCGCCGCCGCCGCTCTCCCCGCCCCCGCCCCGCGAACCACCCGGCGGACCCGGCAGGATGTACGCATGAGCACTCCCGCATCCGAGGTGTACCGCGTCGCCGGTGAGGACCGCCGCCGCAACGGCCTGCGGTGGGTCGCCACGGTCGCGATGGGACTGCTCGATGCGGGCTCGGACGCGCCGTCGACAAGCGAGGTCGTGATCCGCCGCATCGACGGATCGGTCGTGAGACGGCTGAAGCCCGGCAGCGTCGAGGATTTCGAGCGCCAACTCAGCGAGATCACGGGCGATCTGCACGACCTGGATGCCGTGCCCTTCGCCGAGAAGTGGATCGCCGCTCGCGCGTGACCCGCGGGAGAATGGCGGCATGAGCCTGCACATCACCGACGACCCGGCCGCCGACGAGCTGCTGTCGACGAACCCCCTCGCGCTGCTGATCGGCATGCTGCTCGACCAGCAGGTGGCGATGGAGACGGCGTTCGCGGGGCCGCTCAAGATCCAGGAGCGGATCGGATCGGTGGATGCCACGACCCTGGCGCACGAGGATCCCGAGGCGTTCGCCGCGGCGTTCTCGCAGTCGCCCGCGGTGCACCGGTTCCCTGGTTCGATGGCCGCGCGGGTGCAGTCGCTGTGCACCGCGATCGAGCAGGACTGGGGCGGGGATGCCGCGCAGCTGTGGACCCGCGACGACCCGGACGGCGTGACCGTGCTGAAGCGGCTCAAGGCGCTGCCCGGCTTCGGCGAGCAGAAGGCCAAGATCTTCCTGGCGCTGCTGGGCAAGCAGTACGGGTATGACGGCTCAGGGTGGCGTGAAGCCTCGTCTCCGTACGGCGAAGACGGCTCGTTCCGGTCGGTCGCCGACATCACCAGCCCGGAGTCGCTCACGAAGGTCCGAGAGTACAAGCGCGCCGCGAAGGCAGCGGCGAGAGCGGGCAGCTGACCCCTCCTACACCATGGGGGAGAAAAAGGAGAGTTCTCTCATCTTCGTTCCGCGACGCGTGCCCCGTGGTTAGGGTTTCAGGGTTCGTTGCAGGTTGATTCGCGATCGAAGGGTGGGCTCTCGTGAAGTTCGCAATGGGTTCCGACACTCTGGGTGTGCTGGGTAAGGCCACCTCGGGTTCGAGTGATGAGCTGTCGCTGCTGGTCCGCCAGCTGCTGGAGGCGGCCGAGCCGCTCGAGGGACAGTTCCAGGGCGCGGGTCGTGCCGCGTTCGACCGTTTCAAGTCGCGCACCGACGCGATCTCGGCCGAGTTGAAGCTCGCCCTCGACGGCGTGCTCGGCGGCATCTCCGGCATGGACCGCTCCTTCCAGGAGGGCGAGTCGTCCATGGTCGACCAGACCACGAGCCTCGAAGCCGGATCGTCGTTCGACGCCGCGCGCTTCGGCAGCCGTTGAGAATCGGAAAGGACTGACTCATGGTGAACCAAGGAGACCGCCGCGATTACTCGATCGCGGCCTCGCAGAACGCTCAGGACAACTTCAACCGCGTCGCTTCGCAGCTCGAGTCGCTGATCGACCAGCGCGACCGCGACGTCCAGGCCGCGATGTCCGACTACTCCGCCGACGGGGTGTCCGAGGACTACCGCGGCAAGGAACTCCGCTGGAAGAACGCCGCCGCCGAGGTGCGCGGCATCATCCAGACGCTCCGTTCGTCGCTCGAGCGCAACGATGAGTCCGCCCAGACCGCGCTGAGCAAGGCTCGCGCGGCGGTGGAGTCGATCGGCTGACGATTCGCCGCTGAACGCCGGGTGCCTCGCGCGCCCGGCGTCGGTGGTGGCCGCGCGCGGGGCCGCGCGGATGAGGACATGAAGGGGTTCCGGCGATGACCAGTTGGAGCATTCAGCCATCCGGCGTCGTAGCCGTGCTGAAGGACGTCAACGTGGATGCCGAGGCACTCGGCACGGCGCTGCAGTCCCTCGGTCCGGCGCTCGAGGGGGCCGTGACCGCAACCCAGTCGGGCGCGATCTCCGAGGCGGTGCAGAGCTACTTCCAGCAGGAGGAGAGCCCTCGCATCCAGGGGATGAGCGCCCGCATCGGCGCGGCGGCGCAGGGCGTCGTCTCCGCCACCGAGGCCTACGTCGCGGGCGACATGGAGATGGCGGCGAACGCGCAGTCCGCGGCCGTCGCCGCCGTGTACCCGCCCACTCTTCCGCACGGGGTGATGTGATGCCGGATCCGATCGACTACACCGCAATTCCGGGCGAGAAGATCGACCCGGATGCCATCGAGACCAACGCCGCAACGGTGAGCACGATCTCCGGCCAGGTGTCGGAGCACGGCTCCAACGTGCAGTTCAAGTGGCAGGGCATGGCGGGGGTATACGAGGCCCCCGAGTCCCCGACCCTGCTGGGGCTGATGGCCCCTGTGAGTTCGCAGGCCACGCAGGTCAGCGACAACCTCGCCGAGGTCTCCGCGGCGCTGACCGCGTTCGCCGCGGACGTGCGTCCGATCAAGGCCGAACTCGACTCCCTGCGCGCGCAGGCGAAGACGTTCGTCGACTCGATCCAGGGCGGCGTCCGCGTGCAGGAGATCAACCCGGCGTGGACGGCCGCGCAGTCCCCGTACGGCGGGGCGACGGCGACACCGACCTATCAGGGTTCGTGGGGCTCCTCGACGACGTCGTCGACGAGCACGGCGATGCCCGACAAGTACCGCACGGTCACGAAGGAGTGGCACGAGGTCCAGGAGTACGTGGACCGCAACAACGAGTTGCTGTCCGCGGTGAACGCCCAGCAGGTGAAGCTGTGGGAGGCCGAACGGGCGTGCGCGAACCGCATCCGCGCGCTCTACGGCGCCCAGCCGCTGCACGCCGCGACCTCCGAAGACGATGCGCTGGGCTACGGCCTGTCGGAGATCCCCGAGGGCACCGAGATGCCGTGGGGCGCCGAGGTCGAGCGCACCGAGGGCTGCGGAGAAGCCACCGCGAAGTTCGTCTTCAAGGACTTCCTCTGGGAGGGCATCGCCGTCGGCGGCGTCTGGGGCACGATCACGGGTCTCGGCACGCTGGTGCTCGGATACAACCCCGAGACGGGCGACTTCTTCTCCGGCGACGCGTACGGAGCAGCGTGGGGCAACCTCGGCATGCTCCTGTTCGCCGGAGCCGCGAACACGGGCGTGCTCGCGCCGATCTTCCAGTCCGACACGCTCATGCAGTCGATGGGCATGGGCGGCTTCCTCCCGCAAGAGGTGCGCGACTTCAAGAAGCAGGCCGACGAGGCCGCAGTCAACACCGGCAAGGCGCTGATCGCCTGGGACAAGTGGCAGGACGACCCCGGCACTGCGCTCGGCGAGTCGGTCTTCAACGTCGGCACGGCGTTGATCCCGGTCGGCGGCGCGGCGGTGGCCGGTGTGAAGACCGCGTCGACCGCGGCATCCGTCGTCTCCAAGATCGCGAAGGTGGCCGACTTCGTCGATCCCGCCGCCTTCGCCATGAACGGCGCGATGAAGCTCGGCGGGGCCGGGCTGAAGGGTCTCGACGGCATCATCGGACGCCTCGGCACGGATGCCACCGGCGGTTTCCACCTCAACACTCCCGACATGCCCTTCGTCGCCGACGACGCGAGCTCGGCGCTGCGCGCTCTCGACGACGCCGGTGTCGACCTCAACAGCGTCACGGCGCGTGTCGAGGACGGCATCCCGGTCTACGAATTCCCGCCGACGGATGCCATCCCGTCCGGCCGCATCGAGATGCCCGCCGGGTCGTTCGACGGCGTGGGCGGCGGCGACGTGCCCGTGCGCACCGACGGCGGAGCGGATGCCGGTGTGGCGGCGCCCGTACGCGAGCCCGAGCTCGTCTCGGCCGGCGGCGTTCGCGGCGAGACGGGCCCCGGTCCAGTGAACTCGATCGTCGAGGATGCCCCCGTCCGCACGGAGACCGGCGGCGCGGGTGAGTCGACGGTCGTGCGCGAGCCCTCGACCGAGACCGGCGGCGGCAGCAGCCACGCCGGCGGCGAGAGCGGCGGCCACGGTGGCTCCGACACCGGGAGCGGCGGTGGCCTGGGCCGTGGCGAGGACGCGGGCAACGGCGGCGGGGGACTCGGCCGCGGGGACGACGCCGGCGGTGACGGTCGCGGCGATGACGGCGCGGGTCGCGGCGACGAGGGTGCGCACGCAGGTCGTGCCGACGACGGCTCGACGCACGGCGACCACACGGACGTCTCGCAGGATGTGCACCGTGGCGATGACACCATGACCGATGGAACCGCGACGCCGGGGGATGGCGAGGCCGCGCCAGGCGTGCACGCCGACACCGATGGAGCAGTTCCGTCTCCGGCCGACACCGACGTGGCGTGGCGGAGCGCGGAGGATCCTCAGCTCACGCTTTCCTCAGACCAGAAGGCGTTCGTCGACCAGTACCTCACCGGATCCCGGGGAGCCGAGCCGCGGCTGACAGGCATCATGCAGGATCTCCGTTCCACGTTCCCCGAGGCCAGGCTGGAGGGACTGGAGTATCGACTCAAGGGCGACGAGTCGCTCTATCGCAAAGTTGCGACCGAACTCGCGGACTTCGCTCCTGGTGTGCCCATGGAGAAGGTTCTCGGGACGATCAAGGACAGCGTTCGCTACACGGTCGTGGTTCCCGACAGCAGCTATGGTTCGGCCGTCCCCCGCATGCTTCACGACCTGCAGTCAGACGGTCTCGTTCCCTACGGGAAGCTGAAAAATTCCTGGGGCGCGGACGGTTACCAGGGCATCAACAGCACATGGTTCGATCCGGTAGGAAACCGAAAGATCGAGGTGCAGTTCCACACCGATGCCAGCTTCGACGCGAAGATGGACTCGCACGTGGAGTACGAGGCCGCCCGGCTTCCCGGAACCGACGACGCCACGCGCGCCGAGCTCGAATCCGCGATGAACGAGCGCTTCGCGGCCGTGCCGCACCCCGTCGGAGCCGATGCGATCAGTTGGCCGGACATCATGCCGGGCACAGGTTTCGTCGATGTCACCGCTCACGTCCCGGCTGAAGCGTTCCCGGCCGATATCTCGCGAACCCCATTGGACGATTCGCTCATCGACCACTCGATCGTCCAAGAGTTCCAACCTTCCTCGCCCTCGGACGGGGCAGTCTTCTGGTCGGGTCGAGTCACCGTCGGCGAAGACTTCGTGTCTTCCATGGATGGCGCTCGCGTCGTCGCATCGTCGTACGAACGGTCCACGCTCGAGCAGATGCTTGAGCACCAGGGTCTGGCGGATGCGATGCCTTCCGACTGGTCGCTGCCGTCGACCACGGAGACGTGGCGCGCCGTGTCATCCGCCATTGCGGAGAATGCGCGGGGACACGTGTTCGCTTACATCGGTGACGTTCGGCCGGGGTCCGTGTGGAACCTATATGAATTCCCGCGCCTGATCGAGAATGAAGCAGTGACCAGGATCACCGTCATCGACGCACAAACCGGAAGGCCTCTCCATGTCTACGAACGATGACTCGCTCTTGTCAGCGGCGGTAACCGCATTGCTCGGCTGGCCGACAGCCAAGATGCCCCTCGCCGACGAGAACGCCGTCGCCGACCTCGCGAGGACCCACTCGGTTGACCCGGACGCTCTGCTCGCCGGCGTGTATGACGCAATCGCGGCATCCGACGATCTGACCATCTCGGATCTCAGCACCTACTCCGACGGAGGGGCCTCCACATACAAAAGTCGGCTGGCGGCGGCCCGACCCAACCTATCGTCTGCTGCGATTGACGCTCTCGCCTCTCGTTGGTTCTTTCGTCTCCGGTGGTTGGGGATCGAATCAGGCATCGACGCCCCCCGGTACTTCGTGCGTTATGGCGGTGAAGGCGCCACCCCTATTCCCGTCGCTCTCTACCGACGGCGCACGGCCGAAGGAGCCATCGTCGACGAGGTCCTCAAGGACGTCGGTGAGTGGCGGCCAGACACTCGGCGTCAGATCCACAACTTCTTCGCGTTCTCGCTCGAATCAGACCTCGAAGAGGTCACAGCCGCTGCGGCGGCAGAGTTCGAGGAGATGGTGCGCGCACGCGAGTACGTTCCCTTCAGGTCGACCGCGGCGCCCCGGTGAGAAGTGGGGGCTTCCCGGAGCGCTCTCGGCACGGTTTCGTCCGACTTGCGACCCCCACTCCTCCACGGCACGAGGACTTGCCTGATGCATGAGAAGTGACGACGATCCGCTGGAGCACGTGCGGAGCTACCAGGTGGCGAAGGAACCCGACATGACAGAGCCTCGCCCCGAGAACGACCTCGAAGTCACCATGAGGTTGGTGCGGTCCGGCGAGCTGCCGTCTGAGCGGCTGGGACCGGCTCTCGTGGAAGCCGAGTTGGCCGTTCTCGTCGACGGAACGCCCGATCCGACGGCGATCGAGCCCCTCGTCGTACACCGCGACGAGGCGAACTTCCTCGCCGTGTTCACCGCGACGGAGCAGGTCCCGGCAGAATTCGGTGAGGGCCGCAGCGCCCTGCTCCTGCCGGGCCGCCTCCTCATCAGCGGCGCTGCCCCCGAGGTCGGTCTGGTCGTGAACCCGGGGTCGGCGGGAGCGATGGAGATCCCACCGTCGGCTCTTGCTGCTCTCCGCCAGGCATCCGCGGCACCGTCCACGCGCTACTTCATCCGCGAGCAGATGGTGGACGGCCAGGTCGTCCCGGTCTCGGTGTTCCGCCGCCGCTCCACTCCGGAGGGGCCGGTCGACGAGCGTCTCCTCGACGTCGACTCGTGGGCCGACGACCGGCACGGAACGGTCGACAAGGCCATCCGTTTCCCCCTGGATGCCGACATCGAGGAGATCTCCCCCGAGGCCGCTCAGGACGTCTTCGACATGGTCGCCCGCCGCACCTACGTTCCGCTGCAGCGCCGCTGACCAGCCCTCCCACATCGTCGCGAAACGAGGTTCACATGATCGATGCAGAGTCCGCGCGGGAGATCGTGCGCGACGCCCTCCGACACGCGGAGGACGGCAGCGGCGTGCGCTGCGTCCTCGTGGGAGAGACGCTCGACTACGGCGCGTGGTGGGTGCAGGGGTATCAGTCCGAAGCATTCGCCGTTCATGGCGATGCCTTCCAGGCGCTGGCCGGCAACGGCCCCTACGTGATCCCGAAGAACGGCGACGCCGTTTTCACGCTGTCGAGCGCAGAACCCGTCGATGAGCAGATGGCTCGCCTCGCCGCAGCCGGCTAGGTCATGAGGCGGGCGCTGATGCGGGCGAGCGATTCGTCGACGACGTGGCTGAATCGGATGGCCTGGCGTTTGCCCGCGATCGCAGCGCTCCGGCCGTTCCACCGGACCCAGTACGCGGCCCCCTCCTCGCTGATGACGACGCCGGGATCAGGCTGGGCGCGGAAACCGTCATCAAATCCCTGCTCGAGCCGCCAGAGGACCCCGAAGCGCATCAGGAGGAAACGATTCGCGTCCTCCTCCGTTTCGAGGAACGCCTCCGTCGTTCGAGTGCCGCGATTTTCGATGTCCACGTGCCAGGCAGAATCGGCGACTCGGCGCACCGCGAACGCGGCCTCCGGGTTCCACCACCCGCGTGTGGCATCAGCGGGGCGCAGAGGGCTGGAGAATCCGGCCCGCTGCGCCCACATCTCGAGGATCTCGTCATCGGCCATTGATCCATCATCCCGGCAGCCGCGGAGCGTCCTCGTCGTGGTGCGACCCACGGTGCGGGCCGTATCGGAGAGAAGATTGGACATGGACGAAAGCGGGAACCGCGATTTGGCAGCCGCCGATCTGCTCGTCGGCGGAGAGAACGCATGACGCCCGACAACCGCCCGGCGCCACCGCTCTCCGCACGAGAAGCGGAGCAGATCGCCCTTCGACTTCTCGCCCGATCGACCGAGGATGACGGCATCCCGCGGGTTATTCTCGGCTCGCCGGTCGAAGCAGGGCCGAATTGGGTCTTTTTCTTCCAGGGCCGCGGTTACGTGGAGCGCGGTGATCTCGCGGAGATGCTGGTGGGCAACATGCCGATCGTCGTCCCCCGCGATGGCGGCGCACCGTATTCGCTCAGCTCCCAAGAGGACACCGATGTTCAGATACAGAGGATGGTCCACGATGCAGATCGGTGAGTTCCGCAGAATCGTGGATGCAGAAGATGCGGTGGACGCCCTCCGTCTCCTTCGGGACCTCGAGGAGTATCGACCCGGATGACGAACGTGCCCGTCAGCCAGACGCTGCTCGAGTACCGCGGCGAGCGGTACCCGCTCCACTCCGGAGGAGACGGCTACGTCCGCCTCCAGACGGACGGCGCACCGTCGCACCAGAACTTCCCCGATGCGATCGAATTCAATGACGATCCTCACGATCCGTGGGTAAAGCTCCCGCGCACTGCACTTTCCGCGCGCTACGCGCAGAAAGTGACCGCCAGGTGGCACGGCGTTCCGGTCATCGTCGGCGAACGCGTCAGGCGCGGCCTCAGCCGTGGAATGGTGATGATCCGGTACGAAGGGGTCGAGCCTGCCACCGCGATCGCGGCGGGACTCAGGGGTAACCAGAACGACGGATGGTCGGCACTGGTGTCGCCGTACGAGCTCGAGAGGGTGCGCGTGAAAACGACGAGACTTCCCCTGGTGCGGGAATGATGGAGCAGCCGTCGATTCCGGAGAACGTGACGGGTGGTTTCATCGCTCGCAGTTCCGGAACCTGGGTCCAAACGTCTGAAGGCTGGTTCGCCTCGACATGGGCGATAGCTGAGGGCGGGCCCATTCAGGACCTCTTCGTCTACGACCACGAGGGGATGGACTCCCGCCAGGTACCTCTGGCAACGGTTATCAGCGCCGAAGACGTCGCGTCGGAGGCCCTCTACAACGGGCATTGGATTCCGCTCGTATCGATGTGGAACGACGACTCGATAAGGATTCACGCACCGATCGCCTCGTCCGAGACCGGCTATTGCGCGGTCCTCTACGTCTACTCCAGCCCGGAATGGGAGGCGTTGGTCTCCCTGCCTCACGCCGAGCTGCACGACCAGCGAGGAGGAAACGGTGGCGTCTCGTTCCGCGTCCCGCTGACCGAAATCGAGGACTATCGAGAGACCGTCACGCCGATCTTCGGTGCCTCGATGGCATCCGAGCGGACCATTCCGCTTTCGAAAAATCTCAGCGCCGTGGACGAGCTGGCCCGCCTGGCGCCGAGCGCCATCAGCGTGGCGCGCACCGATACCGCGGTCGTCGTACAGGCCGGCGAGCTGACTTTTCGGGTCACCCTGATGGGGCGTGCATGGCGCGTGCGGAAGTCGGGGCGATCGGACGACCGCGGAGTGGCGTTCGAGGCGACCGACGAGACAGACATCGCGCGATTCCTGATCGCGATGTTCGCGAACGACATCCGGCGCGCGCGTGGGCTCGCGCCCCGGCAGAGAGCGGTGACGCTGTCGGACGATGGACTCGCTGAACCCGCAGCCTCATTCATGCTTTCCGGGAGTCCCGATGCCGGATTCGTGCTGACGGACACATACCGGCAGATCCGCTGGCGCTTTGCGAGCGACCTGGATGCGGCCCGATTCAGTTGGATCGCGCCGCTGGCGTGGACGGATATCCGCGCCGAGTTCGGCTGGAGCGAGGAGGCCCCGTGACCCCTGAAGAAGCGCTCGCGACGATCCGCGCCGAGGGCCTCGGCAGGTACCGCTGGTTCGAGGACGCGACGAACGATGCGGACATCGTGGCGATCCAGCGCACGGAGTCCGGGTGGGTGGTCTTCGCGACGGACGAGCGCGGCACCTCGCAGGGGCGCCGTGAGTTCGCGGAAGAGGAGCCGGCGCTGGAGAACTTCCTGTCGCGGCTCCGCTCGATCAACAGCGTCGCCGCGTGGCGCGAAAAGGTTCGCCGGGAGAACGCGCCCCGCTACTTCGTCCGCGAGCTCCGCGTCGACGGTCGGCTGGTCCCCGCGCGGTTGTTCCGGCGGCGCGAGACCGACCACGGACCGGTGGACGAGTTCCTCGTGGACGTCGACACCTGGGCCCCGGACACGCGCGGCGTCCTGGATCGTGGCATCCGCTTTCCCCTGGATTCCGACCTCGAGGAGATCTCGGATGCCGCCGCGCGAGAGATCTTCGCGATGGTCGCGCGGCGCGAATACCTCCCGCTGACCCGGCGCTGAACGGCAGATTCTGCCGTCCCGCGGGTTATCCACGCAAGGGATGGCCGATCTCGGCGGCGCGGAAGCGTCCCGCATAGGGTGGAAGGTCGGAAGCAGGGGGAGGCCCGATGACGAGCACGCACGATCCGTTGCGCTTGGCCGACGTCGACCCGCTCGTGTTCACCGAGCGTGCGGGCGCGGGGCAGGTCGTCGGGGCCGTCGCGCTGGATGTCGTCATGCCCGTGGCGCTGCTGGCGGCCGGGGTGATCGTCATCGTCGCCGGTCAACCCGCCCTCGGCTGGCTGTTCCTCCTCGCCGCGATCGCGCTGCTCGCCGTCGCCGTGCGGCTGCTCGGACGCACCGGCCGCACCCTCGGCGCCGCCACCGTGGACGCACGTATCGTGCGCCGCACGACCGGTGCGGCTGCGGGCGCGACGGCGCTCGGCGCCCTGCTCACCGGCAAGCTCGGTATGTTCGACCTCCGCCGGGGCCGCGACCCGTTCGCCCCGGCGATCGCGGCGTTCGAGTTCCCGGACGCCACCCCGACCGCCGCCCCGAGCCGTGCCCGGCGCGGCATGGTCCCGACGCTGCTGCTCGACTCGGGCGAGCGCCTCACGCTCGACACCGCGCTCGTCCTGGGCCGCGACCCCTCGGCCCCGGCCGACGCCCCCGCCGAGGTGTACCGGTGGGCGGACATGTCGCGCACGCTGTCGAAGTCGCACGTCCGCCTGGAGTGGGACGGCCGCCAGGTCTGGGTCACCGACCTGGGTTCGACGAACGGCACGTTCGTCCGCGGGTCCGGCGCGTCGACTCCGCTCCTGCCTCACCAGCGCACGCCTGTGCCGACCGATGTCGTCCTCGAGATCGGTGACCGCACTCTGACCGTTCGGGATGCCGCATGACCACCGTCGCCCACCCTCTTCTCGATGCCGCCGGCCCCGGTTGGGCGGGAACCGAGACGCGCGCGCCGATCGTCGCCCTCACGACCGCGATGAGCGACTTCCTGCACAAGACCGCGAGCGAGGGCCTGCGCCCGATCATCGTCACGGGCGAGTTCTCGCGCATGACGCAGCCGCTGGCGCAGGTGCTGTCGGCCGTCCAGGGGCACTGGGTCGTGCGGACCCGCACCGACGGGTTCTATGACGCGCGCACGGGCGTGCGGATCGACGCGCCTGCCGACGCGCTGAACCCGGTCGCGCCGACCACGGACAACGTCCATCCCCTCTTCGTCCGGGCGCAGGTGGCATCCACTCTCCAGGTCGTGGCGACGGTGTCGACGCGGCACCGCGTGACCCGCCCGGTGCGGCTCGGGGGCGTGGCCGAGGCGGCGGTCGCGCTGTTCACCGGGGCGGAACCGGCCGCGTGGGGCGCGGTCGAGCCCCTGCTCGCGCCGTGGGACCGCGACGATCTCACCGAGCGGTCGCGGCGGCGCATCCCGCTCGACAGCCACTGGGTCGCCGTCGGCGGCGGCGACCGTGCGGTCCTGTCGACCGTGCAGGTCGGCCGCACGAGCGAGGGTCTGGAGGAGACGACGCGCGTGTGGGCGGCGGTTCCGGGCGTCGGCCGCGAGAGCGGTGCGACCGCGACCGCGGAGGCGCGCGAGCTCCTCGCCCGCGCCGCGACCGTGGGCCTGCCGCTCGCGGCGAGGTCGTCGGCGCCGCCGAGGAGCCAGACGAAGATGCGCGCGTCGGGCCCGGTCATCTCGCGCACGGCGCGGCCGGTCTCGACGTCGAACGCGCCGATCCACGTGACGCCCTCGGCCGTGGCC
>NZ_BADA01000349.1 GCF_000333395.1 Microbacterium sp. B19
TTGACCCCTCACGCAGCTAGAAACGGCGAAGCAGCGCGGTCAGGGCCTGGCCGCCGCCGATGCACATCGTCACCACGCCGTACTCCAGGTCGCGGCGCTGCAGGTCGAGGGCGGCGCGGACCGTCAGGATCGCGCCGGTCGCCCCGACCGGATGCCCGAGCGCGATCGCGCCGCCGTAGGGGTTGACCTTCTCGGGGTCGAGGCCGGCCTCGCGGATCACCGCCACCGCCTGCGCCGCGAACGCCTCGTTCAGCTCGATCACGTCGACGTCGGCGGGTGTGAGCCCGGTCTGCTCCCACAACCGCTGCAGCGCCAGCACCGGGGCGTATCCCATGATCTCGGGGTCGACGCCGGCCGTCGTCACGGCTTCGAGGGTCGCGAGGCCGGTGAGGCCCCGCTCCCGCACGTCGTCCTCCCGCATGAGCACGGTCGCGGCCGCGCCGTCGTTGATCCCCGAGGAGTTGCCGGCCGTCACGGATCCCTCCGCGGCGAACACGGGCCGCAGCCCCGCGAGTACCTCGAGGGTCGTGCCGGGGCGCGGGTGCTCGTCCGTCGTGACCTCGACCGGCCGCTTGCCGCCGGTCGTCACGGGCACGATCTCCTCCGCGAACGCCGCACGGCTGGCATCCAGGGCCGCCCTGCGCTGGCTCTCGACGGCGAAGGCGTCCTGCTCGGCTCGGGAGACGGAATAACGGGATGCCACGGTCTCGGCGGTCGTGCCCATGTGGCGGCCGCTGAACGGGTCGGTGAGGATCGCGAGCGTGCCGTCGAGGAGTTTCCGGTCGCCCAGCCGCGCGTTGCCCCGGGCGCCGTACTCGAGGAACGGCGTGCGCGACATGCTCTCGTCGCCGCCCGCGACGACGACGTCGACGCCGCCCCAGCGCAGCTCCTGCGCACCGGACCAGATCGCCTGCAACCCCGACCCGCACAGACGGTTGACGGTGAACGCGGGCACCCGGGTCGGCAGTCCCGCGGCGAGCGCGACGCGGCGCGCGTTGTAGGCGTCGGGTCCGTTCTGCGCGATGCAGCCCATGATCACTTCGTCCACGGCATCCTTCGGCACCCCCGCGCGCTCGAGGGCGGCCGACACCGCGACGGCGCCGAGCTCGTGCGCGTCGATGCCGGACAGCACGCCGCCGAAGGAGCCGATCGGGGTCCGCGCCCCCGCGACGAGCACGATGCGGGGCGGGGTTCCGGTTGCTGCGTTCATCCGGGCCTCCGTGCACGACGTCGTGAGGCGTTCAGCCTACGCGGCGGGCGCCGCGGACCGGCCGCGGCGGGGCGGGGGCGAGGGCGGGGGCGGGGGCGAGGGCGGCCGGGGCGAGGGCGGCCGGGGCGGGTGTGGACCCGCGAGACTGCACGCGCCTGACTAACCCACTGCAGCCTGCAACCGAAATGTCAGGCGCATGCAGTCTCGCGGTCGCGAACCCCGCGCCCGCGCAGCCGCAGCCGGGCCCCGCGCAGCCGCAGCCGCGCCCCGCACCCGCGCCCACCCCAGCCCGGAGCGCCGTCAAGCGCGAGGGTGGCAGCCGCGCGCCGGGCGGCGTAATCTCCGCGGCATGGACGCGGTGATCCGCACGGTGGGGCTGCGCAAGTCCTACGGTCGTACGAACGCCCTCGACGGTCTCGACCTCGAGGTGTCGGCAGGGCAGATCCACGGCTTCCTCGGGCCGAACGGCGCCGGGAAGTCGACGACGATCCGCATCCTCCTCGGCCTCGCTCGGTCGACCGGCGGGACCGCAACGGTGTTCGGGAACGACCCCTGGCGCGAGGCGGCGCGCCTGCATCGACGTATCGCGTACGTCCCGGGCGACGTGAACCTCTGGCCGGGGCTGTCGGGCGGCGAAGCCATCGACCTGCTCGCGCGGCTGCGCGGCGACGGGCGCTCCGTGGCCTACCACGACGAGCGGGCGCGGCTCCTCGAGGCGTTCGACCTCGACCCGCGCAAGAAGGGCCGGTCGTACTCGAAGGGCAACCGGCAGAAGGTCGCGCTGGTCGCCGCGTTCGCTGCGCCCGCCGACCTGTTCGTCCTCGACGAGCCGACGAGCGGACTCGACCCCCTCATGGAGGTCGTCTTCCAGCGCGAGGTGCGGCGGGTCCGCGACCGCGGAGCCACCGTGCTGTTGTCGAGCCACATTCTGTCCGAGGTCGAGCAGGTCTGCGATCGGGTCAGCATCATCCGCGCCGGCCGGGTCGTCGACGACGGCACGCTCGACGATCTCCGGCACCTCACCCGCACGCAGGTCTCGTTCGCCGACGCGGGCGGCGACCTGCCGCCCCTGCCCGGCGCGCACGAAGTGCAGCGGCGGGACGGGCGCGTGCACCTCACCGTCGACACCGCCGAAGTGGCATCCCTCCTCCCCGCGCTCGGGGCGCTGGGAGTCCAGGCGCTGCGCGTCGAACCGGCGTCGCTCGAGGAGCTCTTCCTCCGCCACTACGGGTCGCAGCCGTGACCGGATTCCCGCTGCTCCTGCGTGCGCGATGGCGACGGGATGCCGTGCAGCTGACGATCTGGATCGCCGGTGCCCTGCTGCTCGCCGCATCGGCGGTGGTCGGGGTGCGCGGGACGTTCCCGGACGAGAGCGACCGCGCCACGCTGCTGGCCACCGCGGTCGCGAACCCCGTGGTCCTGCTGTTCCGGGGCCTGCCGTCGGGGACCGACGAGGGCGCGTTCACGGCGTTCCTGATCCTGCCGTTCGTCGCGCTGCTCGCGGCGCTCATGAGCACGTTCCTCGCCGTGCGCCACACCCGAGGAGACGAGGATGCCGGCCGCGCCGAACTCATCGCCGTCACCCCCGCGGGCCGGGGCGTTCCGCTGGTCGCGACGGTGGTGCACGGCATCCTGGCGAACGTCGTCCTGGGGGTTCTGGTTACCCTGGCGTACCTCGCGATCGGGTTCGCCGCGGCGGGGAGCGTGCTCATGGGCCTGGCGAGCGCGCTCACCGGCATCGCGTTCTTCGGCGTGGGGCTCGTCGCGGCGCAGGTCGCCGCCTCCGCGCGGACGGCGAACACGATCGGCGTGTGGGCCGTGCTGCTGAGCTACCTCGCGTGCGGCCTCGGCAATGCCCTCGGAACCCCCAGCGACGACCTGCAGCGCATGACGAGCGCGCCCCTGGCGTGGGCGTCGCCGTTCGGATGGGCGGAGAACACGCGCCCGTACGACTCGAACGCGGCCGGGACGCTCGCGCCGTTCGCGGGGGTCATCGTCGTCGCCCTCGTGCTGGCATTCGTACTGTCGCGGGCCCGCGACCTCGGCGATGCGTTCCTGCCCGCGCGCGGCGGGCGCGCGACGGCGAGCGCCGCGCTGTCGGGGCCGATCGGGCTGGTGTGGCGAGAGGCGCGGGGCTCGCTCCTCGGGTGGACCGTGGGCGGGGCGATCGTGGGCGTGATGTCGACGCGACTCGCGGCCGCGATCTCCGACATCGGCGACTCGATCCCGTCGGTGCAGGCGCTGCTGCAGTCCCTCGCGTCGCAGGGGTCGCTCGCGCAGGGCGCCATCGAGGTGTTCTTCACGCTGGCCGGGGTGCTCGCGGCGTGCGCCGGCATCCAGACGATCACGCGCGCCCGGCAGGATGAGGCCGCGGGCCTCGCCGAGCCCGTCCGTGCGGCCGGCGTCGGACCGGTGCGGTGGGTGGCGGCGTACCTGGTCGTGGCGGTGGCCGCCGTGCTCGCGTGCCTCGCCGCCGCCACCGCGGGTGCGACCCTCGGCCAGCTCGCGACCGACGCCTCCCAGACGGATCTGATCCGGGATGCCGCGGTGGCGGCGGCAGGGCAGGCGGTTGCGGCTCTGACGCTCGTCGTGGTCGCCGCGCTGGTCGTCGTGATCGCTCCCCGGTTGTCACTGCCGGTGGGCTGGGCGCTGGTGGGGGTCGCGACCGTGGTGGGGCTGTTCGGCCCGCTGCTCGGACTCTCGGATGCCGCGGTCGACGCGTCGCCGTTCGCCGCCGCACCCCGCATCGACGGGGATGCCCTGGATCTCCGCGGCGGCGCCTGGCTCGCCGTCGCGGTGGTCGCCGGGGCGACGCTGCTCGCGGGCGCTGCCCGGCGGCGCGAGCTCGCCCCGGAGCGGTGAGGCGGCGCGAGGTCGGCCGCGGCGCGGTGAGGCGGCGCGAGGTCGGCCGCGGCGCGGTGAGGCGGCGCGAGGTCGTCCCCGGCGCGAGGTCGTCCCTCCGGATCGCCGAGACTGCACGCCCCTGACAACTCCACTGCAGCCTGCAACCGAGTTGTCAGGCGGATGCAGTCTCGCGGCCACACGCGGCCACGCGCGGCCACGCGCGGCCACGCGCACCCGCGCGACGACAGCGGGCGGCTCGCGGCCGATGGCCCGCGCCCTACCCCCAGGAATCGAGCGTCGGCGGGATGGATGCCAGCGTGGCCACGGCCGCATCACGATCGGCGCGGGCGAGGGTCAGCGCCGCCACCACGAGCGACGCGCACACGGCGGAGAGGGAGTCCACGGCATCCGGGGTCAGGTCGGGACGCCGGTCGGCGACGGCGGCGCGGATCGCGGCGCGCATCTCGGCGGCGTACCCCGACACGAGCGCGCGGACCTCGGCGTCGTCCGAGGCCAGGGGCGATGAGCCGGCGTTGAGCAGCAGGCAGCCGAGACGGGCACGCGGGGTGTCGGCCGCGATGGCGGCGCGCATGTCCTCGACGTACGCCTCGAGCGCGCCGGGATCGCCGCCGCCGAGCGGCCGCAGCCGCGTGCGCACGACGTCGTCGAGGTAGGCCCCGAGCACCGCGTCGAAGAGGCCGCGCTTGCTGCCGAAGGCGTTGTACAGGCTCGACCGTGTGAGTCCGGTCGCGTCCTCGAGCTCGGTGATCCCCGCCTCGGCGTACCCGCGCTGCCAGAACACGTCGCGCGCAGCGTCGACCACCGCGCGGCGGTCGAACGTCGGCATCCTGCCCATGGGTTTCCTTCTTCCCGATCCGGGTCTATATTAGACCGGTCGTTACAAAATAACCACCAAGGAGAGACATGCGCGCCATCGTGCACCCCCAGTTCGGCGAACCGACCGACGTCCTCGACGTCGAAGACGTCGAGACCCCCGAGCCCGGCCCCGGCCAGGTGCGGCTGCGCATCCTTCTGTCTCCGATCCACAACCACGACCTGTGGACGATCCGCGGCACCTACGGGTACAAGCCCGAGCTCCCCGCCCGCGCCGGAACCGAGGCCGTCGGCATCGTCGACGCGCTCGGCGAGGGCGTCGAGGGGCTCGAGGTCGGCCAGCGCGTCGCCACCGGCGGAACCTTCGGCGTGTGGGCCGAGTACGTCGTCGCCCCCGCGGCGGGCCTCATCCCTGTCGCCGACACCCTCCCCGACGAGATGGCCGCACAGCTCGTCTCCATGCCGTTCAGCGCCA
Source organism: Microbacterium sp. B19 (assembly GCF_000333395.1). Classification (GTDB taxonomy): domain Bacteria; phylum Actinomycetota; class Actinomycetes; order Actinomycetales; family Microbacteriaceae; genus Microbacterium. The sequence goes on from NZ_BADA01000349.1 coordinate 5,364, forward strand.
TCAGCCTGCTGCACTCGCTCGACCTGAAGGCCGGCGACTGGCTCGTGCAGAACACCGCCAACGGCGCCGTGGGACGCATGGTCGCGCAGATCGCGAAGGCCCGTGGCATCCATGTCCTGGGTCTGGTGCGCCGCGAGAGCGCCGTCGACGAGCTCGCGCAGCAGGGCATCATGAACGTCGTCTCGACCGACGCCGACGACTGGCGCGACAAGGCCCTCGCGATCATCGACGGCGGACGCGTCGTCGCCGGTGTCGACTCGGTCGGCGGCTCGGCGGCGAACGACGTGCTGTCGCTGCTGTCCGAGAACGGCACGCTCGTGATCTTCGGCTCGATGGGCGAGAGCAAGCTCGAGCTGTCGGCGGGCGACATCATCTTCCGCCAGGCGACCGTGAAGGGCTTCTGGGGCAGCGTCGTCAGCAAGACGATGGATGCCGAGACCCGCGGCGCCCTCTTCGGCGAGCTGTCCCGCTACCTCGCCGACGGCACCGTGACGCTCCCGGTCGCGGCGACGTTCGCGCTCGAGGACGTCCGCGACGCCGCCGCCGCGAGCTTCTCGCCGCGCGTCGGCAAGGTGCTGCTGCGCCCGTAAGCCCTGGGGCGTCGTCCCCCTTGCTCGGGTGTCCAGAACACGCCGTTGCGGCCCGCCCGCATGCGGCGTGTTCTGGACACCCGGCGTTCGGGGCGCGCGCGGCGGCGGAGTGGGCGCGGCGGGAGTTCAGTGTCCAGGACACGCGGACCGACCCGCATGGCATCCGCGTGTCCTGGACACTCAACGTGGGAGACGGACGACACCGATGTTCGGTGTCCAGAACACGCCGTTGCGGCCCACCCGCATGCGGCGTGTTCTGGACACTCGGCCAGGGCGACGAGGCGAACGCCTCAGGCGAGCAGGCGCTCCAGCGCGTCGAGCGCGGGGCGCTGGCCCTTCACGAGCGCCTCGCGGGCGGCATCCAGGTCCATCCATTCGGCCCGGTCGACCTCGGGGAACGACGCCGTGCGGCCCGATCGCGGCGGCCACTCCATCTCGAACTCGCCGAACACAAATCCGGATGCCTCGAACTCAGCGCCGTCGAGGGCGAACACGATGAGCTTCTTGCCGGACGTCGCGGCGAAGGTCCCGAGCTCGGCCCACTCCCCCGCCGGGGGTTCGAGGCCCAGTTCCTCGCGGAACTCGCGGCGCGCGGCATCCCGGGGCTGTTCGACTCCGGGGTCGAACTCGCCCTTCGGGATCGACCACGCGCCGGCGTCTTTGCGCGCCCAGAACGGGCCGCCCATGTGCGCGATGAGCACCTCGAGCGCGGGATGCCGCCGGTACAGCAGCAGTCCCGCGCTCCAGGCGACCATCAGACGCTCGCCGGGACGCGTGCGGCTTCGTCGGCGATCACGTCCGCGCGCTTGCGGAACGTGCGGGCCGTGACCCGGTCGAGGGCGATCTGTCCGCGCATGCGCTCGGCCTTCTCGTACAGCGACGGACCGCCGAACCCGGTGAGCACCTTCACCAGCACCGGCAGCAGCTCGATCATGAAGAACAGCGCGGCGATGAGCCAGTGCGCCCACCGCAGCGTCGGCTCGCGCTCGGACAGTCGCTCGAGCGCCGAGATCTGGCTGAGCAGACCCACCGCCCCGGCGTTGCCGTTCGCCACCGACGCGGCGCGATCGTTGTAGGCCGTCAGGGCCGACTCGTACTGCGCGCGGGCGGCGGGGAGCTGATCCTCAGCCTGCTGCTTGTTCTGGTCGGCCGATGCGGCGGCGGCCTCGGCGCCGGCCGAGTTCGCGGTGGCCAGCGACGTCTGCGCCTGCTGCAGCTGCGCGGCCAGCGCGTCGTACGACGACTGCGCCTGCGCGAGCTGCGCCTTCGCGGCCTCGGAGCTGGCGCCGTCACCGGCGACCCCGGTGCAGCCGGGCACCTGTCCCGCTCCCTGCCCGGTCAGCTCGCACTGATACACCGCACGCGCCTGGTCGATCACGGTCTGCTGCGCGGCGAGCTGCTGCGTCAGCTGATCGACGGTCTGCTGCGCGGCGGCGGCCTCGGCCGACGTCGACGAGGTTCCGGCGACGATTCCGGTCGCGGCCTGGTTCTCCAGCGCGGCGACCTGGGCGCTCGCGGCATCCAGGGCCTGCTTCTCGGGACCGTTCGTCACGGCATCCTGATCGCTCAGCGCCTGCGTCACGTTGGTCGAGTTGACCTCGCGGACGATGTCGTTCTGGAACACCTGCAGCACCAGCGGCTCGGCGACCACGATGCCGATGAGCGCCGCCATGATCACGCGTGGGAACGCCAGGCCGAGCAGCCGGAAGACGTTCTTCGTCGACCGCATGGTCGAGGTGAGGAAGCGGTCGAGGTTGAAGATGATGAGGCCCCACACCAGCGCGAGCGGGATCGCGAGGAAGATGCTGATCCGCACGCCCGTGAGCAGCGCGAACATCATCGACAACGACGAGACGAGCGCGGTCCCGGCGAGCACGAGGAACATCTGCACGAAGCGCGGAACCTCTTCGGGCACCTCGTCGAGCACGTCGTTGTCGGCGCCACCGAGCACCGCCATGCGCCGCACGAGCGACAGGCTGGGGCGGCGGGGATCGGCGCGACGCAGGCGCGGCGGACGGGGATCGGATGCCACGGGCGCGGGGAACGGCGCAGCCTCGGGCAGCACGGGTTCGGGCTCTGGCGCCGCGGGCTCGGACGCGGGCGGGGCGGGCTCGGCGGGCGCGGCCTCCGCCTCGGCGGGCGCGGCCTCCGCCTCGGCGGGCGCGGCCTCCGCCTCGGCGGGCGCGGCCTCAGCGGCGGAGGGCTCCGCCGCGGCGGGCGCCGACTCGGCCGCGAACGGCTCGGGCTCGGGCCACTCGAACGGAGCGGTGTCGTCATCACCGGCGGGCGGTGCGCCCCAGGGCTCGGTGGGGTCGTCGAGGGTCACGGCGTCGGCCGACGCGTCGGCGTCGTCACGCTGCTGGGCGAGGATGTCGTCGAGGTACTGGGGCTCGCGATCGTCGTCCGTCGTGAACTCGATACGGCCGTCGGAGCCGAAGCGACCGGGCCGGTGAGCGGAAAAGGACATTCGCACAGGGTACGACGCCGATCCTGACGCCGCCTGAGCGCGGCCTGAGGTCCCACCCGGAGCGCGTTCCCGCCGCGCCGTGCCCCCACCCCCGGACACGCGCGAGCGGGCCGGGCGTGACCGCCCGACCCGCTCGCGCGTTCGTCAGACCAGGCGCTGCTTCGGCGAGACCTCGTACGTGTTCTCGGGGTCGGAGAACACCGCGTCACCCAGGGCCGTGTCGATGGCCGCGAGGGTGTCGGCGTCGAGCGTGACGCCGGAGGCCTTCACGGTGTCGGCGAGCTGCTCGGGACGCGAGGCGCCCACGAGCGCGGCGGCGATGTTGGGGTTCTGGAGCACCCACGCGATCGCCAGCTGCGGCATGCTGAGCCCGGCCTCGTCGGCGATGGGCTTGAGCCGCTGGACGGCTTCGAGCACGTCGTCGCGGAGGAACCTCTTGATGAAGTTCGCTCCGCTCTTCTCGTCGGTCGCGCGCGAGCCGTCGGGCACGGGCTGACCGGGCAGGTACTTGCCGCTCAGCACGCCCTGCGCCATCGGCGACCAGACGATCTGCGAGATGCCGAGCTCTTCGCTCGTCGGCACGACCTTGCCCTCGATGACGCGCCACAGCATCGAGTACTGCGGCTGGTTCGAGATGAGCTGGATGCCGAGCTGCTTGGCGAGCGCGTGTCCTTCTCGCAACTGCTCGGCAGTCCACTCGGACACACCGATGTAGAGCGCCTTGCCCTGACGCACGATGTCGGCGAAGGCCTGGAACGTCTCTTCCAGCGGGGTCTCGTAGTCGAACCGGTGCGCCTGGTAGAGGTCGACGTAGTCGGTGCCGAGACGCGTCAGGGAGCCGTTGATCGAGTCCATGATGTGCTTGCGGCTGAGACCGGTGTCGTTGGGGCCCATGGGACCGGTGGGGAAGTACACCTTCGTGAAGATCTCGAGCGACTCGCGCCGGTGACCCTCGAGGGCCTTGCCGAGCACGACCTCCGCCGCCGTGTTGGCGTACGTGTCGGCCGTGTCGAACGTCGTGATGCCCGCGTCGAGCGCGGCGTGCACGGTCTGGATCGCGGCGTCGTCTCCGACCTGCGAGCCGTGCGTCACCCAGTTGCCGAGGGTGATCTCCGAAATCTTGAATCCACTGTTGCCGAGGTAGCGATAACCGACCATGGGTCAACGCTATCGGCGGCATCCGACATCGAGGGTCGTCTTCCGTAGGACGGAAGGGAATCCGTCAGCCGACCGGCGTCTCCGCCGCGGCGGCCTCGTCTTCCTCGGTCGCGACGAGCTGACCGCACGCGCCGTCGATCTCTTTCCCGCGGGTGTCGCGCAGGGTCGTCGGGATGCCGGCGTCGTTGAGGCGACGCACGAACTCGTTCTGCACGGGCACCTCGGAGGCGGTCCAGATCGAACCCGGCGTCGGATTCAGCGGGATGGGGTTCACGTGCACCCAGCCACGGCCGCGGGCGTTGAGCTTCTCGGCCAGCAGGTCAGCACGCCAGGCGTGGTCGTTCATGTCCTTGATCAGGGCGTATTCGATCGAGACGCGGCGCCCGGTCTTGTCGAAGTAGGCGCGAGCGGCATCCAGTGCCTCGTCGACCTTCCAGCGGGAGTTCACCGGGATCAGCTCGTCGCGCAGACCGTCGTCGGGCGCGTGCAGCGACAGCGCGAAGGTCACCGGGATGTCCTCGTTCGACAGCTTCGTGATCGCCGGGACGAGCCCCACCGTCGACACCGTGATGCCGCGGGCGCTCATGCCGAGGCCGTGCTCCTTGTCGACCATGACGCGCACGGCCTGCATGAGCCGCGCGTAGTTGGCGAGCGGCTCCCCCATCCCCATGAAGACGATGTTGGTGACGCGCTCGTCCTCGTGACCCACCTTGCGGGGGTCGCCGAGACCGCCCGCGCGGATCAGCGCGTTCGCGCGCACCACCTGGTCGACGATCTCGGCCGCCGACATGTTGCGCGTGAGGCCCGCCTGCCCGGTGGCGCAGAACGGGCAGTTCATGCCGCACCCCGCCTGGCTCGAGACGCACAGCGTGATGCGCCCGGGGTACCGCATGAGCACCGACTCGACGAGCGCGCCGTCGTGCAGCTTCCACAGGAACTTGATGGTGTCGCCGCGGTCGGTCTCGAGGCGACGGACCTCGGTGAGCAGCGGGGGCAGCAGCCCCGCGACGAGCTCTTCCCGACCGGATGCCGGCAGGTCGGTCATCGCGGCCGCGTCGGACGTGTAGTGGGTGAAGTAGTGCTTCTCGAGCTGCTTCGCCCGGAAGCCGGGGAGCCCGAGCTCCTTCACCTTGGCGACGCGCTCTTCGGCGGTGAGATCGGCGAGGTGGACGGGCGGCTTGCCGCGCTTGGGGCTCGCGAACTGCAGGAGCGGGCGGCCCGTCTCGTCCTTGGCCTGCTGCCAGCCTTCGGTCTTCGGCCGCACCTGGCGGGGCTTCGTCTCGCGGATGCCGGTGTCGGCCGGAGCCCCCGCGGGACGCACCTGCCGGGGCGGGGTCTCGCGCACGGGGGTCTGATCGGTCATACCTCCCAGGGTACCGGCGGGCGCCTGCACCGCGGCTGGGCGCGGGCTTGGCCGCACAACTCCGGCAACACCGGCCCTCCCCACGACCCTCCGCGTGCAGAGCCCGCTCCTGCAGGAGTTGTGCAGATGGATGCCGCACACCCCGCGACACGGCGGCCCTAAACTGCATCCCATGCCCGGTGCCGGTGACGTCTCCCTCCCGCCCGGCGGCGTGCAGAAGCTCCTGAACAACAACGTCGTCGTGTCGATCGACGCCGACGGCCGCGAACGGGTCCTCATGGGCCGGGGCATCGGATTCCAGCTCAAGCACGACGGCCGCATCGACCCGGGGAGCGTCGAGAAGACGTTCGTCCTCGACCAGGCGAGCGACACCGCGCACGCACGGAAGCTCCTCACCGACGCACCGTATGCGCTCGTGCAGGCGGTCCTGCGCGCCGTCGACGAGGCCGAGCGGGAGCTGGGCCGCGACCTCGGTCGGCGCTTCCCCCTCGCCGTCATCGACCACGTGCACTACGTCGTCGAACGTCTGGACCAGGGCATTCGGATCCCCGGCACCTCCATGCCCGAGCTGCGCATCCTCCACCCCGATGAATCGCGCGTCGCCGAGCACATGGCGGCGTCCATCGCGGCATCCCTCGAGCGGGAGCTTCCCCCCGAAGAGGGCGTCTTCCTCACGATGCACCTCCTCAACGCCACGCGCGACGAACCGAACGGCACCGCCGCCCTGCTGTTCCGCCGCGTGCAGCACGTCGTCCGTACCGTCGAGACGGGTCTCGGCACGGCCCTGGACACCGGCAGTGCCGACTACGCGCGCTTCATCCTGCACGTGCGCTTCCTGCTACAGCGCCTCGTCGACCGCACGATGCTCGCCAGCGGAGACTCGTCGTTCTTCGAGTTCGCGAAGCACCGCTACCCGCGGTCGTTCGGCATCGCCGAGTCGGTGAAGGCGTACGTTCTCGCCGCGACGGGCTCGGCCCTCACCGACGAGGAGGTGCTCTATCTGATCGTCCACGTCGAGCGCCTCGCGACGAGCATGGGGCGCGGCGACACGTCTGGCGCACCCGAAGCCCCGGTGCTATAGTCGCCGTCGCAGGTGCATTCCTGCCGACGATTTCCGGATTGTTACCGCGCGAGCGGGCAAGACCTGAATCCACATCGCTGACGAGCGATGAACGGATTCGGGTCTTTTTTATTGCCCGAAACCTTCCGGAGCGTCGCCCGAACATCTCGAAGAGGCCGCACAGGAGCGGCGAAAGGCAGGCGGATTCCGATGGTGGATCACGCGAAGACAGCGGCGGGCGTTCTCGCCGGCGTCGGTGGAGAGAACAACGTGCAGTCGCTCGTGCACTGCGCGACGAGACTGCGCTTCGTCCTGAAGGACGAGAGCAAGGCGGATGCCGCGGCGATCCGCGCCGTCCCCGGTGTCATCACCACCGCGCAGGCGGGCGGGCAGTACCAGGTCGTGATCGGCAACGACGTCCCCGACGTGTATGCCGCGATCCAGGCGCAGACGAAGGTCGGCGGCGGCGACGCCGGTGCCGACGAGGGGCCGAAGGGCAACCTCTTCAACCGCTTCATCAAGATGATCTCGGCGATCTTCACGCCGATCCTGTGGGCCCTCGCCGGCACCGGTCTGCTGAAGGCGTTCCTCGCCGCGGCGGTCACGTTCGGCTGGATGGATGCCACGACCACCACCTACACGATCCTCAACGCGCTCTCGGACGCGTTGATCAACTTCCTCCCCCTGGCTCTGGCGATCACCGCGGCCCGGTACTTCAAGGCCTCCGAGTTCACGTCCTTCGCGATCGCCGGCGCGCTGGTGTACCCGTCGATCACGGCCCTCACCGGCGCTCCGGACGTGACGTTCTTCGGCATCCCGGTGACGATGGTGAGCTACGTCTCCAGCGTCATCCCGGTCATCATCGTCGTGTGGCTGCAGAGCCACGCCGAGCGCTTCCTGCTGAAGGTCCTCCCCGGTGCCGTGCGCCGCTTCGTCACCCCGATGCTCATCGTGCTGGTGGCCGTGCCGCTCGTGTTCGTCGTGATCGGACCGATCTCGGCGCTGATCGGCGGCGGTCTCGCCTCGGGCATCGGCTGGGTCTTCCAGACCGTGCCGTGGCTCGGCGGCGCGATCATGGGCGGTCTGTGGCAGGTGTTCGTGATCTTCGGTCTGCACTGGGGCCTGGTCCCGCTGTTCCAGCTCGAGTACCAGACCACGGGCATGATCCTGCTCATCGGCCCCGTCTTCGCCGCCGTGCTCGCCCAGGCCGCGGCCGTCGCCGGCGTCCTCGTCCGCACCCGCAACAAGAACCTCCGCTCGCTCGCCGCCCCCGCGACGCTCTCGGGCTTCCTCGCCGGCATCACCGAGCCCGCGATCTACGGCATCAACCTGCCGCTGAAGCGCCCCTTCGCGTTCGGCGTCGTCGGCGGCGCCCTCGGTGGAGCGATCATCGCGATGGGCGGGGTCTTCTCGACGGCCTTCGTCGTCCCGTCCGGCCTGGCCCTCCCGGCGCTGCTCGGCAACGGCAACATGGTCCTGCTCGGCATCGGCCTGGCCGTGGCGATCCTCGTCCCGTTCCTGCTCACGGTGCTCGTCGGCTTCCGCGACCCGGTCGACGAGGCCGCCCCCGCCGCCCCGGCCACCGCGACCGACACCGTGGTGCTCAACCCCGTCGACGGTTCCGTCGTCGCCCTGAGTGAGGTGCCGGATGCCGCCTTCGCCGACGGTTCGCTCGGCAAGGGCGTCGCCGTCCGGCCGACGTCCGGCGCGGTCTACGCCCCCTTCGACGCCACCGTCGTCGCGGCCTTCCCCACCGGCCACGCGATCGGTCTGCGCGGCGTCGACGGCGTGGAGCTGCTGATCCACGTGGGTCTGGACACCGTCAAGCTCGGCGGCGAGCACTTCACGCTGACGGTGGAGTCCGGCACCGAGGTGAAGGCCGGCGACCTGCTGCTCGAGTTCGACGGCGATGCCATCGAGCGCGCCGGCTACGACCTGATCACCCCGGTCATCGTGACCAACGGCGACCTGTACCCCGACGTCGCCGACGTGGCATCCGGACCTCTCTCGCACGGCGAGACGCTGTTCCGCGCCGTGTCCGTCGACTCCCTGTCCGTGACCCGCTGATCCCCCAGGAGACCCACGCATGAGCAACACCCCCTTCCCCGACGGCTTCCTCTGGGGCGGCGCCACCGCGGCGAACCAGATCGAGGGCGCGTACGACGTGGACGGCAAGGGCCTCTCGGTGCAGGACGTGATGCCCCGCGGCATCTCCGGTCCGCGCAGCGAGCGCCCGACGCCCGACAACCTCAAGCTCGTCGGCATCGACCACTTCCACCGCTACGCCGAGGACATCGCGCTGTTCGCCGAGATGGGCTTCTCGGTCTACCGCTTCTCGATCGCGTGGAGCCGGATCTTCCCGAACGGCGACGAGACCGAGCCGAACGAGGCGGGCCTGGCGTTCTACGACCGCGTGCTCGACGAGCTCGAGAAGCACGGCATCGAGCCGCTCGTGACGATCTCGCACTACGAGACGCCGCTGCACCTGGCCGAGGCGTACGGCGGATGGACGAACCGCGCGCTCATCGGCTTCTACGAGCGCTACGCCCGCACCCTGTTCGAGCGCTTCGGCAGCCGCGTGCGGTACTGGCTGACGTTCAACGAGATCAACTCGCTCCTGCACGCGCCGTTCATGAGCGGTGGGATCCCGATCCCCGAGGGCGGCGTCCCGAAGAACGATCTGTACCAGGCGATGCACCACGAGCTCGTGGCCTCCGCCCGGGCCACCCGCATCGCCCGCGAGGTCGCCCCCGACGCGAAGGTCGGGTGCATGGTGCTGTCGATGCCCATCTACCCGCTCAGCCCGTCGCCCGTCGACGCGCTCGCGGTGATGGATGCCGACCACGGCAACCTCGTCTACGGCGACGTGCACACGCGCGGCGAGTACCCCGGCTACTTCCTGCGCACCCTGCGCGAGAAGGGCATCGAGCTGGACATCACCGACGAGGACCGCGCCGACCTGAAGAACACGGTCGACTTCGTCTCGTTCAGCTACTACATGTCGATCGCCGAGACCGGCCACCCCGAAAAGCGGGCCGCCGGCGAGGGCAACATCATGGGCGGTGTGCCCAACCCGACGCTCCCCGCGAGCGAATGGGGCTGGCAGATCGATCCCGTGGGCCTGCGGCTGGTGCTCAACCAGTTCTGGGACCGCTGGCAGAAGCCCTTGTTCATCGTCGAGAACGGACTGGGCGCCCGTGACCAGCTGGTCGAGGTCGACGGCGAGAAGACGGTCGTCGACGACTACCGCATCCAGTACCTCAACGACCACCTCGTGCAGGTCGGCGAGGCGCTGGAGGACGGCGTCGACGTGCTCGGCTACACGTCGTGGGGGTGCATCGACATCGTCAGCGCCAGCACGGCGCAGCTCAGCAAGCGATACGGTTTCATCTACGTCGACCGCAACGACGACGGCTCCGGAACCCTCGATCGGTACCGGAAGAAGTCGTTCCACTGGTACGCCGACGTCATCCGGACCAACGGCGCGTCCCTGACCCGCTGATCCCATCGATCGGATCGGCCCCGGGCCCTTGCGGCCCGGGGCCTTTCCGCGGAGAACCATGACCCGCATCGCCTTCCTGGACGTCGACGGCACGATCCTCGAGCACGGCTCGATCATCGCCCCGTCCACCGTCACCGCCATCCGCCAGGCCCGCGCCAACGGCCACCTCGTGTGGCTGTGCACCGGCCGCGCCGACGGCGACATCCATCCCGACGTGAAAGCGATCGGCTTCGACGGCGCGATCAGCAACGGTGGGGCCTACGCCACGCGCGGCGGTGAGCTCGTCGTGCAGCACCCGATGCGCCGGGACGACGTGGCCGCGATCGAGGACTACTTCGTGGCGCATGGCATCCACTACTTCCTCCAGACGCACGAGGCGGTGTTCTCCTCTCCGGGCATCGAGCCGATGATGCGCGAGTACGTGCGCGCGCGTCTGGCCCACCGGGCGGCCGAGATCGCCGCGCTCGGGCTCGACGTCGAACCGACCACGTCGATCCCCCGCGCCCGGCCGCTGGCCGAGATCGACCGCGACAGCGTCGCGAAAGCCGTGTTCGTCAGCCCCGCCCCGGACACGGTTGCCCACGCCGGGGTCGAGCTGGGCGAGCGCTTCCATGTCATCCCGGGGTCGATTCCGCTGCCCGGCGGGTCGAACGGCGAGATCGGGCTCAGCGGCGTCACGAAGGGCTCGGCGATCCTCGAAGTGCTCGCGCTGCTCGGCCTCGACCCGGCGGATGCCATCGGCATCGGCGACTCCTGGAACGACGTCGAGATGTTCGAGGTCGTCGGCACCCCCGTCGCGATGGGGAACGCCGTTCCGGAGCTGCAGCGCCTCGCCGGCCGCGTCACGACCGCGGTCCTCGACGACGGCGTGCACAACGCCTTCGCCGAGCTGGGCCTGCTCTGACGCCGCGCCCCTCACTCCGATAAACGGCATCGGCGGTGAGAAACGACGCGACAACGCGTTTCTCGCCGCCGATGCCGTTTATCGCTGAAGAGGCCCGCAGCCGCACGGACCACGGACAGGCCCGCACGGACCGCGCACAGGCCCGCAGCCGCACGGACCGCGCACAGGCCCGCGGCGTCGCGTCCGTCCTGCCTCAGTCCAGGAAGATGTCGGGGTACATCGCCTCGTCGGGCGTTCCGGGAACCGCGGCGTAGCCGGAGAAGTCCGTCACTCCGGCAGCCGCCAGCACGTCCTCGACGATCAGCGTCTGGCCGGTGAGCTCGCGCGACGGGGACGTGAGCACTTCGTACGCGGCATCCGCGTAGATCTCCGGCGTGCGCGAGACGCGCATGAGCCGGTCGCCGCCGATGACGTTCTGCACCGCCGCGGTCGCGATCGTCGTGCGCGGCCACAGGGTGTTGGCCGCGATCCCGGCGTCGGCGAACTCCGCGGCGAGGCCGAGCGTCGCCATCGTCATGCCGAACTTCGCGAGGCTGTAGCCGGTGTGCGCGCCCAGCCACCTCGGCGTGACGTTCAGCGGCGGAGAAAGCGACAGGATGTGCGGGTTCTCGGCGTCCTTCAAGACGGGCACGGCCGCGCGCGAGAGCAGGAACGTTCCGCGCACGTTGACGTCCTGCATGAGGTCGTACTTCTTCGTCGCGAGGTCGAGCGACCCCGACAGGTCGATGACGCTGGCGTTGTTCACCACGATGTCGACGCCGCCGAACTCCCCCACCGTGCGCAGCACGGCCTCGGTGATCGACTCCTCGTCGCGGACGTCGCCGACGATCGGCAGCGCCTGACCGCCCGCGGCCCGGATCGCGTCGGCCGCGGTGTGGATCGTGCCCTCGAGCTTCGGGTGCGGGGTGTCGGTCTTGGCGAGCAGCGCGACGTTCGCGCCGTCGCGTGCGGCGCGCAGCGCGATCGCGAGGCCGATGCCGCGGCTGCCGCCCGACATCAGGATGGTCTTGCCGGCGAGCGTGGTCATGAGCGTCCTTTCGCGGAGGCGGCGGCGAAGGCCGCGACCCGCGCCCGCGCCTCGGGGGTCTCGAAGGCCGCGCCGATCGTGGCGGCCTCGTCGGCGAGGTTCTCCGCGAACGTGCGCCCCGCACCGACGCGCACGAGTCGCGTCGCCTGACCGAACGCGGCGGTCGCCCCGGCCAGCCAGAACCGTGCGATCTCCTCGACCCGCGACGCCAGATCCGTGGATGCCACGACCTCGGCGACCAGCCCCCACTCGAGGGCCTCCGCGGCGTCGATCATGCGGTCCTGGAGCAGTAGCTGCAGTGCTCGGCGCTGTCCGATCGCGGCCGGGAGCAGCGTCGAGACGCCGAGGTCGGGGGTGAGGCCGATGTTCGCGTAGCGGCTGACGAAGCGCGCCTTGTCGCTCGCGACGACGTAGTCCACGGTGAGCATCAGTCCGAGCCCGCCGCCCGCGACCGCCCCCTGGACGGCGGCGACCATCGGCAGCGGCGCCTCGACGAACGTGCGGATGCCGTCGTGGATCGCCTCCGCGGTCTCGGTCACGTCGGCACCGGACGCGCCGGTCGTCGCCATGGCCACGACGTCGCCGCCGGCGCAGAACGCGGGGCCCGTGGCATCCAGGATCACCGCTCCGACCGACGAATCGGAGGTGACCTCGTGCGCGACCTCGCGCCAGCGGCGGGCCATCGGGAAGTCCATCGCGTTGAGCGACGCCGGGCGGTCGAACGTGACGCGGGCGAGACCGCCCTCGACGTGGAGCAGGATGCCGTCGGTCACTTCGGCGCCATCCGGATCGCGCCGTCGAGGCGGATCGTCTCGCCGTTGAGGTAGCCGTTGTCGACGATCGCGAGCACGAGCCGCGCGTACTCGTCGGGGGCGCCGAGCCGCGAGGGATACGGCACCTGCTGACCGAGCGAGTCCTGCGCGGCCTGCGGCAGCCCCTTGAGCATGGGCGTCTCCATGATGCCGGGGGCGATCGTGACGACCCGGATGCCATGGCGGGCGAGCTCGCGCGCGATCGGGAGGGTCATCGCGTGCACGCCACCCTTGCTCGCCGAGTACGCGGGCTGGCCGATCTGCCCGTCGAAGGCGGCGACGCTCGCGGTGTTGACGATGACGCCGCGGTCGCCACCCTCCGTCGGCTCGGACGCGGCCATGAGTGCCGACGTCTGCGCGATCACGTTGTACGTGCCGACCAGGTTGATGCGGACGAGCCGCTCGAAGTCGGCCAACGGCGTGGGCTTCAGGTCGCGGTCGAGCACCTTGGCGGGCGGCGCGATGCCGGCGCAGTTCACCGCGACCCGCAGCGGACCCGCCTCCGCGGCGAGCGCCGCGGCCGCGGCGACCTGCTCGGCGTCCGTGACGTCCGCCGCCGCGAACGTGCCGCCGAGTTCGTCGGCGACGGCCGATCCCGGCGAGGACGGCAGATCGACGATCGTGACGTGGGCGCCGGCGGCGGCGAGGCGACGCGCGGTGGCGAGACCGAGCCCCGAGGCCCCTCCGGTGACGAGGGCGGATGCTCCCGCGATGTCCATGCGTTCTCCTTCGAAGCAGAAACTCAGTGTCACTCTACCCGGGACTCAGGTTCGCGGCAGACGGCTCCGCGACCAGCGGATCCTGCGCCGCAGGGGCGTCCGGATCGCCCCCGTGGACGCCCCGTCCGCGAGCAGCGTGATCTCGTCGGCGCTCCAGCCGAACTGCGAGCGGAGGCACTGCGCGATGGCCGTCACGGGCTGCGCGACTCCCACCTCGATCCCGCGCGGCACATCCGCGGCGTCCGGGTCGAGCGTGCGTCCCGCCTCGCGGAGGTCGCTCACCAGCCCGCGCATCCGATCCGTGCCGTAAGCGGCCGACGCGAGGTCCCAGTCCCCCAGGACGACGACCGCTCCCGCGGGGCGATCCTCGGGACGCGCGGGTGCGGTGCGACGACCCGCGAAGAGACGGACGACGGCGATCCCGATCAACAGCACCGCGAGGCATCCCGCGGCGGTCACCGGGGTGAATGAGAACACCGCGGTATAGACCGCCGAGTCCAGCCCCAGGAGGAGGCCGACGAGGAGGCGGACGACGCAGAACACCGCGTACCCGCCGCACGTCACCATCAGCAGGCGCATCGGTGCCCACGGCTCGACGTCCGAACGCGCGGCCGCCACGCCGCAGGCCGCGGACACCACGGCGAGCACGGCGACCTTGACGACGCCCGACGCCGGGATCGGCGCGACCGCTGACACGAGCGCGACCCCCAGGCCGACGGCGACGACGGCCACCGACCAGCGCCGCGCGCGATCACCCGACAGCACGCGGAGCGCGATGAAGAAGACCGCCGGAGCGAGCACCATCGCAGTGTCGCCGACCACGCGCGGAACGATCCCGCCACCGGCGATGAAGATCAGGTACATCACGCTCGACCCGACCGCCGCGAGGCCCGCGACCGCGGTGAGGCGCAGGAACAGCGTCGGAGCTCCCGGCTTGCCGAGCCGCGGAAGCGCGACGAACAGCACCGCGGCCGAAACAGCGACGCTCACGGCCACCAGACCGAACGAGAATCCCATCGCGCCCCCGGACTCACCCAGCCCCGACGAGAAAAGCACGTTCCGATTAGGCAGGACCAGCGTCGGATCCGCAAGTGCCTATCGTCCCGCGGCGACGCTCTCTAGGCTCGTCGGGTGGGTGATCCCGGCTTCCGCATCGAGACCGTCGACGTCGATGATCCGCGCGCGATCGAGCTGCGCGGCATCCTGGATCTCGATCTCGACGAGCGCTACGGCGGTTCCAACGCCGACGATCCGCCGGGCAGGGCGGAGGAGCGCGCGGCGGCCCTGGCGGTCCACGCCGACGAGGTCGTGGCGACTTTTCTGGCGATGGATGCCGATGGCTCGGCGCTCGGCCACGTGCTGCTGCGCCGCCTCGGCGAGGAATGGGAGCTGAAGCGCCTGATCGTGACGGACGCCGCGCGCCGACGCGGCGTGGGCCGCGCGCTCACCGAGGCGGTCGTCGCGCGGGCGCGCGAGGGCGGTGCCCGCCGCGTGATCCTGCAGAGCGGCCCGATGCAGCCCGAGTCGCTCGCGCTGTACGCGGCGACCGGATTCACCCCGATCCCGGTCTACGAGCCGTACGTCGCGACGATGCCGGAGTCGCTCTGCTTCGAGCGCGTCCTCTGACCCGCGCCGCCTCACCCCGAACGCCTCACCCGCCGACGAAGCGGAACGCGCCGGTCCACACGGCGACGATGAGCGCCGCGGCGATCAGCACGATCGCTCCGGCGAGCGCGACGCCGTCGCGCGGGTGCAGGCGCGACGGGCGCGACCACGTCCGCTCGACGGGCGCTCCGAAGCCACGGGCCTCCATCGCGGTCGCGAGGGTCGTGCCGCGCCGGACGGCGAAGACGAGCAGCACGAACGCCATTCCGAGGAATCGCCGCAGCGCGCCGTGGTCGCCGAGGCCGCGCGCGCGGCGCGCGAGGGTCATCGTGCGCCAGTCATCGACGAAGAGCCCGACCGTGCGCGCACCGGCGAGGATGCCGAGGACGAACCGACTCGGCAGCTTCGCGACCTGGGCCAGGCCGTCGGCGAGCTCGGTCGGATCCGTGCGACCGAACAGCAGGATCGTGGGGAGGCCCAGCGCGACGACGCGCAGCATGACCGCCAGGGACAGGGCGATCGAGTCGTCGCTCACGGTGGCGAACAGGAACTGTCCGTAGACGGTTCCGCCCGGCTTCGCATAGAGCAGCATGCTCACGCCGGCGACGGGCGCGAACACGACCACCGGCACGAGCCGCCGCAGGACGGTCTTCCACGCCAGTCCCGTGAGCGACACGCACGCGAGTTCGAGCACGATCGCGACCGACGCGCTCACCGGGTCGAGTGTCGCGAACAGCGGCACCGACAGCACGAGCGCGATGACGATGCGCGTGACGGGATTCACGCCGTCGAGCCAGGGCCGGGTGCGCTCGGGCACCGTGAGCGCCGCGGTCATGCGGCGCTCCCGAGGACGATGCGGTGCTGCCCGAGGTGCCGGATCACGTCGGCGTCGTGCGTGACGGCCACGACGGTGCGTCCGCGCGCGATCTCGCGCTGCAACAGCGCGACGAGCTCGCTCCAGCCGCGCCGGTCCTGACCGAACGTCGGCTCGTCGAGCACGATCACGGCGGGAGACGACGCGAGCACGGTCGCAACCGACAGCCGTCGCTTCTGTCCGCCCGAGAGAGTGAACGGGTGGGCTTCGGCGAGGGATGCCAGGTCGAGCCGCTCGAGCAGCTCGTCGACGATCGCGTCGACCTCGGCCGCCGGCATCCGCAGCGCCCGCGGGCCGACGGCGAGTTCTTCGCGCAGCGTCGAGGCGAGGAACTGGTGCTCGGGCTCCTGGAACACCGTGCCGATGCGCGTGAGGAGTTCGGTCGACCGCCAGCGCGACGGACGTCGCACCCCCCGCGCGGCGAGCGACGGCGCGGCGAAGACCTCGCCCGCGAGCTCGGGCAGGAGCCCTGCGAGGGTCAGCGCGAGCGTCGACTTGCCCGCACCGTTGGGTCCCGTGACGACCGTGCCCGCGCCCTCCGGAACGACGACGTCGAGCCCCGCGCGCACGGGCGTCCGGCGCTCACGACCGATCGTGAGAGCGGATGCCGAGAGCGTGGCATCCATCGACGGGGTGGCCGGAGCGAGCACGGGCAGGTCGACCGGACGCCCCGGCACCCACACGCCCGCCGCGGCGAGCGCGTCGCCGTGCTCCGCGAACACCCACGCGGGCGGGCCGTCGGCGAGCAGCCCGCCGCCCGGCGCGAGGACGATCACGCGCGTGACGAGGTCGGCCCACACCGCGGTGCGATGCTCGATGAGCACGAGGGTCGTCTCGTCGCGGGAGACCACGCGTTCCACCGCGGCGCGCACTTCGCGCACTCCGTCGGGGTCGAGGTTGGCGGTGGGTTCGTCGAGCAGCAGCAGCCCCGGGCGCATCGCAAGCACGCCGGCGAGCGCGAGCCGCTGCTTCTGCCCTCCCGACAGCGCCTTCGTCGGGCGGTCGAGCGGCACGTCGAGTCCCACGGATGCCAGCGCCTCGGCGACGCGCGAGGGAATGGCATCCGCGGGCAGACCGAGGTTCTCGCAGCCGAAGGCGACGTCGTCGCCGACCTTCGACAGCACGACGCCGGCCTCGGGGTCCTGCAGGACGAGGCCGATGCGTCCGCGCTGCGCCTCGGGGGGTTGCCCGTCGACAAGGATGCGGCCCGTGGCCTCGCCCTCGTCGCTGCCGCCGAGGAGGCCGGCGAGACCGGCGAGCAGCGTCGACTTCCCGGCCCCGGAGGCGCCGAGCAGCAGCACCCGCTCCCCCGGTTCGATCGTCAGGTCGACGCCGCGGGTGGCCGGCAGCCGACGTCCGGCGTACCGCCACCCCCAGCCGTCGACGTCGACGCGCGCCGGATGCGGCATCAGACCTCTCTGCGGCGTTCGCGTCCCGCGGCGAAACGGCTGAGGGCGCCGCTCGCGGCCAGCGCACGGACGAGCAGCCAGCCCACGACACCGCCGAGCACCGCGCCCGAGACGATGAGCGTGGTCAGGTACAGCAGGTTGAACTCGGCGGTCTTCGCGATGTTGCCGGTGAAGAACTCCAGCACCCACGCGCCGACACCGGCGCCCGCACCGGCGAGCATCGCGACCGGCAGCGAGAAGCGGAGGTACAGGAACGCGAGGAAGATCAGCTCGGCGCCGAGGCCCTGCGCGAGGCCCGAGTAGATCGTGCTGATGCCCCACACGTTGCCGATGAGGGCCGACACGATCGCGGCGATGACCTCGACGAGCAGCGCCGCCCCGGGCTTGCGGATGATGAGGCCGCCGACGACACCGCCGAGCAGCCAGATGCCGACCGCGATGCCGCCAAGGCCCGGCGTCAGGCCGTCCATCGCGGTGAACCAGAGGCCGCCGACGGTGTTCCAGCCCCAGAAGACGAGACCGATCGCGACGCCCAGGACGGCGGTCACGACGATGTCGACGACCCGCCAGCGGAAGCGGTCGGACGTGGCGACGGCGGGGGCCGTCCGGGCAGACGTGGACGTGTGCATTTCTCTCCTCCCTGCGCCGGCATGATCCGGATCAGGTTCGACGGTCGAAGCGTGGGTCGCTTCCTCTCAGCCCGGCTCACCGGACTCCCGTGGTTGTGAAACCCGAGTATAGGGCCGTGCCCGGGGTAGCGTGGGCGAGTGCACGACCAGACCCCGGCCACACGGCGCGAGCTGCGTGACCGGGACGATCCGTCGCGCGAAACGGATGCCGAAGACCCGGCGCCCGCGCCCTCCTCGACCCCCGCGCCCTCCGACGCCTCCGCGCCGTCTACCGCCGTGGGCGTGACGGGCGGAGGAGATGCGGCCGCGGGAGGACCGATACCCGCCGTGGCATCCTCCGCTCCTCCCACGTCCTCCCCTCCTCCCGAGACCGCGCCGGCCACCGCCCCCGCAAACGCCCCGGCCAACGCCACCGCCCCCGCCCTGCCCCCCGAACGCATCCTCATCGGCGCGCCGATCGCGCTGACGTGGGTCGACCCCGCTGCGGCGGCGGCCCCGCGCCCCGCCCCCGAGCTCGTGCTCACCGCGAGCGGCCCGCGCCCGCCCGACCTCCTCGCCGGGCGCCGCCGCCGCGCGCTGCGTCCGGGCACGGTCGTGCCGCCGGTGGTCCTGCTGCTGCTCGTCGCGGTGTACGTCGCGGTCACGCTGCTGTGGCCGTTGAACGCCGTGGCGCCCCGCGTGACTCCGCTCGTCGTGCAGACCGCCGCGGCGCCCGCCGCCGTCCCCGCGTGGCCGGCCCAGGGGGAGGCCGCGATCGCGGTGCAGGGCATGGGCGGCGTGCTCTCCTCGGCCGAGGCGCCCGAGTCGATCGCCAGCATCACCAAGGTCGTCACGGCGCTGCTCGTGCTCGACCGGCTTCCGCTCGCGCCCGGCGAGCAGGGGAAGTCGTACGCGTTCACGCAGGCCGACAGCGACGACTACTGGCAGTACCGCTTCCGCGGGGAGTCCTCGCTCGACGTCCCGGTGGACGGCAGCCTCACGGAACTGCAGATGCTCCAGGGCATGCTGATCGCCTCCGCGAACAACTACGCCCAGCGGCTGGCATCCGATCTCTGGCCGTCCAACTCCGACTTCGTCGCCGCCGCGACCGTGTACCTGGCCGACCGCGGCATCACGGGCATCACGATCGTGAACCCCACCGGGATCGAGGCGGGCAACACCGCGACCCCGGCCGCCCTCATCGCCCTCGCCGAGAAGGCGCTCCAGAACCCCGTGATCGCCGAGATCGTCCGCACGCCCGAGCTCACGCTGCCGGGCGCCGGCACGTTCAAGAACGGCAACCCGCTGCTCGCCGACCCGGGCGTCGTGGGCATCAAGACCGGGACCCTGGATGCCTGGAACCTGCTGTCGGCGAAAGACCTGACGGTGGGGTCGGTGACGGTACGCACGTACGCCTCCGTCCTCGGACAGCCCGGGCCCGACTCCCGCGACCAGGCGGCGCGCGACCTGTTCGCGCGGCTGACGGAGGAGATCCAGCTCCGCACGTCCGTGCCGGCAGGAACGGTCGTCGGCAAGGCCACGACGCTGTGGGGCGAGGACGTCGCGCTCGTCACCGCGTCCGACGCGCAGAACGTGCTGTGGAACGGCGCGAGCGCCACCGCCGACACCTCGTTCACGCTCGGCGACGCACGAGACGCCGGCGAGACCGCCGGCGAGCTGATCGCGACGGGGCCGCTCGACGCCGCCACCGTCGACGTGCGGCTGCAGGACGACATCGACCCGCCCAGCCCGTGGTGGCGGCTGACGCACCCGCTCGACCTGCTGGGGCTCGACGACTGAGCGCCTGTGCTACCTTCGCGGCAGTGACACGGGGTGCCCCATGGGGCTGAGAACACACCCGTCGAACCTGATCTAGTTCGTACTAGCGAAGGGATGTCGCGAATGGTCGTTCGCACGTCGTCGTCTCCGTCCACCGTCCTCGCCGACCTGCGGGACACCCCGCCGCTGGTGCAGTGCATCACCAACGCGGTGGTGACGAACTTCACCGCCAACGCGCTGCTGGCGCTCGGCGCTTCGCCCGCGATGTGCGACATCCCCGGCGAGGCCGGACTCTTCGCGGGGATCGCCGGGGGCGTGCTGGTGAACCTCGGCACCCCGACCGCCGAGCAGCGCGACGCCGCACGCGAAGCGGTCGCCGCGAGCACGCCGTGGGTGCTCGACCCCGTCGCCGTGGGTGCGCTGCCCATCCGCACCGCGCTCGCCCACGAGCTGCTCGAGGCCCGGCCCGCGATCGTCCGCGGCAACGCGTCCGAGATCCTCGCCCTCGCCGGTGCGGGGGCCGGCGGTCGTGGCGTCGACTCGACCGACAGCCCCGAGGCCGCGCTCGACGTCGCCCGCGCGCTCGCGATCCGCACGGGCGGGACGGTCGCCGTGTCGGGCCCGGTCGACCTGATCGTGGATGCCGACCGCGTCGCGCGCGTGTCCGGCGGCAGTGTCCTGCTCACCCGCGTCACGGGCGGCGGCTGCGCCCTCGGCGCCGCGATGGCGGCGCTGCTCGCGGTGACCGACGGATTCGCGGCCGCGACGACGGCGAGCGCGATTTGGGCCGTGGCATCCGAGCGGGCCGAGGCCACGTCGAGCGGACCGGGGTCGTTCGCGGTCACGTTCCTCGACGCCCTCGCCGCGATCGTCCCCGCCGACCTCGACGGCCGGGTCGCCGAGTGAGTCGGCACGACCTGTCCCTGCACCTCGTCACCGATCACCGGATGCCGTTCGCCGACGTCGTCGAGATCGTGGATGCCGCTGCCTCTTCGGGCGCGAGCATCGTGCAGTTCCGCGACAAGGACGCGTGCGGCCGCGAGCTGTTCGACCGCGTCACGGCCCTGGCCGACGTCATCGCGGGGCGCGCGACGTTCGTCGTCGACGACCGCGTGGACCTCGTGCTCGCCGCGCGCGCGGCCGGCGCGCGCGTGGACGGCGTCCACCTGGGCCAGGACGACCTCCCCGTCATCGCCGCGCGCTGGGTGCTCGGCCCCGACGCGCTCATCGGCCTGACCGCGAACACCCCGGCCCACTTCGTCGCCGCCGCCCACCTCCCGGCCGGGACCGCGGACTACCTCGGCGTCGGGGTGATCCGCGCGACCGCGACCAAGCCCGACCACCCGCGACCCCTCGGGGTGGACGGGTTCGCCGAGCTGGTGGCATCCGCTCCCCTGCCGTGCGTCGCGATCGGGGGCATCGAGGTGGGCGACGTCGCTCCCCTGCGTCGGGCCGGGGCCGCGGGTGTCGCCGTGGTGTCGGCCGTGAGCGGTGCGGACAATCCGGCGTCGGCGACCCGCGCGCTGCGGGAGGCGTGGGCATGATCCCCCGCGTGCTGAGCATCGCCGGGACCGACCCGACCGGGGGTGCCGGCATCCAGGCGGATCTGAAGAGCATCTCGGCGTTCGGCGGATACGGGATGGCCGCCGTGACCGCGCTCGTCGCGCAGAACACCCTCGGTGTGCGCGAGGTGCACGTGCCGCCGACGGACTTCCTGTCGGCGCAGCTCCGGGCGGTCAGCGACGACGTCGAGATCGACGCGGTCAAGATCGGGATGCTGGGGTCGACCGAGGTCGTCGCGGTCGTGGCCGCGTGGCTCGCCGAGGTCCGCCCGCCGGTCGTCGTGCTCGACCCCGTGATGATCGCGACGAGCGGCGATCGGCTGCTCGACGCCGACGCCGAGGCGGCCGTCCGCGACCTGTGCCGCCTCGCCGACCTCGTGACCCCCAACCTGCCCGAGCTCGCGGTGCTCGTCGACGCCCCGGTCGCCGACGACTGGGACACCGCGGTCGCGCAGGCGCGCGCCCTCGCCGCGCGCGCCGACACCGCGGTCCTGCTGAAGGGCGGGCACCTGCGGGGTGCGGAGAGTCCGGATGCCATCGTCGACGCGGCCGGCGTCCACCCGGTATCCGGCCGCCGCGTCGACACCCCGCACACGCACGGGACGGGATGTTCGCTGTCGTCCGCGATGGCGACGCTCGCCGCGCACGGACTCGCCTGGCCCGCCGCGCTCGAGCGCGCGAAGCCGTGGCTCACCGGCGCTCTCGAGCACGCCGCCGCGCTGCACGTGGGCCAGGGCAACGGTCCGATCGACCATCTCCACGAGCTGCGGCCGCACCTCGACCTCGGGCCGGCGTGGAGCGCCGCCGCGTGGGCCGAGGCGACGCCGGTGCGCGCCGCCGTCGACGACTGCGCGTTCGTGCGGGGACTGGCATCCGGTGACCTGGATCGCACCGCGTTCACTTGGTATCTCGGGCAGGACCTGCTGTACCTGCGCGAGTACGCCCGCGTCCTTGCGGGCGCCGCCGCGCTCGCCCCGACCACCGAGGAGCAGCGCTTCTGGGCCGCGGCGTCGGCGTCGTGTCTCGCCGAGGAAGCGCGCCTGCACGAGAGTCACGTGGATGCCACCGCCCTCGACGCCGCGCCCGACACCGTCGCCTACACCGACCATCTGCACGCCGTGTCGGCGGGCGGCTCGTACGCGGTCCTGGTCGCGGCCGTACTGCCGTGCTTCGTGCTCTACACCGACATCGGCGCGCGCTGGCGCGGCACCTTCGCCCCGGACCACGCCTACGCCGACTGGCTCACGGCCTACGGCGACGAGGTGTTCGCGGCGTCGTCCGCCGAGGCGTCCCGGATCGCGGATGCCGCCGCCCGGTCGGCCTCTCCCGCCGTCCGCGCCGCGATGTCGGTCGCGTACGCCCGCTCGATGCGGCTGGAGCTAGCGTTCTTCGAGGCGCCGCTGCGGCCCGGCGGTGTGCGGAACTCCTGAGTTCCGCTGGACCCGGCGCCCGTCCCGGCGGGGAGGCGGGCCGAACTCCTGAGTTTTCGTCGCCGCGGCCGTCTCCCGGCGTCGTGGGGACCGCGAGGGGTCCGGATCTCAGGAGTTCGGCCCGCCCGGCGGCGAGTCGGTCGGCTGATTCGAAACATCGGTCCGCATCGCCTGACGGCAGCGTGGCGAGCGGCAACTGCATCTGGTGTGTCACGACGTCTGGTCTTGAATTGAGACGGATGCGAACATGGCAACATGCAGCGCCGCAGCGCCATACTCTCGGCAGTATCGGCACTGACCGTGCTCGTCGTGACGGGATGCTCATCGGCCGCCCTAGCCTCATGGGCTACCGACGCCTGCAACATCTCTGCATCGTGGGACAACTCCGACCGCCCTGAGTCTGATCGGGCCCGCGTCGCCAGGTCCCTCTCGGCGGCGGTGCCAGATGACGATACAAGCACGATCGCGGAACTGTCGCGTGCGTTCGTCACAGCCGTTGCCGACAGAGACGACGCGGCCCTCCCTGATGCGGGGGAGCGTCTTCGCGACGAATGCGTAGCAAAGGGGTGGGAACCAGCCGAAGGCTGATCCCCACCCCGTTCGCTTCCGGGCCGGTCTCCCGCTGCTCGACGCGCTGCTGCTGCAGCTCTGGGCGCCCGCCCCCTGCGATCCAGTCTGGAGGTCAGCCGCTCTTGCGGCGGAACTCCCGCTTGGTCACGGCTCCGTGGGTGCCCTGCACGGCCGAGTGGCCGTCCAGGTGAGCCTGACCCGACCGCTGCTGCCCGTTCTTCTTCGCCAGGGCTTCCTTGAACTTGCGCTTCATCTCGTCGGATGCCGCGCCGGTGGTGGCATCCGGGGTCTCGTCGGTACTCATGTGCCCACCCTAGGCAGGTCCGGCCGCCCGCGCGCAGTTCGACCGCGGAGGAACCCGGATGCCAGGCCCCCGCGCTCAGCTCACGTCGCCGCCGTGGTCGCTCCGTCGTCGGCCGCGTGGTGGCCGTTCTGGGCGTCGCCGACGGAGGCGACGCCGCGTCCGAACGCCTGCCCCTGCAGGATCGCGCCCAGGTCGACGCCGGTCGCCGACTTCACGCTGCTGAACGTGGCGGCGAGACCCGCGGCCTGCTCGCGGGCGATGTGCGTGCCGGCCGAGTCGCCGCCGACGAGCGTGACGCTGCCGACGTTCTGGTAGCCCTTCGCGAACTCGGCCATGAGCGCCGGAAGCTGACCGATGAGCTCGCGGCCGAGGATGGCTTCCTGGTTCTCGCGCAGCGCCTCGGCCTCGGCCTTGATCGCCGCGGCGCTGGCCTCACCCTTCGCGCGGATCGCTTCGGCTTCCGCGACGGCCTTCGCGCGCAGCGCCTCGGCTTCGGCGCCGGACTGGGCCCGGAGCGCTTCGGCCTCGGCCTCGGCCCGTGCCCGGACGGCGGCGGCTTCGGCCGCGGCGGACGCCTGCCGCGCCTCGGCCTGACGCTGCACCGCGTAGGCCTCGGCGTCGGATTCCTGCTGCGCCACCTGCCGGTCGGTCTCGGCCTTCTTCTGCCGCGCGTAGGACTCGGCATCCGCTTCGGTCTGCTTGCGGTACTTCTCCGCGTCGGCGACGCGCTTGACGTCGGCGTCGAGCTCGGCCTGGCGGTTCTCGGCCCGCTGCACGAGCACCGCCTGCTCGCGTTCGGCGCGGGCGAGGTTCTCGGCCTGCTCGGCCTCGGCGTTGGCGCGTCCGACCTCGGACTTCGACGCGGCCGTGTTCTTGTCGAACGCGGTCTGCTCGACGAGGTTGGCCTCCTCGGTCGCCAGCTGGCGGGCCTTGACTTCGCGGGCGGCGTTGATCCGCGCGACCTCGGCCTCGCGCTTGACGCGCTCGACCTCCTGCGCACCGAGCGCCTCGATGTAGCCGTTGCGGTCGGTGACGCCCTGGATGGCGAACGAGTCCAGGACCAGGCCCTGGGCGAGCAGATCGCCCTTGATGCCCTCGGCGATCTCGTCGCCGAGCTTCTGCCGGTCCTGCATGACCTCCTCGACGCTGAGCTTCGCCACGACGCCGCGCAGGGCGCCCTCGAGCTGCTCGGTGGTGAAGACGTCGATCGCCTGGTCCTGCGACGCGAAGCGTTCCGCGGCGGCGCGCACCTGGTCGGGCAGGGAGCCGATCTTCACGAGCGCCACGCCCGCGAGGTGGATCGTCACCCCGTTCTTGGTCTGTGCGACGGGCTCCATCTTGATCTGGCGCGAGCGCAGCGAGATCCGATCGGACCGCTGCGTCAGCTTGTTGACGAACGCGCCGCCGCCGGTGATGACCGTCATGTTGGACGTCAGACCGTCTTCGCCGCGCTGCTTCTTACCGACGATGACGATGGCTTCGTCGGCCTGCGGCACCTGGTACCAGGCCCGGAAGAGGAACAGGCCGATCACGGCGATCACCAGGACCGCCACGATGGCGATCGTCACGCCGATGATTCCGAAAAGGTCGATTGGCACCGCAGCCCCCAGACGCTCGGTTCACGGGTGGCGGAACAGCCCCCTCCCTCCACGCTATCGGGCGAGCACGCGACACGACGAAGGAAATCGGATGCCGGTACCGGGCACGGGGGCCGGGTTCCCGGCATCCACTCCCGCCGTCAGACGTGGCGGACGCGCTGCTGCAGGCGGGTGCGGATGTCGAACAGCTCGGTGCCGCCGACCTCGCGCGCACCGGGGATGCCACGGCGCAGCAGCGTCGTGAGGGCGCTCCGCTGCACCAGCACCACGGGCGTGCCGCGGACCTTGCCGAGGTCGGTGACGGCGTCGAGGATCGCGTCGTCGGGCAGCACGACCATCGCGCCGCTGAACCGGACGCCGGCCGCCCGCGCGATCACGCGCGCCCGCGACACGAGCTGCGTCACGGGCGCTCCGATGACGTTCGGGCCCGTGATCTCGCCGCGGCGCACGCCCACCGGACCGCCGAAGTCCTCGCTGAGCATCGCGTACAGCCCGCTGGGGCCGAGCACGAGGTGGTCGATCTTCTGCTCCGGGTCGAGGCCGTCGCGGTCGGCGAAGACGTCGTGCCAGACGGTGTACCCCATGCCGAGGTCGGCCACGAGGCGCGCGGTCTCCTCCTCGGCGAGCGCATCGGCGAGGATGTGCCGGATCTCCGGCGGCGCCGACCGCACCAGCGCGGGGTCGTACGGGTCGGCGACCTCGACGCCGCGGCCGACCCACTCGCGGATCAGCGACAGGTACCGCTCGCGCCGCCACCCACCGGGCTGACCGTACGCGCGGGCGCGTGGCCGGGTGTCCGGACGCGGAGGGGTGGATGCCGCTGCCCCACCGCCCCATTCGGCCGACGCGTGTCCGCGACCGCGGTCGTACGCGGCGCGGGCCTCGGGCGTGCCGACGAGTTCCCACGCGCGCTGCACCTGCACGAACAGCGCGGCGTCGCCGCCGGTGTCGGGGTGCGTCTCGCGGAGCCGGACGCGGTAGGCGCGGCGGAGTCCCTCGTCGTCGATGTCGACGTCGACGCGCAGCACCTCGTACGCCGAGGCCGACATGGGGCTGTCGAACACGTCCGTCATCCGTTCCGCCGCTCGGGTGCGGCACCTTTCAGGCTATCGGCCGCCGTCTGTGCAACCCCCGGGATCCGCCCGGGGTTTCGCTGACGGCGGCACGACTCCGGCACAACCGGGCGATCCGCCCTACCCTCGCGCAGCCCGGCGGATTCTGCAGGAGTTGTGCCGGCGCACGGCATCCCCCGCCCCACCCGCACAACTCCGGCAAGAACCTCTCCCCCTGCCCCACCCCGGCACCCACCGCCGAATCTGCAGGAGCGGTGCCGACGCACGGCATCCCCGACCCCACCCGCACAACTCCGGCGCAACCGCGCATTGCGCCCCCACCGGGGCGGATGGATGCCGATCCCGCAGGAGTTGTGCCCGCCCCCGGGGTCAGCGGCGCTCGTTGCGGCGGGCGTAGGCGGCGGCATCCCGGCTGGAGAGGGCGAGCAGCACCAGGATGTCGAGGCTCACCGTGACGAGGGTCGTGCCGACCGTGATCTCCTGGCCCAGCTCCCACCAGCCGACGAACGCCGTGACGATCGAGGACGTGGACACGAGCATCACGATCACGCGGGCGACGTTGCTCCCGCGGAGCAGCAGGATGCCGAACACCCCCTGCACGAGCGCGATCACGCCGAGGAGGCCGAAGAACAGCCCCGCGCCGACGCCGAGGTCGGAGAGGGTGAGACCCGACTCCGCACCGGAACCGTCCGCGGCGCCGGCGACCGCCTGCAACCACGGCGGGAGGTCGAAGGCGACCGCGACGCCCCACACGATGCCTGCCAGAGCCCGGAGCAGCACGAGCACTCCCCCGGCGACCGTCGCGATCGGACGGCGCATCGCCGGGTCGCCCGCGACCGGGGCGGCGATCGGTTCGAACGCCGCTCTCTTGGCCGGATGCCTCTCGCTCACGGCCGCCCCTCTCTCGAGGCGCCGGAGGTGCTGGCATCCATCGACAGGCCCCGCACGTCGAGGATCGGGAGGTCGCCGTCGGTCGTGATGCTGTCACCGCCGCCGTTGCGCGAGTGGTAGCCGGTCGAGAAGTCGCGGATGACGTCGACCACCACCCCCGGCAGCGGCTGCACGGTCGCGACGATGTGGTCGCGCTCGATGTCGGTGTCGGCGTCGATGCGGTGCGTGACCTGCAGCGTGAAGAGCGACAGGCCGACGGCGCGATCGAACGTTCCCGCAGCGAGCCAGTCCACCCGCCGACCGCCGGGCAGCAGCCAGCCGTCGGGGCAGCGCCAGAGCCGCACGTGGTGCCGCTGCGCGGGCGATCCGTCGACCTCCTGCTGATACGCCAGGTCCTGCATGCGGCCGAACAGGAACAGCGGGCTGACCGGGGCGGTCGGGTAGCTGCGGCGCCGCAGCGTCGACACGATGATCCGCCACGACGAGCCGAGGCCCACGGGGTCCGCGGGGATGCAGCCGGCCGCGGCCATCGCGGCCTCGACCTGCGCGCGCTCGCCCTGGAACGCGAGGTTCACCGGGTCGCCCAGCAGCCCGTCGGACGTGCGGGTGCGGCCCATGAAGTAGTCGGGCACGTAGATGGCGGTCAGGATGCGATGCAGCCGAGGGAGCACGAGGTACGCCAGGAGCCCCCAGAACACGATCGCCATGAGGATGCCGCCCCAGCCGAGAGTGAAGGTCTGGGTGAAGCTCAGGTACGCCAGCCACACCGCGGCGAGACCCGCGAAGACGAAGAAGAACCCGTCGAGCAGCCGCCCGAACGACCAGCGCCTCCGTCTCGCCATGGCTCTACCAGAGCGCGGGTTCGGGCTCGTGGGCGAACGCCTCGGCCACGCGGCCCGGCGGCAGGTCGAAGCGGTGCGCGGGCGACCACGACGGCGAGCGGTCCTTGTCGACGAGCTGCGCGCGGATCCCCTCGGCCAGGTCGGGCTGCGTCGTCGCGAACCACATCACGAGCCCGTACTCCTGCGCGAGCGCGGCACGCAGCGACGGTAGGGCTCGGGCGCGCCGGACGGCCTCGAGCGTCACGGACACCGCCGTCGGAGCCGACGCCTCGAGCAGGTCGGCGGTCGCGTGGGCCTCGGGCTCCCACCTCTGGCGGAGCCGATGCAGGATGCCATCCAGGTCGTCGGCGGAGAAGGCGTCGTCGATCCACGGACGCCAGGTCTCCAGGTTCGACCGCTCGGGGCTCTCGTCGAACAGCAGCACGAGTTCGGTGGGGCTCGACGGATCGGCGCGGTACTCGAGCGCCTCGTGCAGCGCGGAAAGGTGCGCGACGGGGACGAGATGGTCGGCGAATCCCGCGTACAGGGCGTCCGCGGCATCCATCGTCGCTCCGGTCAGGCCGAGGTATTCGCCCAGCCGGCCGGGCGCCCGGCCGAGCAGCCACGACCCGCCCACGTCGGGGGTGAAACCGATCCGCGTCTCGGGCATCGCGAGCTGCGAGCGCTCGGTCACGATGCGGATGCGCGCGTGTCCGGCGAGGCCGATGCCGCCGCCCATCGTCACGCCGTCGGCGATCGCCACGATCGGCTTCGGGTAGGTCGCGATGCGGTGGTTGAGCGCGTACTCCTCGCGGAAGAAGGTGTGCGCCTCGTCCGTGCGCCCCTGCACGACGAAGTCGTAGAGCGCCCGGACGTCTCCGCCGGCGCAGAAGCCGCGGTCGCCCGCGCCGTCGAGCAGGACGAGGTCGACGTCGGAGTCGTGCTCCCAGCGGTCGAGCGCCGCGGAGAGGATCCGGATCATCCCGAGGTCGAGCGCGTTGATGGCGCGGGGACGGTTGAGCGTCAGGTGTCCGACGCCCCGCCAGGCTCGCGCGATGACCGCTTCGTCGTCGGATCGCTGTGCGTTCACGCTGCCACGTTACACAGCCCGCCAGATGTGTTTTCGGCCTCAGATCGGGGAAGATGGACAGAACGCCCGCCGAACGAGAGGTACTCGATGCCCCAAGGACAGGTGCTGGAATTCTCCGGGCTGACCAAACGCTTCGGCGCCGTGTCGGCCGTCGACGGCCTGACCGCACGCGTGGAGCCGGGCCTGGTGACCGGCTTCCTCGGCCCCAACGGCGCCGGGAAGACCACGTCGCTGCGCATGCTGTTGGGGCTCGTCCGCCCCACGTCCGGATCGGCGACGATCGGCGGCCGCCGCTACGCCGAGATCGATCGGCCGCTGCAGACCGTGGGGGCCGCGCTCGAGGCATCCAGTTTCCATCCGGGCCGTTCGGCCGCGAACCACCTCAAGGCCTACGCCCGCGCCGCGCGGCTGCCCCTGTCGCGCGTCGACGAGGTGCTGGGGCTCGTCGGTCTCGCCGACGTCGCCGGGCGCCGCGTCGGCGGCTACTCGCTCGGCATGCGGCAGCGCCTGGGCCTCGCGACCGCGCTGCTCGGCGACCCCGGCGTGCTCGTGCTCGACGAGCCGTCGAACGGCCTCGACCCCGAAGGCATCCGCTGGATGCGCTCGCTGCTCCGACACCTCGCCGAAGAGGGACGCACGGTGCTGATCTCGTCGCACCTGCTCGCCGAGGTGCAGCAGACCGTCGATGCGCTGCTCATCATCTCGCGCGGAAAGCTCGTCTTCCAGGGCGGCACCGAAGACCTCGCCGACCCCGACGAATACTCCACGGTCGTCGACTCCCCCGATCGCGAGGCGCTGTCACGGCTGCTCGAGGAGCGCGGCATCCCCTTCCAGCTGCTGCGCAACGGCTTCACGATCCGGCACGTCGAACCGCTCGAGATCGGCACCCTCGCCGCCGGCGCCGGCATCGTGTTGTCGCACCTGCAGAGCAAGGGCGCGAGCCTCGAGGACATCTTCCTCGAGCTCGTCAGCGGCGTGAGGACGCACGCGAGCGCGGCGGGCGTGGTTCCGGATGCCGTGGGCCCGGCGCCCGAGGCGGAGGCTGATGCGGCCGATGAGGGTGAGGCGGCTGAGGCGGCCTCCGCGGCGGAGCCCGCGCCCGCGCCCGCGGCGGAGCCCGCCCCGTCGACCGACCTCGTGGCGATCGTCCCCGCGCCGCAGAGCGCAGTCCCCCCGTCCGAGCCCGATCCCGGTCCGCGGTCCTCGTACGCCGTGGCATCCACGGGGGTCATCGACATCGTGCCGGCCGCAGATACCCGCGCCGAAGACACGGAGGTGCCGCGATGAGCCTGGTGGCATCCACTCGCTCCGAGTACACGAAGCAGTTCAGCACCGCCGGCTGGTGGGTGCTGGGCATCGTGCTCGTGGTCTACGTCGGCTTCACGGCGGGTGTGCTCGCGCTGGCGTTCGGGGGTGTGGCATCCGGCAAGCTTCCGGGCGCCTCCGGGCCGGCGCTCCCCACGGACGGTCTCGCCGCCCTGGTCTACAGCTCGGCGAGCACCGTGGGGTACGTCTTCCCGCTGCTGGCGGGGACGCTCATGGTCACGACCGAGTTCCGGCACAAGACGCTCACCCCGACGTTCCTGGCCACACCACGCCGCGGCGTCGTGCTCGGGGGGAAGTTCGTGGTCGGCATCCTGGTGGGGCTGCTGTACGGCGTCCTCGGCTCGATCGCCGCGATCGGCGCCGGAGCCGCGGTGTTCAGCCTGTTCGGAGTCGGCGCCGAGCTCGGCTCGTCGGACACGTGGGTGCTCGTCGGCCGGATGCTGCTGGCGTTCGCGCTGTGGGCGCTCGTCGGGATCGGCGTCGGTACCGTCGTGCGGAACCAGGTCGCCGCCGTCGTGATCGTGCTGGCGGTGACCCTGTTCGTCGAGCCCATCGTGCGGACGATCGCGGGCGTCGTCGACGGCCTCGGCGAGGTCGCGCGGTGGTTCCCCAGCGCCGCGAGCGACGCCCTCGTGGGCAAGACGATCTTCGGCGCCGTGGGCGCGGGCGGCGAACAGCCGCTCGAGTGGTGGCTCGGCGGCCTCGTGCTGCTCGGCTACGCCGTGGTGCTGGTGCTCATCGGCCTCGCCACCACCTGGCGTCGCGACGTCGACTGACCCGGGGCGGGTTCCGCGGCGTCCGTCCCGCGGCGTCCGCTCCGCCAGATCACGCGACGTGGCTGGGACCACCCGCTATGGCGCGCAATGACGCATACGTTCGACCAGATCACGTGATCTGGGCGCAGACCGCGTCAGGACACGAGGTCGGCGACGTCCTCGGGTTCGGATGCCACGTCGAGACGCAGCGCCTTGAGCAGGGCCACGCCGTGCTTGGTCGTGAGGACGAGGCGCTCGAACTCGTCGTGGCCACTCAGGTCGATGACGACGCTCGACTTCCGGCGACGGATGACGACGAAGTCGTTGCCGCCGGCCGACTTCCACGTGCCCATCGCGACCGCGACGGGCAGGTTGGTCCCGGGGTTCGGAACGCCTCGCAACCAGGTCCACGCATCGTCGGTCAACTGCACGCGGTCGATCGTCGCGCGCGGCACGACGATGTTGCGCTTGCGGAACGAGAGCGCACGCTCGGTCGGCGAGAGCACGACCTCGAGCTGCGTCGAATCGAGCAGCAGGGTCACCATGGCATCCATCCTGCCAGCGACGATGGATGCCGTCGGCCCCCACGCCTCACGAGACGGCAACGATCCGCGGCGGGGCCGCTCGACCGCGAGACTGCACGCGCCTGACGAAACCGCCGCAGTGTGCAGTGGGTTTGTCAGGCAGATGCAGTCTCGCGGGCCCGGCAGCCCGGCCCCGGACCCGGCGCGCGCCCCGGCCCGCAACCCGGCCCGCACGCCGCGCGGCCCGGGTGTCGGAGGGGAGGGATAGCCTGGAGCGATGAGTACGGGCAGCGCTGCGCCGCAGGCCGCACCGGCCCGGGGCGACTCGATCGACGACCTCCTCGCCCGTGTGCGCGACGGGCACCGGCCCGACGTCGACGAGACCGAGCGGCTGCTGCACGCCCCGCTCGAGGTGGTCTCCCGCGACGCCGCCGCGCTGCGCGACGAGGGGCTCGAGCGCGCCGGTCGACCGCGGGTCATCACGTACTCGCGCAAGGTGTTCGTGCCGCTCACGACCCTGTGCCGCGACCGCTGCCACTACTGCATCTTCGTCGACACCCCCGGGCAGCTCGCGCTCCTCCGCAAGCCCGCGTACATGAGCCCCGAGCAGGTGCTCACGGTCGTGCGGCAGGGGCAGGCGCTGGGCTGCAAAGAGGCGCTGCTGACGCTCGGCGACCGCCCGGAAGAGCGCTGGCCCGAGGCCCGCGCGTGGCTCGACGAGCACGGTTTCGCCTCGACCATCGACTACGTCGCGCACATCGCACGGCTCATCACCGCCGAGACGGGCATGCTCGTGCACGCGAACCCCGGCGTGATGCACCCCGCCGAGCTCGCGACGCTCCGCCCGGTCTCCCCGTCGATGGGCATGATGCTCGAGACCACCTCACGCCGGCTGTACGAAGAGCCCGGTCAGGTGCATTTCGGGTCGCCCGACAAAGACCCCGACCTGCGTCTGCGCGTCATCGACGACGCGGGGGCCGCTGGCATCCCGTTCACGACCGGCATCCTGGTCGGCATCGGCGAGACCGTCCGCGACCGCGCCGAGTCGCTCATCGCCCTGCGCGACCTCGACGACCGGCACGGCCATGTGCAAGAGGTGATCGTGCAGAACTTCCGCGCGAAACCCCGCACCGCCATGCAGGGAGCCCCGGATGCCGACATGCACGAGTACCTCGCGACGGTCGCCGTCGCGCGCCTCGTGTTCGGACCCGACATGCGCATCCAGGTTCCGCCGACCTCTTCGACCCGCGCGAGCTGGGGCTGCTGATCGGGGCCGGGATCGACGATGGGGGCGGAGTCTCGCCGCTCACGGCCGACCACGTGAACCCTGAGCGCCCCTGGCCGCACATCGACGACCTCGCGGCCCAGACCGCTGTCCACGGATTCGCGCTCCGCGAGCGCCTCACCGCGCACCCCGAGTACGTGACGGACGCGGCGACGTGGATCGACCCCGCGCTCCACGCCCCCGTGCGGGCGTTGATGGATGCCACGGGCCTCGCGGCCGACGTGATCCCGGGGGCTCCACGGCCCGCCGCGGGAGGAGATTCCGGCACGGGAGGACAGCCCGAGGCCTTGGCATCCTCCGCTCCCCGAATCCCCTCCGCCCCCGGCGGCGTCGCCCCCGGCAGCCCCGCAGCCGACAGCGCCGCACCTGCCCTGCACAACCCCGCCACGGGAGGAGATTCCGGCGCGGGAGGACAGCCCGAGGCCCTGGCATCCTCCGCTCCCCGAATCCCCTCCGCCCCCGGCGGCGTCGCCCCCGGCAGCCCCGCAGCCGACAGCGCCGCACCTGCCCTGCACAACCCCGCCACGGGAGGAGATTCCGGCACGGGAGGACAGCCCGAGGCCGCGGCATCCTCCGCTCCCCGAATCACCTCCGCTCGTCCCGCCGGCGACGCGGCTCGCGCCAATGCCCCGGCGGCAGCGCACAGCGCCGACCCCGGCGTGCTCCGTCTCGCCGAGGCCGCAGCAGACCCGCTCGCGCTCGACGACGCCGACTGGACGCGGCTGCTCCACGCCACCGGCGCCGAGCTCGACGCCCTGACCGCCGCGGCCGACGACGCGCGTCGCTACACCGTCGGCGAGCCGGTGACCCTGGTCCGCAACCGCAACCTCACCTCGACCGGCTACCGGCGCGCNGGCCGCGCGGGCGTGGGAGAGTTCGACCTCGCGGATGCCGAGGCGATCGCCGCGGATGCCGCCGACCTCGGCGCCACCGAGATCTGCATCCAGGGCGCTCTTCC
>NZ_BADA01000348.1 GCF_000333395.1 Microbacterium sp. B19
GAAGATCGCCACGGAGTCGGGAGACTTCGGCGACCTCGTCCGCAACGCCTCGAGCGACGTGGATGCCATCGTCTCGGCGCACACGCACCAGAAGTACGCGTGCGAGATCGGCGGGCGCTCCGTCATCCAGACGGGTCAGTACGGCACGAACCTCGGCACGCTCGACATCGACCTCGACGACGCTGGCAAGCTCGTCTCGATCACGCCGGGTGTCCGTGCGCTGTACGACTCCGCCGTTTCGCAGTGGATCGCCTACCCGCAGACCCAGGTCGCGAAGATCGTGGCGGATGCCAAGGCCACCGCCGACGTGAAGGGCCAGGTCGAGGTCGGCAGCATCACGGGCGACATCAAGCGTGCGGTGAACGGCACGGGCGGTGAGGACCGCGGCGCCTACTCGACGCTCGGCAACACCGTCGCCGACGTGTACCTGTGGGCCACGAGCGAGAACCCCTCCTTCAACGGCCAGGACGCGCAAATCGCGTTCATGAACCCCGGCGGCCTGCGCGCCGACCTGCTGTACGGCACCGACAACGGCTCGGTCTCGTACCGGGAGGCGGCGAACGTGCAGCCGTTCGGCAACACGCTCGTGACGCTCTCGCTCACCGGCGCGCAGCTGAAATCGGTGCTTGAGGAGCAGTGGCAGCCCGCGGAGGCGTCGCGTCCGGTGCTCGCGCTGGGCGTATCGAAGGGCTTCACGTTCGAGTACGACCCGACGGCGGCGAAGGGTTCGCGGATCGGCTCCATCGCGCTGAACGGCACGCCGATCGACCCGAAGACGTCGTACCGCGTCGTGACCAACTCGTTCCTCGCGGCGGGTGGAGACAACTTCGGCACCTTCGCACAGGGCACCGGCAAGGCCGACTCGGGCCAGATCGACCTGCAGGCGACGGCGGACTTCTTCGCCGCGAAGGGCACGGTCGCACCGTCACCGCTCGGCCGCGCGTACCTGAAGGGCACGCAGCCGGTCGACGAGGGCACTGGCCTCACCCCGACCCCGACGCCCGACCCTTCGGCGTCGACGACGCCCACGCCGACCCCGGCGTCGACGTCAACGCCGGGCGCCACGGCCGGTCGACCGGGTTCGCTCGCAACGACGGGCACCGAGCTGCCCTGGGGCCTCGCGCTCGGCGGCGCGTTCCTGGTCGTCGCCGGCGGTCTGGCCTTCGTCCTGCGCAAGCGCCGCACGGTCTGACCCCCGCCCCAGGAACGGCCCTCACCCTTCGGGATGGGGGCCGTTCCCCTTCGCGTGAGGGGTTTTTCAT
>NZ_BADA01000347.1 GCF_000333395.1 Microbacterium sp. B19
GAACAGGATGAAGATCAGGACGTCGATCGCCGTCGTGAGCCCGAGCGTGAAGGCGAAGCCCTTCACCGTGGCGTCTGCCAGGATGTAGAGCACGACTGCGGCGAGGACGTTGATGGACTTCGAGATGTAGATCGTGCGCTTGGCGCGGGACCAGCCGTCTTCG
>NZ_BADA01000346.1 GCF_000333395.1 Microbacterium sp. B19
AAAGTTGCCGCTGAACGTGGATGGTGCCGCCGCCGCTGTTCTCTTGGCGATGCACGCGAAGAGGCCTGGCGTATATAACATCGTTGAGACCAACGCTACGGTCGATACTAGCAAAGCACAGCGTGAACTTGGCTGGCAGCCAGATCTTCAAGCAGATTGGTGGTGAACA
>NZ_BADA01000345.1 GCF_000333395.1 Microbacterium sp. B19
CGTCGCCCCGTCGACGTTTCCCTGGAAGGACGGCACGGGGTCTGCCTTCACCCGGTGCGCGGAGTCGTCGCCCACGACGAGGCCCTCGGCCTCGGCATCCGCCGCTCCGGAGTCGAACGCGCTCAAGCGCCACCACACGCCGCCGCGGCCGCTCGCGACCTCGCGCAGGTCATCGATCGTCACGAAGTCGCCCGCGCCCAGATCGACCGGCGTAG
The DNA here is from genome assembly GCF_000333395.1 of Microbacterium sp. B19. GTDB lineage: Bacteria > Actinomycetota > Actinomycetes > Actinomycetales > Microbacteriaceae > Microbacterium. The sequence goes on from NZ_BADA01000345.1 coordinate 216, forward strand.
CGGCTCCGGCGGTGGCCGCCGACCATGCGGCCTCGAGGAACTCGCGGTTGGTGTCGCCGAGCGTCGTCGCGCGCGCGAGCGAACGCTCGGGGTCGACGAGGGCGACGGCACTGCCACCGGGAAGGTAATCGACGAGCGTGACGAGATCGTCGACGAGCACGGGGATGAGGGATTCCATGCCCTCGGCCGGAATACCCTCGGCCATCTTCTCGAGCAACTGCCGGAGTCCCGGGTAGCCGTCGCGCAGCTCGGCGGCGCGCTCGCGCACCGCGGGGGTCAGCAGCAGCTCGCGGCTCGGGACCAGCGAGACCTCGGACACCTCACCGGGCAGCGAACGCTGATCGGCCACGGAGAACGCGCGGATCTGGTCGACCTCGTCACCGAAGAACTCGACGCGGTACGGGTGGTCGGCGACCGGCGGGAAGACGTCCAGGATGCCGCCGCGCACGGCGAACTCGCCCCGGCGGGACACCATGTCGACGCGGTGGTACGCGAGCTCGACGAGACGCGTGGTCACGTCCTCGAGCTCGTGCCCGCGGCCGCCGACGCGCAGCTCCACCGGCTCGACGTCGCCGAGCCCGGGTGCCAACGGCTGGAGCGCACTGCGCACGGACGCGGTGACGACGAGCGGAACCGAACCGTCCCACGCGGCGATCCGGCGCAGGACGTCGAGACGGCGCCCCACCGTCTCGGGGCTCGGGCTCAGACGCTCGTGGGGCAGCGTCTCCCACGCGGGGAAGTGCAGGACCTGCGCGCCCGGGAGCACGGCGTCCAGGGCGGGTCCGAGCGACTCGGCGCGGCGACCGGTCGGCGCGATCACCAGAACGGCTCCGGGCGCTCCGCTCGTGCGCCGACGCTCGAGGAGTCCCGCGATGACGGGCGCGTCGAGCCCGTCGACGACGGAGAGAGACAGATCGGAGGACGCCGCGGCAGCGGCCTCCCGGTACGACTCAGCCTGCTCGAGGGCGCGAACGATCCCGGGAACTGTCACTCGACACATCCTACGCGGGGGCACGGACACGGGCTCCGGGAGCTGCGGATACAGGTCCGTCGGGGCCGGACATCACCCCGCACGGAACCTTCCGCGCTCCCGCCGCACGGGTCGTACAGTGAGGTCATGACCTCGCCCGGCTCGCCCGAGTTCGCCGCGCCGCACGCGGCGCCCCCGGTGGGAACGCTGCTGACGCCGCCGCCGGCGGCATCCCGTCATCGGCCGCTGGGGGCGATCGGCCTCGTGCTCGCCCTCCTCGCGGGGGTGGTGGCCTCCGCGGTCGGCGGATCCGCCGCCTTCATCGTCGCCCGGGGCGCCGGCGCGGAGTTCATCGCCCGGGGCGGACAGACCTTCGACTGGCGGGTGCTCTCGCCCGTCCGCGACGTCGTCCTGCTGGGCGAGATCGCCTTCTGGGCGGGAACCGTGCTCGGAATCGCCGCTCTCGTCATCGGTATCGTCGCCACCGCTCGCAACCTCGGGCGCGGCACCGGGATCGCCGCCATCGTGGTCTCGGCGCTCGGGCCGTTCGTCTTCGGTGTACTGGTCTTCGTCGCCCTCGCGGCCGGGGCGAGCGCATCCGCCGGAACCGCCGTGTGAGCCGTACCGCCTATGTCGACAGCGTGTCGATCCTCATGGCGAATTTTCGGCCTTTCCATAGACTGACCGCATCAGGACGTCCTCGTCCTCGTCGATCAGAGGAGCACACCGTGACCAGCACACCGCCGCCCCCCGAACCGTACAACCCGCCGCCGGCCACGCGCGCCGAAGCGGCCCAGAGCGGATACACCGCGCCGCCGGCCGGTTACACCGCTCCGCCCGCCGCGTACGGCGCCCCCGCCCCGGCCGCACGCCCCAAGGGCTCGAATCGACTCGGCCTCATCGCGTTCGTCGCCGCGCTCGTCGGCATCATCATCGGCTCGATCCTCGCGACGATCGGTGGAATGCAGACCGGCAGTCTGGCGCAGTACGCGGACTACTCCACCGGCACCGGGACCCTCGACTACGACAGCGTCCCGGAGTCCGCACGCCAGATGGGAATCGCGGCCGGTCTCCTGACGATCGGGGCCTTCCTGGTCTGGGGCGCTCTCGCTCTGTGGGGCTTCATCCAGGGCATCGTCGCCGCGGTCAAGAATCGCGGTCGCGGCTGGGGCATCGCGGCGATCGTCCTCGCGGTGATCGGCGGCGGTATCGTCCTGATCTTCCTCACCGTCGGAGCGGGCATCGGCGCAGCGCCGTACGTGTCCTGAGCACGGAGAGCGAAAGGCCTCGACTTCGGTCGGGGCCTTTCTGCGTGTCCGGCCCCTGCGCCCGGCAGAGGCTGCGCGCCACCCCTCCTCCACAGGCCGCGATCGCACGGATTCATCCACAGATCCCGCGCTCTCCTCCGCGCGCATCGGAGCATCCCGCCTAACCTCGCCGGAGGCCTCACGGCCGCTCGCCCCAGGAGAGGACGCACATGCCCCAGCCACGTTCGACCGAAACCCCCGAGTCCGATCTCCCAGCGACCGATGAATGGACCGGACCGCGCCCATCCCGCCTCGTCCCGTTCCTCATCTACGGCTTAATCTGCGCGGTGCTTCTCGTGGTGGCGGAGAAGACGATGCGAGACGCCGACCCCGTCGTCGCCGCGGTCGGCGATTTCTGCAGTCTCGGCGGCTGCCTCAGCGGTGTCGCCGCGGCGATCTTCGGGACCGTCACGCTCTCGCGCGCGATCCGCGCCAGGCGCTCGGGAGCCGGGCGGTGATCACGGCCGACTCGTGGTGCGGCCCAGGCCCCACGGTCCGGGCTCAGCGCGGCGCGTGGAAACGCTGCTGGGCGGCGAGGAGACCGTCCTCGACCAGCGTCTCGACCGCGTCGGCGGCGTCGGACACGAGGATTGGCAGCGTCTCGCGCTCCTTCGCGCCGAAGGGATCGAGAACCCAATCCGCCGGATCCTGGCGTCCGACGGGACGGCCGATGCCCACACGCACCCGGGGGAAGTCCGGAGTGCCGAGAGCCTTCGCGATGTCACGGACGCCGTTGTGGCCGCCGTGCCCTCCCCCGGTCTTGAGCTTGATCGTGTCAAACGGGATGTCGAGCTCGTCGTGCACGACGACGACGTGCTCGGGTTCGACCCCGTAGAACTTCGCAAGCCCCGACACCGGACCGCCCGAGACGTTCATGAAGCTGTTGGGCTTGGCGAGCACGAGCTTCGCCGCGCCCGGACGCAACCAGGTCTCGACGACCCGGGCGTTCGCTTTGTGCGCACGGAATGCCTCGCGGCGACGACCGGCGAGTTCGTCGACGACCATCTGCCCGACGTTGTGCCGGGTCGCCTCGTACCGCGGGCCCGGGTTGCCGAGACCGACGATCAGCCACGTGTCCGCCATGGCATCCATCCTTCCGGGTCCGCGCACGGACCCCGATACGAAAACGAGGGGGCGTGATGCACGCCCCCTCGTCGATCACGGACCGCTCGCGCGGCCCGCCGAGATCAGTTCTCTTCGGCCTCGGCCGCAGCCTCGGACTCCTCGGACTGCTCCTCGGCGACCTCTGCGTCCGCCTCGGCGATCTCCTCTTCCGCGGCGAGCGTGTCGAGCGGCACCGACACCGCGACGATCAGCGTCTCGGGCTCGGTCACGAGGGTGGCGCCGGAGGGCAGCGTGAGGTCGGCGGCAGTGATCTGCGTGCCGTCCTCGAGGCCCTCGACCGAGACCTCGATGTTCTGCGGGATGTGGGTGGCCTCGACCTCGAGCGAGACCGTGGCGCTGTCGAGCATGGCCACCGTGCCGGAGAAGGGCTCACCGGTCACGACGACGGGGACGTCGACGGAGACCTTCTCGCCCTTGCGGACGACGAGGAGGTCGATGTGCTCGATGATCTGGCGCACCGGGTCCTTCTGCACGTCCTTGACGAGCGCAAGCTGGCTCTTGCCGTTGATGTCGAGGTCGAGCAGCGCGTTGGCGCGGCGGATGAGCAGCGACACCTGGTGGCCGGGCAGCGCGACGTGCTGCGGCTCGGTGCCGTGACCGTAGATGACGGCGGGGATCTTGCCGGCGGCGCGCAGACGGCGGGCGAAGCCCTTGCCGAAGTTCTCGCGCACCTCGGCGACGACCTTGTTGTCTTCCGACATGTTGTTCTCCTCGCGGGCACGGGTCCCGCAGCTTGTGAGCGGATCATGTCCGCGCGTATGTGGTCTGGATTCGACTCGAACGCGAGCGCGTGAGGAAAGCCGGAAGCCTGCATCACCGCGTCGATCACGGATGCCACGCGCACCCGCCGGGCGCACGACGACGCATCCCTCGCCGAAGTTCCCCGGAAGTCTACCAGCGCGTCGCCCTTCGCACGACCCGCCCGTGTCATCGGCGGCGACGACGCGACGGTACGATGGAAGCCCCATCTACCCGGAGGATCACCATGGACAGCGGCTTCTTCTCCCACGTCGTGCTCTGGGTCATCGGCGGCATCGCCACCATCGGACTCATCGGCACCGTCGGCGCCCTCTTCTCCATGGGCCGCAACGCGGGGTACAAGAAGCACTGACGCGCTCCCCGGGGGTTTCGATCCCCGGACCGGCCGAGCGCCTCAGTCGTCGGAGATCGCGGATGCCATGGCATCCCCGGCTTCACGGACGATGAGCCGCATCGCCTGCGCCGCCTCCTCCGCACGACCGGCGGCGATCGCGAAGGCGACGTCCTGGTGCCACCGCACCGCGTGCGGGTTGGCGTCGTGCGGCATGAGTTCGTGTCGCGTCCGACCGGTGAGCACCGCCTCGACGACGTCGCCGAGGGCCGCGAACATGCTGTTGCCCGAGGCGGCGAGCAGCGTCCGGTGGAACCGCACGTCCGCGGCGAGGTAATCCGCTTCGTCGGCGGCGCCCTCGGTGCGGGCCATCTCGAGGACGGCCGCCACCAGTTCCTCGCGCTGCGCGGCGGTCGCCGATGTCGCCGCGCCCCGGGCTGCGAGGGGCTCGATGCCGCTGCGCAGCTCGCTGAGTTCGCGCAGTTGCGCGCCCCGCGCGGGGCCGCCGAGCCGCCACTCGATGATCTCGGGAGCGAAGACGTTCCAGTCGGCCGCCGGACGGACGACGACACCGGCCTTGCGGCGGACGCTCACGAGCCCGAGCGCCTCGAGCACTCGGACCGCCTCGCGCCCGGCCCCGCGCGAGGACCCCTCGGCGAGGTCGCCGGTCACCAAGCGTGATCCCGCAGGGAGACGGCCCTGGACGATGTCCGCGCCGATGCGCGTGACGAGAGCGTCGTGCAGTGTCCCCGCGCCGGGACCAGCGGTCGTCATGCATCGATGATGCCAGACGTCACGACAATCGTCGCAAATATTCGTCGTGCATAAACCCGGGATCTGTGTTTTTATGTACGACAAATACGAATCGGCATCGCAGCCGCCGCCGGACCAAGGACGCTCATGGCCATACATCTCCTCCCCACCGCCCTCGTACTCGCCGCGAGCGAGCCCACCGCCCCCGCCGCTCCGGCCGGGCAGTTGGTCACCGCCGCCCTCATCGGCATCGCCCTGATCGTGGTGCTCATCACGTGGGGCAAACTCCACCCGTTCCTCGCGCTGACCATCGGCGCCTTCACCACGGGCGTCGTGGCGGGGATGCCGATCGGCACGGCCGTCACGAGCTTCACCGGCGGCTTCGGCTCGACGATGGGCGGAGTCGGCATCCTCATCGCACTCGGGGCGATCTACGGAAAGCTGCTGGCCGACTCCGGCGGAGCCGACCGCATCGTCGACACGCTCGTCGCGCGGGCGACGCCCCGGAGCCTGCCGTGGATCATGGGCCTCATCGGCGCCATCATCGGTCTGCCGATGTTCTTCGAGGTCGGCCTCGTGCTGCTCGTGCCCGTCATCATCCTGGTCGCCCGCCGCTCGGGCGCCTCGCTGATGAAGATCGCGATCCCCACCCTCGCGGGCCTCTCGGCCATGCACGGCCTCGTCCCGCCGCACCCCGGCCCGCTGGCCGCGATCGACGCCCTGGATGCCAACCTCGGCCTCACGCTCGCGTTCGGCGTGATCGTCGCGATCCCGGCCGTCATCATCGCCGGACCCCTGTTCGCGCCCCTCGCGGCGCGATGGGCCCCGGTTCCGGTGCCGGACCTGTTCGTCTCGGCCGAGGAGAAGGGCGAGGCACCCGTCCGCCGGCCGTCGTTCGGCGCGACGCTCGCGAGCATCCTCCTCCCCGTCATGCTGATGCTGCTCAAGGCGCTCGCCGACATCCTCGCCCCGGGGTCCACCGACGTGTGGAAGGTCGTCATCGACTTCCTGGGCCTGCCGATCATCGCGCTGCTCCTCGCCGTCCTCGTCGGCTTCGTCGTGCTCGGTCGCGGCGCGGGCTTCGACCGCGCGCGTCTCACCGGCGTCGTCGGCTCCTCCCTCGGCCCCATCGCCGGCATCCTCCTCATCGTGGGCGCAGGCGGCGGCTTCAAGCAGGTGCTCGTCGACACCGGCATCGGCAAGGTGATCGCCGACCTCGTCGCCGGCTCCAGCGTCTCCGTGCTCCTGCTCGCGTGGCTCGTCGCCGTGGTGATCCGCGTCGCGACCGGTTCGGCGACCGTCGCGACGATCACCGCCGCCGGCATCCTCCAGCCCCTCACCGAGTCGCTCGACGCCCCGATGACGGCCTTGCTCGTTCTCGCCATCGGCGCGGGGTCGGTGTTCTTCAGCCACGTCAACGACGCCGGCTTCTGGCTCATCAAGGAATACTTCGGACTGAGCATCCCGCAGACGCTGAAGACCTGGACGCTCCTCGAGTGCCTGATCTCCGTCACGGGTCTGGCCGGTGTGCTCGCGATCAGCGTGTTCGTCTGAGAACCGGAAGGACCCCGATATGACCTCCCCCGCCCCCGTCCTGGTGTTCATGGGACCGGCCGGAACCGGAAAGTCGACGGTCGCCGGCATGCTCGCCGGTCGCCTCGGCTGGGACTTCCAGGAGGGCGACGACCTCCACCCGGCCGCCAACGTCGCGAAGATGGCGGCCGGGCACGCCCTCACCGACGACGACCGCTGGCCGTGGCTCGACCGCGTCGCCGCGTGGATCGACGGTGAGATCACGGCCGGACGCCCCGGCATCATCACGTGCTCCGCGCTCAAGCGCAGCTACCGTGACGTGCTGCGGCGCGACGGGGTGACCTTCGTCCTGCTGCTGGGCGACCCGACCCTCGTGCGCGAACGCCTCCTCCGCCGCCAGGGGCACTTCATGCCGCCCGCACTCCTCACCTCGCAGTTCGACACCCTGGAGATCCCGGATGCCGATGAGCGGGCGATCCACGTCGACCTCGACCTCACACCCCAGGAACAGGTCGACGAGGTCATCGCCCGACTGCACCTGTCCCCCACCCCCTGAGCGGTCCCCGCGGACGCCGGATCGGCGCCGCAGCGAGCCGATAAAGTGGCGGGGGCACGTGACTCTCGTCCGCCACCCCTCCCTTCGCACGTGAACACGGAGCAACGAATGACGTCGACCGATCAGAACCAGGCACCGCACGAGGCCGCTCAGGTGCACGAGGGTGCGCCCGGCATCGAAGAGGTGGAGCGTCCCACCACCGAGGCCGGCTCCCGTCCCCAGGGCGAGGGCGACGGCACCGCCAACATCGGTGTCGTGGGTCTGGCCGTCATGGGCTCGAACCTCGCGCGGAACCTCGCCAGCCGCGAGGGCAACACGGTCGCGGTGTTCAACCGCAGCGCAGACAAGACCGAGCACCTCGTCGCGGAGCACCCCGAGGCGGAGTTCGTGGCGTCGTTCTCGTACGAGGACTTCGCGGCCTCCCTGTCGAAGCCCCGCACGGCGATCATCATGGTCAAGGCGGGCCGGGCGACCGACTTCGTCATCGACGAACTGGTGAAGGTGTTCGAGCCGGGCGACATCATCGTCGACGGCGGCAACGCGTTGTTCACCGACACGATCCGCCGCGAGAAGGCCGTCCGCGAGACCGGGATCAACTACGTCGGCATGGGCGTCTCCGGCGGCGAGGAGGGCGCCCTCAACGGCCCCTCCCTCATGCCGGGCGGCTCGGACGAGTCGTGGCAGACGCTGGGACCGATCCTCACCTCGATCGCCGCGGTCGCCGAGGGCGAGGCGTGTGTGACGCACGTCGGCCACGACGGCGCCGGACACTTCGTGAAGATGGTGCACAACGGCATCGAGTACGCCGATATGCAGCTCATCGCCGAGGCGTACGACCTCATCCGCCGCGCCACCGGCAAGACCCCCGCCGAGATCGCGGACGTGTTCGCCGAGTGGAACCGCGGCGAGCTGGAGTCGTACCTCATCGAGATCACCGCCGAGGTCCTGCGCCAGACGGATGCCGAGACCGGAGCCCCGCTCGTGGATGTCATCCTCGATCAGGCGGGTGCCAAGGGCACCGGTGCGTGGACCGTGCAGACCGCCCTCGACCTGGGCGTCCCCGTCTCGGGCATCGCCGAAGCGACCTTCGCCCGTTCGCTGTCCAGCCACCCCGAGCAGCGCAGCGTCTCCCGCGAGCTCCCGGGCCCGTCGGGCACCGACCTGCTCGCCGGCGAGGACGCCGACGCGTTCATCGAGCAGGTGCGTCTGGCCCTGTATGCGTCGAAGATCGTCGCGTACTCGCAGGGCTTCGATGAGATCCGTGCCGGTGCCGCGCAGTACGACTGGAACATCGACCTGGGCGCGGTGTCGAAGATCTGGCGCGGCGGCTGCATCATCCGCGCGCAGTTCCTCAACCGCATCGCCGAGGCCTACGACGACACCGCCGACCTGCCCGTGCTGCTCACAGCGCCGTACTTCGTCGAGGCCCTCGGCCGCGCCCAGGACGCCTGGCGCAACATCGTGGCGCTGGCCGCGGCGGCCGGCATCCCGGCGCCCGCGTTCAGCTCGTCGCTGGCGTACTACGACGGACTCCGCGCCGACCGCCTCCCCGCCGCGCTCATCCAGGGACAGCGCGACTTCTTCGGCGCCCACACCTACCGCCGCATCGACAAGGAGGGCACCTTCCACACGCTCTGGTCCGGCGACCGCACCGAGATCGAGGCCGAGGACACGCACTGACGAACATCCGGACGAAGCGGCGGCGGGCACTGCTCGTCGCCGCTTCGGCGCTGTACGCGTTCGGCGTGTGGTGGATGACGCTGCGGCCCGTGCCCTACGACCCCGACACGGCGGGATTCGTCCGTCGGATCCTGGAGACCCTCGCCGCGTGGCCGCCGACCGCGTGGGTGACGTTCGACGTCGTCGAGTTCTCGGCGAACGTCGTGATGTTCGTCCCCCTCGGTCTCCTGGTCCTCGCCTGGGGTGGACGACCGTGGCACGGCATCCTCGGCGGGCTGGTCCTCAGCGGCGCGATAGAGACGACACAGCTGCTCTTCCTCCCCACCCGAGTCGCCGACATGCGCGACGTCGTCGCCAACACCGCTGGAGCGGCGCTCGGCGTGCTGCTCGGCGCGCTGATCGCCCGCGCTGTCCGTTCTCACAGCGAGCGCATAGCCCTCGCCATAGAAAGCTCATAGCTACGCGCGCACAATGAATCCCATGACCGCGACCGCCAGCGCTCCCGCCTTCACCCGCCCCGACGGCAGCGCCCTGCGCGTCCTCGTCGTCGACGACGAGCAGATGCTCACCGACCTGCTGTCGATGGCCCTGCGCATGGAGGGGTGGGACGTGCGCACGGCGGGTTCCGGTTTCGACGCCCTGCAGGCCGCCCGGGATTTCGAACCGGATGCCATGGTGCTCGACATCATGATGCCTGACCTCGACGGCATGGCCGTGCTGCAGCGTCTGCG
>NZ_BADA01000344.1 GCF_000333395.1 Microbacterium sp. B19
CTCGGACAGCGGCTTCATCTCGTCGTACAGGAAGTACGCGTAGGCGCGGTCGCGCCCACGGCCGACGCGACCGCGGAGCTGGTGCAGCTGCGACAGACCGTACTTGTCCGCGCGGTCGATGATGATCGTGTTCGCGTTCGAGATGTCGAGACCGGTCTCGATGATGGTGGTCGACACGAGGACATCGGCGCGACGCTCCCAGAAGTCGTCGACGACCTGCTCGAGCGCGTGCTCGCCCATCTGCCCGTGCGCGACGACGATGCGCGCCTCGGGCACGAGCTCGGCGAGATGCGCCGCGACCCGCTGGATCGACGAGACCCGGTTGTGCACGTAGAACACCTGGCCCTCGCGCAGCAACTCGCGCCGGATCGCCGCGGCGATCTGCTTGTCGTTGCGCGGACCCACGTACGAGAGGATCGGATGCCGATCCTCTGGCGGCGTCGCCAGCGTCGACATCTCGCGGATGCCGGTGACCGCCATCTCGAGCGTGCGCGGGATGGGCGTGGCGCTCATGGCCAGGATGTCGACGTTGGTCTTGAGCTTCTTCAGCGCGTCCTTGTGCTCGACGCCGAACCGCTGCTCCTCGTCGATGATCATGAGGCCCAGGTCTTTGAAGATGACCTTCTCGGTGAGGATCCGGTGCGTGCCGATGACCATGTCGACCGTGCCGTCGGTGAGCCCCGCGAGCGTGGCCTTCGCCTCCTTGTCGGACTGGAAGCGCGAAAGCGGACGGACCGTCACGGGGAAGCCGGCGAAGCGCTCCGCGAAGGTCTCGAGGTGCTGCTTGACCAGCAGGGTCGTCGGCACGAGCATGGCGACCTGCTTGCCGTCCTGGATCGCCTTGAACGCGGCGCGCACGGCCACCTCGGTCTTGCCGAACCCGACGTCGCCGGAGAGCAGCCGGTCCATGGGAATGGGCTTCTCCATGTCGGCCTTGATCTCGTCGATCGTCTGCAGCTGGTCCTGCGTCTCGGCGAACGGGAACGCCTCTTCCAGCTCCCGCTGCCAGGGCGTGTCGGGGCCGAACGCGTAGCCCTTCGCGGCCATACGCGCCGAGTAGAGCTTCACCAGCTCGACCGCGATGTCGCGCACCGCCTTGCGCGCGCGCCCCTTCGCGGCGGCCCAGTCGCTCCCGCCCATCTTCGACAGCACCGGCGCCTCGCCCCCGACGTACTTCGACAGCAGGTCGAGCTGATCGGTGGGCACGAAGAGCTTGTCGCCCGGGTAGCCGCGCTTGGACGGCGCGTACTCCAGGACCAGGTACTCCTTCGTGGTCTTCACGGCGTTGCGGCCGCCGCTGGAGACTTCGCGGCGCGTCAGTTCGAGGAACTTCCCGATGCCGTGCGTCGCGTGCACGACAACGTCGCCGGGCTTGAGCTGGAGCGGGTCGACGACGTTGCGGCGACGGGACGCGAGCTTCTTCGCCCCGCGGTTGTCGTTCCCGACCGAGCGCCCGTAGAACTCGGTCTCGGTGATGACGGCGAACTTCACCTCGGTGAGCTCGAATCCGCGCTCCAGCGAGGCGCACACGACGTGCGCCACCCCGGGCTCGGGCGGCGTGCGGACGTCATCGACCTTGCGCGCCGCGATCCCGCGTTCGGCGAGCACGTCGCGGGCGCGGTCGACGAGACCCGGACCGGATGCCTCACCACGACGC
>NZ_BADA01000343.1 GCF_000333395.1 Microbacterium sp. B19
CTTCCCATGTCCGTAGCCAGCTGTAGGCTGCAATGTCTGCTATCGAGAATCTGTCGGTAGCCAGGTAGCTGGATTGGCCCAGACGCCGATCTACTACCTCGTACAGGCGCAGGGCCTCGGTGCGGTAGCGATCTATGGCTTCGCGATTTCCGTTTGTCGATCCGTGCAGAAACCACCATAGCTGGCCCAGCATTGGCCCGATACCGCCAATCTGAAAATGCAGCCATTGCTGAACCTGCATCTGCTCCTTCAACGTTATCGGCTGAAGAACGCCGGTCTTCGCGCTGAGATAGGTAAGGATCGCACCAGATTCGAAAAGCGTGATGCCGCCATCGTGATCGACGATGGCAGGAATCTTTCCGTTGGGATTGATCTGGCGATATTGAGGTCGGTGCTGCTCTCCGGCAGAGAGGTTCAGCCCGATCTCCCGGTACGCTATCTTCGCCTCATGAAGGTAGATCTTGACCTTCACTCCATTGGGTGTGCGCGCTGTGTAGAAGTCGAGAAGCATGGCGGGAACTTTCTTGGTTGAATCGATTTGTAATTGCAAATAGAATAGTTGCAGATGCAATCGTAAGCGATG
>NZ_BADA01000342.1 GCF_000333395.1 Microbacterium sp. B19
TTCTTCATGTGGAAGATACTTGTGAGCCAGTTTCTCGAAGCCTTCAAAGCAGAGAAAGGCGCCGCCCAGCATCAACAGCGGCGTCACCGCCCAGGGGATGAAGGCGCTGATGGCCAGCGCTGCCGGCACCAGGATCGCCTTGTTCTTCAGTGAACCCTTGGCCACCGCCCATACCACCGGCAATTCACGCTCGGCGCGCACGCCGGAGACTTGCTGGGCGTTCAGGGCCAGGTCGTCGCCCAGCACGCCTGCGGTCTTCTTGGCGGCCACCTTGGTCATCAGGGACACGTCGTCCAGTACGGTGGCGATGTCATCAATCAATGCGAAAAGGGCGCTGCCGGCCATGTTTTTCCTTTGTCTTGGTCTAAGCGGATGATAAGTGTGTGATGAGCAGGTGAGGGTGGATACTGTTTATCCGAACAGTGCTGTATCATCGCGGG
>NZ_BADA01000341.1 GCF_000333395.1 Microbacterium sp. B19
CGCGCCGCGACGCGCGTGCGTCGGGCGAGCTCGAGCATCTCGACCGCTTCCGCGCCCATCTCGTGCCATGGGTGGCGGAGGGAGG
>NZ_BADA01000340.1 GCF_000333395.1 Microbacterium sp. B19
CGACCGTGAGCCCCAGGAACTCCACGCCGTAGTCCGGCACGATGCGCGCCGGTCCGTGCGCGGCCGCCTCGGCGAAGTAGTCCAGTACCCGCGCCTGGTTGACGATGAGGTGCGGGAACTCACTGATCTTGAGCGCGTAGTCCTCGGTGCGCGTCGTGCGGATGATGCGATCCGGCGCGGCGGGGTCGGGCGCCCAGAAGTTCATCCAGCCGATGTTGTAGGCCTCGGCGGTGATGCGGTCGGCGAAGCCGAAGGCCTGGAACGTCTCGACGCTGCGGGGCTGGATGCCATCGGCCTGGCCGAGCACGAGACGTCCGTCGCGCTTCTCGATGAGGCGTGTCGTGACCTGCGGGAACTGCGACATCTGGGCGGCGAGGAGCATGCCGGCGGGTCCGGACCCGACGATGAGCACGTCCACCTCGTCGGGCAGCTCGGTCGGCCGGTCGATGCCCACGCCCGCGGCGGGCTGGATGCGCGGGTCACCGGAGACGTAGCCGTGGTGGTGGAACTGCATGGTTCTCCTGACGTCGATGTCGGGGTCACCGCGACGGAGCGGTGCTTGCGGATCTCAGGGGTGTGTTCTATATTCGAACACACCGTTCTTCTATCGAACGAGAGGCTAGCCCGCCCATGCCCGCACGGCAAGATGCGTCGCCCGCATCGCAGACGTTGAGCCGTGGCATCCGGTTGCTCGAAGAGCTCGCCGACGCGCGCGCTCCCCTGTCGATCGACGACCTCGCCGGGCGCGTCGGCCTGCACCGCTCGGTCGCGTACCGCCTGCTGCGGACCCTCGAAGACCACGGGCTCGTGACGAGGGATGCCGCGGGCGCCGTGCGCCTGGGAACCGGCCTCGCCGCGCTGGCCGCCGGTGTCGCCGCCGACCTGCAGGCGGAAGCTCTGCCCGAGCTGACATCAGCGGCGAACGACCTCGGCATGACGTGCTTCCTCGTCGTGCTCGACCACGACGAGTGCGTCACGCTCGCCAGCGTCGAACCGCGGCACTCGGTCACCGCCGTGGCGCAGCGACCGGGCGCACGGCATCCCGTCACCCGGGGCGCACCCGGTCGGGCGATCCTCGCCCAGCTGCCCC
>NZ_BADA01000339.1 GCF_000333395.1 Microbacterium sp. B19
GACTCCCAGAGCGCCGAGAGCGCCGCGGAGCCCGCGACGACGGTGTCCTCCGCCGTCGCCGTCCGTGTCGTCGGCACCGTCGGGTGGTGAACACCGCAGCGACGAGAGCCGCGCGATTCGGGAAGTGCCGGTACAACGTCCCGACTCCGACTCCGGCTTCGGCGGCGATCTCGCGCGCCGGCGCATCGACGCCCGCGCGTGCGAAGACGGTCCGCGCGGCGTCGAGCAGAGCGGCGAGGTTCTGGCGCGCATCTGCGCGCGCGGCACGAGCCGGTGTCGGCGTCATGATCGTCTCCCCTTGCATAAGCGGAACATTGTTCCGTATAGTTCAATGCGGAACACCGTTCCGCTCTAGCTTAGAGGAGACGCTATGCAGTACCGAAACCTGGGCCGCACGGGAATCAAGGTCACGCCGTTCGCACTGGGCGCGATGATGCTCGGTTCGTTCGGAAACCCCGACCGCGAGGAGGGCATCCGCATCGTCCGGCGCGCTCTCGACGCCGGGATCAATTTCGTCGACACCGCCGACCGCTACGGCGACTCCGAGGAGGTCGTCGGCGAGGCGATCCAGGGACGCCGTGACGAGGTCGTCCTCGCGACGAAGTTCTTCAGCCCCGTGGACGACGACATCAACCACCGCGGCGCCTCCCGGAGGTGGATCGTGCAGGCCGTGGAGCGGTCCTTGCGGAATCTGCGCACCGACTGGATCGACCTGTACCAGTTGCACCGCCCCGACCCCGACACCGACATCGACGAGACGTTGTCGGCGCTCACCGATCTCGTCCGCCAGGGCAAGGTGCGCGCGATCGGCACCTCGTCGATGCGCGGTTCGGAAATCGTCGAGGCGCAGTGGACCGCCGACCGTCGCGGATTCGAGCGCTTCCGCACGGAACAGCCCAACTACTCGATCCTCGACCGCGAGATCGAACGGGAGATCCTGCCCGTGCTCCAGCGCTACGGAATGGGCTCGCTGGTCTACAGCCCGCTGGCGGGCGGCGCCCTGAGCGGCAGGTACCGTGCGGGGCAGGAGAACGCCAACTTCCGCGCCTCGACGGGGATGCGGCACTTCCGCGACGAGCGGCGACTCGCCGTCATCGAGCAGCTGGTGGAACTGGCTCAGGATGCCGGGATGCCCCTGACGCATCTCGCGATGGCGTTCGCGATCAGCCACCCGGGGGTCACCGCGGCCATCGCCGGCCCTCGGACCATGGAACAGCTCGAGGACACCCTGGCGGGCGTCGACGTCGTGCTCGGCGACGACGTCCTCGACCGGATCGACGAGATCGTCCCGCCGGGCGAGTCCATCGGCGCGATGGACATGGTCTACCGCGGCCCCGAGGTCTTGGACCCGTCCCTGCGACGGCGGCCCCCGAAGAATCGATCCGCCGCGTGACACGCCGGGGTCATCGGGCATCGCCCCGGTGAACCCGCCGATCGGCGCCATGCCACCCCCTCCCCGCTATCGGGACGGGATGCCATGATGTCTGGCATGCCCGAGATGCCCGAGGTGGAAGGACTCGTCGAGTTCCTGCGCGGTCGCGTGACGGGGCTGACCTTCACGAAGGCGAGCGTGTCCGCGATCAGCGCGCTGAAGACCTACGATCCGCCGATCGACGCGCTCGTCGGTACGGCCGTGAGCGGGGTCGAGCGGCACGGCAAGTTCCTCGACGTCGCCACCGACGGTGGCATCCATCTCGTGTTCCACCTCGCGAAGGCGGGCTGGCTGCGCTGGTACGACGCGCTGCCCGCGACGATCATCAAGCCCGGCAAGACGCCGATCGCGCTGCGCGTGGGGTTCGACGACGGCTCGGGGTTCGACCTGACCGAGGCCGGGACCAAGAAGTCGCTCGCCGTCTACGCCGTGCGCGACCCCGTCGACGTGCCGGGCATCGCGCGGCTCGGCCCCGACCCGCTCGACGACGCCCTCGATCGCGACGCGTTCGCCGCTCTGCTCGCCGGGCGACGTACCCAGATCAAGGGCGTCCTGCGCGACCAGTCGATCATCGCCGGAGTCGGCAACGCGTACTCCGACGAGATCCTGCACGCGGCGAAGATGTCGCCGTACGCGTTGGCCGCCAACCTCACGGATGCCGAGATCGACACGCTGTACGCCGCGATGATCAGCACCCTGACCGAGGCGATCGACACCGCGCGCGGCAAGCCCCCGGCCGACCTGAAGGATGCCAAGCGGCGGGGCATGCGCGTGCACGGCCGACGCGGCGAGGCGTGCCCGGTGTGCGGCGACGAGGTGCGCAGCGTCTTCTTCGCCGACAACTCGCTGGAGTACTGCCCGACGTGCCAGACGGGCGGCAAGATCCTCGCCGACCGGCGCCTGTCGCGCCTGCTCAAGTAGCACGGTTTCGTCCCGAGTCGGCGGGAATGAATCCGTGTCGGCGGTGTTGATTAGACTTCGACCAAGCAATACGTGCTCCGGGGTCGGTGTGAATCCGAACCGGCGGTGACAGTCCGCGAACCCCTCCGCTCCGGCGGTGGGGCCGATCCGGTGGAATTCCGGAACCGACGGTGATGAGGTGAGCGATCTCCTCTAGTCCGGATAGGAGGCAGCACGGTCGGCGCGCCGCGCCGTGCCACCCTGCGCTCCTGCCCCGTTCACGACGGGAAGGACAGGGAAGATGGCATCCGCCGCCGAAACAGACGCCATGCGCCGCGCGCTGCGTCTCGCGCGGAACGGTCCCCGCGGTCTCAACCCGCAGGTCGGCGCCGTGATCCTCTCCCCCGCAGGCGAGGTGCTCGCCGAGGGCTACCACCGCGGTGCGGGCACCGCCCACGCCGAGGTCGACGCGCTCTCGAAGCTCGCGCCCGGCGAAGCCCGCGGTGCGACGGCCGTCGTCACGCTCGAACCGTGCAACCACACCGGACGCACCGGTCCCTGCGCGGTCGCGCTCCTCGAGGCCGGGGTGTCCCGGGTTGTGTACGCCCTCGACGATCCGACGGATGCCGCGGCGGGCGGCGCCGAGCGGCTGCGCTCCGGCGGTGTCGACGTCGAGGCGGGCCTCGAGCGGGACGCTGCGGCCGAACTCGTGCGCGACTGGGTGCACCTGCAGCGCACCGGCCGTCCCCGCGTGACCGTGAAGTGGGCGCAGAGCCTCGACGGGCGCGCCGCCGCGGACGACGGGTCGAGCCAGTGGATCACCGGCGCCGCCGCGCGCCGCGACGTGCACGACCGCCGCGCCACCGCGGACGCGATCCTCGCCGGCACCGGCACGGTGCTCGCCGACGACCCGGCGCTGACCGCGCGCGACGCGGACGGCGCCCTGCTCCCGCAGCAACCCGTCCCCGTGATCGTGGGCGAGTCCGAGGTCCCCGCGGGGGCCGCGGTCCACCGCCACCCGCGCGAGGCGCTCTTCTTCCCCACGCACGAGCTCGGCGCGGTCCTCGACGACCTCGGCGGCCGTGGCATCCAGACCGTCTTCGTCGAGGGCGGTCCCACCCTCGAGAGTGCGCTGCTGTGCGAAGGGCTGGCCGACGAGGTGCTCGTGTACCTCGCCCCCGTGCTCCTCGGCGGCTCGCGGCTCGCGCTCGGCGACCTCGGCGTGCCCGACATCGCCGCCGCACGGCGGCTCGAGGTGGCATCCATCGACATCCTCGGCGACGACATCCGCGTCGTCGCCCGTCCCGTCCACGACACCCAGGGAGATTCCTGATGTTCACCGGAATCGTCGAAGAAATCGGCGAGATCACCGCGGTCGAGCCCGCCGGAGACGGCGTGCGCGTGACCGTGAAGGCCCCGCTCTCGGTGTCGGATGCCGGCCACGGCGACTCGATCTCGGTCAGCGGGGTGTGCCTCACCGTCGTCGACCAGGGCCCCGACTGGTTCACCGCCGACGTGATGAAGCAGACGCTCGACATGTCGACGCTCGCGGGTGTCGGCGCGGGCCGCCCCGTCAACCTCGAGCGCGCGACCGCCGCGCACGGTCGCCTCGGCGGCCACATCGTGCAGGGCCACATCGACGGCACGGGCGTCGTCCGCGAGGTGCGACCGGGCGCCCAGTGGAGTGTCATCCGCATCGGCATCCCTCCGCACCTGGCTCCGCTCGTGGTCGACAAGGGGTCGATCGCGATCGACGGCGTCTCGTTGACCGTGAGCTCCGTGAGCGACGCGGCCGACCCCGAGCCGTGGCTCGAGGTGTCGCTGATTCCCGAGACCCTCGAGGCCACGACCCTGGGTCGCGCCGAAGCAGGCACGCCCGTGAACCTCGAGACCGACATCCTGGCCCGGCACGTGCAGCGCCTGCTGGCCTTCCGCAGCACCGAGAACCCCGCGGCTCCGGCCGCATCGACCGAGAGGGGCTCCGCATGAGCCTGTCCACCATCCCCGAGGCCCTCGAGGCCCTCCGCGCCGGACGACCGATCCTCGTCGCGGACGACGAGAACCGCGAGAACGAGGGCGACGTCGTCATCTCCGCGCAGCTCGCGACGCCCGAATGGCTCGCGTGGACCGTGCGCTGGTCCAGCGGCTACGTCTGCGCCCCGATGCCGGCCGACTGGGCCGACCGCCTCGACCTCCCCCCGATGGTCGAGGTCAACCAGGACGCCCGCGGCACCGCCTACACGGTGAGCGTCGACGCGGCGTCCGGGGTCACCACGGGGATCAGCGCCGCCGATCGCGCCCACACGCTCAACGTCCTCGCCGACCCGGAGTCGGTGCCGTCGAGCCTCATCCGCCCCGGTCATGTGCTGCCCCTGCGCGCGGTCGACGGCGGCGTCCGCGAGCGCGCGGGTCACACCGAAGCGGCCGTCGACTTCATGCGCCTCGCCGGCCTCGAGCCGGTCGGGGCGATCGCCGAGGTCGTCGCGGAGGACGGCAGCATGATGCGTCTTCCGGGGCTCCTGGAGCTCGGCGAGCGCGACGGCGTCCCGGTCGTGACGATCGAGCAGCTCATCGCGTACCTCAACGAGACCGAGCCGGTCGAGACCGCGCCCGTCCCGCGCCGCCGCGTGAGCCTGCGTGCCGAGGCCAACGTCCCGACGTCGCACGGCACGTTCCGCTTCCTCGCGTACAAGGACCGCGTCACCGGCACCGACCACCTCGCGGTGGTCTCGGGCGAGATCACCGACGAGGCTCCCCTCGTACGCGTGCACTCGGAGTGCCTGACCGGTGAGGCGTTCGGTTCGCTCAAGTGCGAGTGCGGCCCGCAGCTGGATGCCGCGCTCGACACGATCGACCGCGAGGGCGGCATCGTCATCTACATGCGCGGTCACGAGGGACGCGGCATCGGCCTCATCAACAAGCTGCGCGCCTACAGCCTGCAGGAGCGGGGTCTGGACACCGTGGATGCCAACCTCGCCCTGGGCCTTCCCGCGGACGCGCGCGACTACGCCGCCGCCGCCGGCATCCTCACCGACCTCGGTGTCGAGCAGGTGCGACTGCTGACGAACAACACCGACAAGGTGGCGCAGCTGCGCAGCTTCGGACTCGACGTCGTCGAGCAGGTCCCCCTGCTCGTGGGCGTCGGCCCCAACAACCACCAGTACCTCGAGACGAAGCGTGACCGCATGGGCCACATCATCGCCGAGGACGATCTGCGCGACGCGCTCGCGCACATGAAGGAAGGACTCGTCTGATGGCGGGAAGCGGAGCACCCGAGACCGGCGGAATCGACGCGACGGGACTGAATGTCGTCGTCGTCGCGGGCACGTGGCACGAGGTCATCACCGACGGACTGATCGCGGGAGCGAAGCGAGTCCTGGATGCCACGGGCGCGACGTATCGCGTCGTGCGCGTTCCGGGCTCGTTCGAGCTGCCGGTCGCCGCGGTGGCGGCGTTCGAGGGCGGGGCGGACGCGGTCGTCGCGCTGGGCGTCATCATCCGTGGCGGCACGCCGCACTTCGAGTACGTCTCGTCGGCGGCCACCGACGGCCTCACCCGCGTCGCGATCGACGCCGGGAAGCCCGTCGGGTTCGGTGTGCTGACCCTCGACGACGAGCAGCAGGGTCTGGACCGCGCCGGGCTCGAGGGCTCGAAGGAGGACAAGGGCGCCGAGGCGGCCGACGCCGCCCTCCGCACCGCTCTGGTACTGCGCGACCTCCGCGGCTGACCGCGACTCGGCACGGCGCGTCTCCCCTGACGGTGAGGCGCGCCTTGCTGGCGCGGGGGCCGTGGCCTCCCTAAGGTGACGGGCATGGAGATCCTGCGTCACGTCGTCGTCGTCATCCACCTGGTCGGGTTCGCGGTGCTGTTCGGCGCGTGGGTCGTGGAGGCCGTCGCCCGCCGGGTCCAGGTCACGCGGCTGATGAGCTACGGGCTGCTGATCTCGCTCGTCGCCGGCCTCATTCTGGCCGCCCCGTGGGGCATCGAGTACGAGCTCAACTACGCCAAGCTCGGTGTGAAGCTCGTCGTCCTCATCGTCATCGGGGCGCTGCTCGGCATCGGTTCGGCGCGGCAGAAGCGCACGGGATCCGTTCCGCCGGTGCTGTTCTGGCTCGTCGGCCCGCTGACGCTGCTGAACGCGGCGATCGCCGTCATCTGGCGCTGACTCCGCAGACCGCCGGGGCCCTCTCGGCGAGCGCATAGACTGGAGGGTCTGGACCCACACCCGGGTCCCTCCCGGTGCCCCCCGCCGCGCGCCCGGACACGCACACCTGCCGCGTCCGCTCCACGCCACCGCTGCGCCCTCACGACGGACGCGATCGCTCGATCTCTCGTCAGGCCCCCATGACCACTTCGTCCACCCCTGCAACCCGCTCCTCGTCGGCTCCCGCCAATCCCCGCTCGCGTGTCATCACCGCGAGCCTCATCGGCACGACGATCGAGTTCTACGACTTCTACGCCTACGCGACGGCCGCGGTCCTCGTCTTCCCGGTGCTCTTCTTCCCCACCGGCAACGAGACGACGTCGCTCCTCCTCTCCTTCAGCGTCTTCGGCGCCGCCATGGTCGCGCGCCCCCTCGGCGCGATCGTCTTCGGCCACTTCGGCGACCGATTCGGTCGCAAGGCCACACTCGTGGCATCCCTCCTCACGATGGGTGTCGCGACCTTCCTGATCGGATGCCTCCCGACCGTCAACGAGATCGGCGTGTGGGCGGCCGTCCTGCTGCTGATCATGCGACTCGCGCAGGGCTTCGCCCTCGGCGGCGAGTGGTCGGGCGCGGCGCTCGTCGCGACCGAGAACGCCCCGAAGGGCAAGCGCGCCTGGTACGGCACGTTCCCGCAGCTGGGTGCGCCGATCGGCTTCATCATCGCCAACGGCATCTTCCTCATCATCAACTTCGCACTTCCGCACCCCGACGGCACCGCGCAGCGGTCCGCCGAGTTCCTCGCGTGGGGCTGGCGCGTGCCGTTCCTGTTCTCGGCCGTGATGGTGATCGTCGGCCTGTGGGTGCGTCTCCGCCTCGTCGAGAGCGAGTCGTTCGCGAAGGCCGAGAAGAGCGGCGTGATCCGCAAGTTCCCGCTCGGCGAGGTCATCCGCCGCAACTGGGTGCAGCTGATCCTCGGCACGTTCATCATGCTGGCGACGTACGTGCTCTTCTACCTCATGACGAGCTTCACGCTGTCGTACGGCACCAAGCCGACGGCCGCGGGTGCCGCCGCCGCGGCGGAGAAGGCGGGGACGCCGTTCGACGCCGCTGCGTACGTGCCCGGCCTCGGCTTCGGCTACACGGACTTCGTCATCATGCAGATCGTCGGCGTCGTGTTCTTCGGCATCTTCACGCTGCTGTCGGGCCCGCTCGCCGACCGCATCGGGCGCAAGCGCCTGCTCCTCGGCGTCACGGTCGCGATCATCCTGTTCGGCCTGACGTTCGCGTTCTTCCTTCTGCCGCAGGCGGATGCCGGTCTCACCCGCGTGTACGTACAGGCGTTCCTCATCATCGGGTTCCTGTTGATGGGTACGACGTTCGGCCCGATGGGCGCGGTCCTGCCCGAGCTGTTCCCGACGAACACCCGCTACACCGGCTCGGCGATCTCCTACAACGTCTCGTCGATCCTCGGTGCCGCGCTCGCGCCGATCGTCGCGGTGGCCCTGTGGGCGGCGGGCGGCGGCAACCCGTGGCTCGTCGGCCTGTACCTCTCGGTGATGGGCGTCCTGACGCTCATCGCCGTCGCGCTCTCCCCCGAGACGAAGGACGTCGCGTACGACGACAACCTCGCTGCCGGAGCGATCGCGCCGTAACCGGTTCTGAGCAGAGCATCGGATGCCACGGGGCCTCGGCCTCGTGGCATCCGTCGTTCTTCTGCCGACGGGGTGTGCCGGACTCCGGAGATTTCGCGCGCTGCGGTCGATCTGCCGCGCCGAATGCCGAGTTGCGGGTCGAATCTCCGGAGTTCGGTACACCGGCGAACGGACTCGACCGGCGGTGTCGGCGGGGCGAGGTACGGTCGGAGGGATCACGTTCCTACCCCGAGGTGAGCATGTCTCTGTCCGCTCCCGCCCGTGGCCGCCGCGGCCGCCGCGCCCCCGTGGGCCCGCGCGCGTCCTTCCGCCAACTGCTGCCGTTCCTCGCCGAGCACACGCGCACCCTGATCGTCGTCGGGGTGCTGAGCATCCTCGGCGCCGGGGCCACCCTGGTCCAACCGCTGCTCGTAGGACAGGTCATCTCCCGCGTGCAGCAGTCCGCGCCGCTCGGCGCGCTCGTGTGGCTGCTGGTCGGGTTCGTCGTGCTGTCGTCGCTCATCTCGGGCTACCAGCACTATCTGCTCCAGCGCACCGGCACCGCGGTGGTGTACTCCAGCCGGCGCCGACTCATCGCGCGGATCCTCCACCTGCCGATCAGCGAATTCGACGCCCGTCGAACCGGCGACCTGGTCTCGCGCGTCGGCACCGACACGACCCTCCTCTACGCCGTCCTCACGCAGGGGCTCGCGGATGCCGTCGGCAACGCACTCATCCTCGTCGGCGCGATCATCGCGATGGCGTTCATCGACCCGCTGCTCCTCGGGCTCATCGTGCTCGTGCTCGGCGCCTCGATCGCGACCGTGGGCATCCTCAGCACGCGGATCCGGGCCGCGTCGGCGGCGCAGCAGGAGAAGGTCGGGGAGCTGGCATCCGGGGTCGAACGCGCGGTCGGGTCGATCCGCACGATCCGGGCCGCGGGCGCGACCGACCGCGAGGTCGCGAACGTGACCGCCGCGGCGACCGAGGCGTACGGGCGGGCGTGCGCATCGCGCGC
The DNA here is from genome assembly GCF_000333395.1 of Microbacterium sp. B19. Lineage (GTDB taxonomy): Bacteria > Actinomycetota > Actinomycetes > Actinomycetales > Microbacteriaceae > Microbacterium. The sequence goes on from NZ_BADA01000339.1 coordinate 9,129, forward strand.
GTGTCCGCGATGATCGTGCCGGTCGCGGGGATCGCGCTGCAGGTGTCGCTGCTGGTGGTGCTCGGCGTCGGCGGGTTCCGCGTGGCATCCGGAGCCATCGACGTCGCGTCGCTCGTGACGTTCGTGATCTTTCTGTTCCTGCTCGTGCAGCCGCTGGCCTCGGCGATCGGCGCGATCACGTCGGTGAACCAGGCGCTCGGCGCGCTCGGCCGCATCCAGGAGGTGCTCGACCTCCCGCTCGAAGAGGACGGCGACCGGCCGGGCACCGCGCAGCCCGGAGCGGATGCCGCGGCGATCGAGTTCCGCGACGTGCGGTTCCGCTACCCCGACCACGTCGTGAAGGCGCGTGAGGCCGCGGCGCAGGAGGCGCGATCCGTGCTCGCGCAGGCGCACCTGGATCGCGCCGCGGAGGAGGCCACGGCCGAAGCGGCTGACGAGGAGCGCGAAGTGCTGCGCGGGGTGTCGTTCGCCGTCCCGCGGGGTTCGCGCGTCGCGCTCGTCGGCCCCTCCGGCGCGGGCAAGAGCACGGTGCTGTCGCTCGTGGAGCGGTTCTACGACCCGACGGCGGGGGCGATCCTCGTCGACGGCGTCGACGCCCGCGAACTCCCCCGCGAAGCGCTGCGCGCCCGTTTCGGCTACGTCGAGCAGGACGCCCCGACCCTGGCCGGCACGATCGCCGACAACCTGCGGCTCGCGTCGCCCGAGGCCTCCGACGCCGAGTGCGAGCGCGTGCTGCGCGCCGTCAACCTCGGCGATGTGCTCGAGCGCAGCCCGCTCGGGGTGGACGCCCCGGTGGGCGAGGACGGCGTGATGCTCTCCGGCGGCGAACGTCAGCGCCTCGCGATCGCGCGGGCGCTGCTGGCCGCTCCCCCGGTGCTCCTGCTCGACGAGTCGACGTCGTCGCTCGACGGCGTGAACGAGCAGCGCATGCGCGAGGCGATCGACGCCGTCGCCACCGGCCGGACGCTGCTGGTCATCGCGCACCGCCTCTCCACGGTCGTGGACAGCGACCTCATCGTGGTCCTCGAGCACGGACGCGTCGTCGGCCAGGGCACGCACAGCGAGCTCGTGGCATCCGTCCCCCTCTACCGCGAGCTCGCGAAGCACCAGCTGCTGGTGTGAGGCCGCGCGGGCGCTGCGCCTGCGCGGCGGGCGCGCCGCGCGAAGCCCGTGCGCCGGGCCGGCGGCCCCGCCGCGGCGCCGAGACTGCATCCGCGTGGCATCTCGGTTGCAGCCTGCCGCTGTTTCGTCAGGCGCGTGCAGTCTCGCGGAACCGCGCGACCGGGGCCACCGCGACCGCCGCGACCACCGCGCCCGCCCGGACACGAAGGACGACGCCCCTCCCGCGCGCCAAGAGCAGGGAGGGGCGTCGAGTTCGCGTCCGCCCCGCGTCGCGAGACGGCGGGCGAGGCGGGCGGGTCGGTGTGCTAGCCGCGCTGCAGGCGGTAGCGGAGCGAGGCGGGCGGGTCGGTGTGCTAGCCGCGCTGCAGGCGGTAGCGGAGCGAGGCCAGCTCGGCGCGGAGGGCCGCCGGGAGGTGGCTGCCGAAGGTGTCGAAGAACTCCTCGGTGAGGTCGGCCTCGGCCAGCCACGACTCGGCGTCGATCGCGAAGAGCTCCTCGAGATCGGCGGCCGGCAGGTCGAGACCCGACAGCTCGAGGTCCTCGACCCGGGGCAGACGGCCGATGGGGCTGTCCACGGCGCCCACCTGGCCGTCGACACGGCGGATGATCCAGTCGATCACGCGCGCGTTGTCACCGAACCCGGGCCACAGGAACCGGCCGTCGTCGCCCTTGCGGAACCAGTTGACCTGGAAGATGCGGGGTGCGCGGTCGAAGCGCAGCTTCTCGCCGACCTTGAGCCAGTGGCCGAAGTAGTCGCCCATGTTGTAGCCGCAGAACGGCAGCATCGCGAACGGGTCGCGGCGCAGCTCGCCGACGGTGCCCTCCTGCGCGGCGGTCTTCTCGCTCGACACCGTCGAGCCGAGGAAGACGCCGTGCGACCAGTCCGTGGCCTCGAGCACGAGGGGGACGTTCGTGGCGCGACGGCCGCCGAACAGGATGACGTCGAGCGGGACGCCCTCCGGGGTCTCCCAGTCCGGCGCGATCTGCGGGCACTGCGCGGCGGCGACGGTGAAACGCGAGTTGGGGTGCGCGGCGGGGCGGCCGGACGCCGGGGTCCAGTCCTTACCCTCCCAGTCGATGAGCTGCGGCGGAGCCTCGTCGGTCAGCCCCTCCCACCACACGTCGCCGTCCGGACGCAGCGCGACGTTCGTGAAGATCGTGTTGCCCCACAGCGTCTCGACCGCGGTGACGTTCGTGGACTCGCCCGTGCCGGGCGCGACGCCGAAGAAGCCGGCCTCGGGGTTGATGGCCCACAGGCGCCCGTCCTCACCGGGGCGGATCCACGTGATGTCGTCGCCGAGCGTCTCGACGCGCCAGCCCGGGATGGTCGGCCGCAGCATCGCGAGGTTCGTCTTGCCGCACGCCGACGGGAACGCCGCCGCCACGTGGTACGCCTTGCCCTGCGGGTCGATGACGCGGATGAGGAGCATGTGCTCCGCGAGCCAGCCCTCGTCGCGACCGATCACCGAGGCGATGCGCAGCGCGAAGCACTTCTTCGCCAGGATCGCGTTGCCGCCGTAGCCCGAGCCGAACGACCACACCTCGAGCGTGTCGGGGAAGTGCACGATGTACTTCTCGTCGTTGCACGGCCACGCGACGTCCGCCTCGCCGGGCGCGAGGGGCGCACCGACGGAGTGCACGGTCTTGACCCACGGCGCGCCCGCGGCGATCCGCTCGAGCACCGTGGTTCCGACGCGGGTCATGATGCCGATGGATGCCACGGCGTACGCGCTGTCCGTGATCTGCACGCCGATGTGGCTCAGGGGACCGCCGACCGTTCCCATCGAGAAGGGCACGACGTACATGGTGCGTCCGCGCATCGAGCCCTCGAAGACGCCGTCCAGCGTCTCGCGGATCTCGGCCGGTGCGATCCAGTTGTTGGTGGGTCCGGCATCCTCTTCGCTCTCCGAGGCGATGTAGGTGCGCGACTCGAGTCGGGCGACGTCGCTCGGGTGCGAGCGGGCCAGGTAGGAGCCGGGCCGCCACTCGGGGTTGAGCTTGATGAGCTTGCCCTCGTCGACCATCTCGCGCAGCAGCGCGTCGTTCTCGGCCGCCGAGCCGTCGACCCAGTGGATGTGGTCGGGCTGGGTGAGCGCGGCGACCTGGTCGACCCACGCCGTGAGGGCGGCGAGCCCGGGACCCTCGACGGAAGGACGGATGCCATGCCCCGGGCGGGCGGAGCGAGTGGAGGCCGGTGCGGCGGGCCGGGCGGAGGGGCGTCCGGCGAAGATGTCGGCGAGTGCCATGTCGATCTCCTCGATTGAGAGCGAATTCGGTGGTCTTCCTCCACTGTGCGACTGCGAGACGCGACTTTCGAGGAATTTCCGGCGCAAGAAATCCCGATCTTTCGCTATCGTCAAGGAATGGCCTCGTCGCTCGAACTCACCACGCTGGGACACCGCATCCGCCACCACCGCCTGGCGCGCGGATACACGCTCGACGAGCTCGGGGCCCTCGTCGGGGTCGCCGGCAGCCAGCTCAGCCTCATCGAGAACGGCAAGCGCGAACCGAAGCTGTCGCTCCTGCAGGAGATCGCCCGCGCCACCGAGACCGAGGTCACCGAGCTGCTGTCCACGGAGCCGCCGAACCGCCGCGCGGCGCTCGAGATCGAACTCGAGCGGGCCCAATCCAGCCCGTTCTTCCGACAGCTCGGCATCCCTCCGATCCGGGTCACCAAGGGCACGAGCGACGAGACGATCGAGGCGGTGCTGGGCCTGCATCGCGAGCTGCAGCGCCGCGAGCGCGAGACGATCGCGAGCCCCGAGGAAGCGCGGCGCGCCAACACCGAACTCCGTCTGCGCATGCGCGCGCTCGACAATCACCTCCCCGACATCGAGAAGCTCGCCGAGAAGCAGCTCCGCGCCGCCGGGCACACCTCGGGCGCCCTGACCCACCGGACGGTGAGCGTCATGGCGGAGCAGCTGGGGTTCGAGCTGATCTACGTCGCCGACCTGCCCCACTCGGCACGGTCCGTGACCGACCTCGAGAACGGACGCATCTACCTGCCCCCGGCATCCATCCCCGGCGGACACGGCCTGCGCTCGATGGCACTGCAAGCGATGGCGCACCGTCTGCTCGGCCACCGCCCGCCCACCGACTACGCCGACTTCCTGCAGCAGCGGCTGGAGATCAACTACTACGCCGCGTGCTGCCTGATGCCCGAGACGAACTCCGTCGCGTTCCTCGCGCAGGCGAAGAAGGACCGCAACCTCGCGGTGGAGGACTTCCGCGACGCCTTCGGCGTGACGCACGAGGCCGCCGCGATGCGCATGACGAACCTCATGACGACGCATCTCGGCATCCGTCAGCACTTCCTGCGGGTCGACGGCGACGGGGCGATCTCACGCGTCTACGAGAACGACGGGCTCCCGCTGCCGACGGATGTCACGGGGTCGGTCGAGGGGCAGATCGTGTGCAAGAAGTTCTCGGCACGTGCCGCGTTCGCCGAGCACAACCGCACCACAGAGCACTACCAGTACACCGACACCCCCGCCGGGACGTTCTGGTGCTCGACCCAGACGGGCACGACCTCGGACGGCGACTTCTCCATCACCGTCGGTGTGCCGTTCGACGATGCCCGATGGTTCCGCGGCCGCGAGACGACGACCCGCGGCATCTCGCGCTGCCCCGACGAGTCGTGCTGCCGCCGCCCCGACTCCGAGGCCGCGCAGCGCTGGCAGGGCAAGGCGTGGCCGAGCGCCCGCGTGCACCGGCACATGTTCTCGCCGCTCCCCCGCGGCATGTTCCCCGGCGTCGACGACGCCGAGGTCTTCGCGTTCCTCGACCGGCACGCCTCCCCGTCCGACGCGTAGGCCGCGGGAGAGGTCAAGAACTGTCGCCTCTGCGAGTCCGAAGCGACACATATTGACCCCTCACGCAGGGTGAGCGGTGGCAGAACAGAACGGCGGATGCCACGGCATCCGGGGCGTCAGGCGTAGGGGTTCGCCGTGAGCGTGTACTTCGTCTGCAGGTACTCGTGGATGCCCTCGTCGCCGCCCTCGCGGCCGAGGCCGGACTGCTTCCAGCCGCCGAACGGGGCCGCAGCGTTGGAGACGACGCCGACGTTCAGGCCCATCATCCCCGTCTCGAGGCGCTCGATCATGCGCTGACCGCGCGCGAGCGACTCGGTGAAGACGTAGGACACGAGGCCGTACTCGGTGTCGTTGGCGATGCGCACGGCGTCGTCCTCGGTGTCGAAGGGGACGATCGCGAGCACCGGTCCGAAGATCTCCTCGCGGAGGATCTCGCTGCCGGGCTGCACGTCCGCCACGACGGTCGGCTCGAAGAACGTTCCGGGTCCGTCGACGGGCGAACCGCCGGTCGTGACCGTGGCGCCGCGCTCGACGGCATCCCCGACGAGGGTCTTCGCTTTGTCCACCGCGCGGTCGTCGATCAGGGGTCCGATCTGCACGCCCTCCTCGGTGCCGCGCCCGATCTTCATGCCCTGCACGCGCTCGGTGACGCGACGCGTGAACTCCTCGACGACCGAGCGCTGCACGATGAAGCGGTTGGCCGCGGTGCACGCCTGGCCGATGTTGCGGAACTTCGCCAGCATCGCGCCGTCCACCGCCTTGTCGAGGTCGGCGTCGTCGAACACGACGAACGGGGCGTTGCCGCCGAGTTCCATGGAGGTGCGGAGCACACCCGGGGCGGCCTGCTGCAGCAGCTTCACGCCGACCGGCGTGGAACCGGTGAACGACAGCTTCCGCAGGCGCGGGTCGGAGATGATGCGCTCCGACACGGGTCCGGTGTTCGTGGTCGTGACGACGTTGACGACGCCCGCCGGGACGCCGGCGTCCTGCAGGATCTGCGCGAAGAACAGCGTCGTGAGCGGCGTGAGCGTCGCGGGCTTGATCACGACGGTGCAGCCGGCGGCGAGCGCAGGCGCGATCTTGCGGGTCGCCATCGCGAGGGGGAAGTTCCACGGGGTGATGAGGTAGCAGGGCCCGACCGGGTGCTGCGTCACGATCATGCGACCGGTGCCCTCGGGGTTCGCGCCGTAGCGGCCCTGGGTGTGGGCGGTGACCTCGCTGAACCAGCGCAGGAACTCGCCGCCGTAGCCGACCTCGCCGCGCGCCTCGGCGAGGGGCTTGCCCATCTCGAGGGTCATCAGCAGCGCGACGTCCTCCTTGCGCTCCTGCAGTAGGTCGAACGCGCGACGCAGGATCTCGGCCCGCTCGCGCGCGGGAGTCGCCGCCCAGGACGGGAACGCATCCGCCGCGGCATCCATCGCCGCCACACCGTCGGCCACCGAGGCGTCGGCGATCTCGCGGATGACCTCGCCGGTCGCGGGGTCGCTGACCTGCACGGTCTTCCCGCCCTCTGCAGCGCGCCACTCGCCGTTGATCAGCAAGCCGGTGGGCACGGATGCCAGCAGTTCGCTCTCGCGCGAATCGGTCATGGGTCCTCCTGGGTCGGTGCGGGTCTCCCCGCTCATTCTGGTCAGCGCGCCGGTGCGCGCCGATATACGTTGCGTATAAGTGGGCGTTCCCCGTCGCCGCAGCGTCCAGGGCCGTGGCATCCGCTCCACCGCCGCCTTCGCATAAACGCCCCCTCTCGGCAGAAACGCCGTGTCAGGGCGTTTCTGCCGAGCAGGAGCGTTTATGCCGCGAGCGGTCCCGACCACGGATGCCGACTCGCCGCCGGGGCGACCGTCACGCCGTGACCGGGGAGCGCATCGCGCCGGCGAGGAAGCGCTCCAACGCCTCGGGCTGCGACAGCGGCAGCACCTGCGCGACGTACTGGTCGGGGCGGACGAGCACCACCGCACCGTCGGCACCGACGCCGCGCTCGGCGAAGATGTCGGCGCTCGTCCACGCCGAGGGCGCCGCGGCGAACACCTTCTCGTGATCGGTGAGCCCGAGCGGGCCCGAGCGCGGCCGGAACAGGGCCGGGACGTCGGTGACGTCCTCCCACCGTCCGGGGTACACGACCTTGGCGTCGAACACCGCGTCGAGATCGGCTCCGGCGGGAGTGAAGCGCTCGACGATCCCGCGCGCGGCCTCGGCCCACGCGCGGAGCGCCGAGCCATCGGCATCCGCGAAGGCGTAGATGCGCCACCGACCGTCGGCCTTCGCGTGGTGACCGAGGTGCACGGCGTTGCCGTCGCACACGCGAACGACCTCCACGCTGTGGAATCGCTTGCCGATCGGGAACCCGGATGCCAGCTCCTGCGCCGCGTCCGCAGCGACGATCCGGGACGGACCGTACTGCGTCATGAACCCGGAGGGGAACTCGGCGGTGGCGAGGTAGTACGTCGACAGCTCGTCGGGGTCGGTGATCTCGCCGGGCTTGCGCGCCATGAGGGAGGACCACTCGCGGTCGAAGTCGATCAGCTGCTGGGCGACCGGACGCCGTTCGTCGTCGTACGTCCGCAACAGCTCCGCGGGAGCGAGGCCCGTGAGCACATGTCCGAGCTTCCAGCCGAGGTTGAAGCCGTCCTGCATCGAGACGTTCATGCCCTGCCCGGCCTTGGCGCTGTGCGTGTGGCACGCGTCGCCGGTGAGGAAGACGCGGGGGTTCTCCAGGTCGTCGACGAACCGGTCGGTCACGCGGTGGCCCACCTCGTACACGCTGTGCCAGGCGACCTGCCGGACGTCGATCGAGTACGGGTGCAGGATCTCGTTCGCGCGGTGGATGATCTCCTCGATCGGCGTCTGCCGGACGCGGTGGTCGTCGTCGGCGGCGACCTCGCCGAGGTCGATGTACATGCGACTGAGGTACCCGCCCTCGCGCGGGATGTGCAGGATGTTGCCGGCGGCGGCGGTGATCGCGCATTTGATGCGCCAATCGGGGAAGTCCGTCTCGACCAGCACGTCCATCACGCCCCACGCGTGTCGCGCAGCGGCGCCGACGTGGGTGCGCCCGATCGCCTGTCGCACACCACTGCGGGCCCCGTCGCAGCCGACGACGTATCTCGCGCGGATCGTGCGCTCTCCCTCCGCCGTCCGCACGCGCACCTCGACATCGTCGTCGCCGACCGTGAGCCCCAGGAACTCCACGCCGTAGTCCGGCACGATGCGCGCCGGTCCGTGCGCGGCCGCCTCGGCGAAGTAGTCCAGTACCCGCGCCTGGTTGACGATGAGGTGCGGGAACTCACTGATCTTGAGCGCGTAGTCCTCGGTGCGCGTCGTGCGGATGATGCGATCCGGCGCGGCGGGGTCGGGCGCCCAGAAGTTCATCCAGCCGATGTTGTAGGCCTCGGCGGTGATGCGGTCGGCGAAGCCGAAGGCCTGGAACGTCTCGACGCTGCGGGGCTGGATGCCATCGGCCTGGCCGAGCACGAGACGTCCGTCGCGCTTCTCGATGAGGCGTGTCGTGACCTGCGGGAACTGCGACATCTGGGCGGCGAGGAGCATGCCGGCGGGTCCGGACCCGACGATGAGCACGTCCACCTCGTCGGGCAGCTCGGTCGGCCGGTCGATGCCCACGCCCGCGGCGGGCTGGATGCGCGGGTCACCGGAGACGTAGCCGTGGTGGTGGAACTGCATGGTTCTCCTGACGTCGATGTCGGGGTCACCGCGACGGAGCGGTGCTTGCGGATCTCAGGGGTGTGTTCTATATTCGAACACACCGTTCTTCTATCGAACGAGAGGCTAGCCCGCCCATGCCCGCACGGCAAGATGCGTCGCCCGCATCGCAGACGTTGAGCCGTGGCATCCGGTTGCTCGAAGAGCTCGCCGACGCGCGCGCTACCGCTTCCGCGACGAGCGGATGACGCGAGCGGACCGTCATGTCACCGGCGAGGTCGCTGTTGCGCACGCTCGCGCCGATCCGCACTCCTCCGTCGGCGTCGACCGAGATGCCGCCGAAGTCGAGGCGG
>NZ_BADA01000338.1 GCF_000333395.1 Microbacterium sp. B19
GACGAGGCGGGCACCTTCAGCTGGTGGGATTACCGTGCCGCTGGCTTCCGCCGCAACCTGGGCCTGCGCATCGATCTGACCCTGGTCTCCGACGCGCTGAAGGGCAGCGCGGTGGCCTCGGGCATCGACCGCGAGCCGCGTACCTGGGAACGCCCGAGTGACCACGCGCCGGCATGGGTGCAGTTGGGTTGAACGAACGGGGCCCGGCGATTG
>NZ_BADA01000337.1 GCF_000333395.1 Microbacterium sp. B19
CCGCCAACACCGTCGGTGGCGTCATCGGCGCGGTGGGGCTCTCGGTGGCGCGCCGCCTTCACCGAATGCATGCACCCCCGAGCCGCTGACGAACGGTCGTCACCGCGGCGTCTGCGGAGAATCGAGCAGAGTGCGCGCTGCCCGCCATTCGCGTCGCGTCTGCGGTGGCGGGTCGATGCGGGCGGTCTGACCGCTCGGACGGAGGAGGCGCACCGCGTGGTGCACGATGCCCTCGACTGCCTCCACCGCGTTCCGCTCGAATTCGTCCCACACCTCGGTGGGTGCTCCGATGGGATCCACGAGGTCATCGTCGCCCGCAGCGCCTCTCCGCGGGCGGGAACGGAGTCGCGCGGCAGCCTCCGCCAGCGCACCCCAGTCGCCACGGATTCCCCGCGGATCAGTCTGCTCACTCAGAAGACGGGCGAACTCCCGGACGGTGAAGGTCGTGTCCAGGAGGTCCGGGCGCATATCGAGCACTGTGCGCCGATGGATCGCCGCCGCGCACAGGACCGTCACCCCGGACGCGAGCATGCGTTCATCGAGTCGGCGCGTCCGATGGGCGTGGATGTCGAGGCCGTGAGCCCGACCGATCTCGACGATCCGGGGTTCCGCCGCGCGGCCGGGGCGGGCGGCGGAACCCGCGCTCTCGATGACGGGAGGAGTGAGACCCGTCCCCGAGAGACGCGCCCGGAGCAGATGCTCGAGAAACGGAGACCGGATGGCGTTGGCGGTGCACACGATCAGCACGCGCGTGCAAGTGGGAGAGATGAGGACAGCCCCTTCCTGGACCGCGCGAGGAACCTTCGCGCTCCTTCAGTTCAGCCGCTCGTCCCGATGCGCGCGGCCATCCGCGCGAAAGCCGGAACGCCGCGAACGCGGGTGAATCCCGTACGGCGCTGCGCCCTTTCGGGTTCAGGACGACAGTGCCCCACCGATCCCGGGATCCTCCGTCAGGATCCGTCGCAGTTCGGCGGCACCGCTGAGGCTCAGCGCGAGGCCGCCGCCCCCCACCTCGATCACGAGCCAATCGTCCGCGTCGTCCGTGCGGCGCAGCACACCCACCTCCACATCGGCCTCCGTCCCGCGGCCCTGCTCATGGACACCGCGCACCCGGGCCGGGAAGGCGATGCCCGCGCTCCGGTGCGTCTCATCGTCGGGATGCACCGTGCTGCCGTGCAGCGTGGTACACCACGCGAAACCGCAGCGCGCGACCTCAGAACGGGGATGGACATCGGAATCGCTCATGCCGAACACCTCTCTCTTCGGATCGCCCGCGAGGGCGACCCGATCATCGGTGGGCACAGACGAAGTGAAGCACGAGCCTCCGACACCGCCATCAGCGCCCGGGCGCGATGCCTCCCGGGGGCTCCGGAAGCAGGTCGGCCAGACCGATCCCCAACACCTCCGCGAGGCAGACGATCGTTCGGAGGCGCGGGTTCGCCGGCGTGCCGGGGTTGGATTCGCCTCGCTCGAGCTTGCGGTAGGTGAACGTCGCCAACCCCGCGGCATGGGCCACATGCTCTTGCGAGAGGCCCCGCTGTCCGCGGGCCTGAAGGAGACGGGCACCGAACACGCGGGCGAACTCGTTCCAGGGATCGGGCACGTCGGTCATGCGTCCAGCTTGACCGGTCAGCTACGCGCACATGAACATGCAAACATGCGGTGCGCTGAACGCGTCGGGCTGCGCACCCTACACGGCGCGGGGTGACGAGGCATCCCGTTCAGGTGACGGTCGGGGCGATCCCGCTCAGGCCGACCGACACGATCGGCGCAGCCGAGCAGCAGCACGCCGCGGGGCAGCGACTCCCGCCGACCGTTCACCCCCCTCGCGACCGATGGAGGCCTCGCTCTCCCGCATCTGTCGGATGACAGAGTGCCCGAACCCCGCGCCTCCTGTTCCAGCCCAGAGGCGCATCATCTCCGGCCACTGAGCCCGATCAGCGGAGGACCCATGGATCTCGCCACCTCGTCGTTGGCTTCACCAGCCATAACCAAAACCTTCACCCCATCGCGAACGACCCGACGACGCCCGTGGCAAACGCGGTTCGCCCGGCTGCTCGCGGTGACGGATGCCCTCGTCATCGCCGGGGCCGTCTTCGGAACCCAGCTGATCTGGCTCGGGCCCCAGCCTCCCGGCGTGGGGGCCTCATCGATCGGCTACACGACAGTATCGGCAGCACTGTGCGTCGCCTGGTTCCTGGCGCTCACGCTGTGGGGGACCCGCTTGCCCCGCGTGGTCGGACACGGCGTCGCGGAGCACCGGCTCGTCATCGCCGCGTCGCTCCAGCTGTTCGGACTCGTCGCCATGATCGCCTACCTGTCCTCGGTCGAGCTCTCCCGCGGGTACTTCCTCTTGAGCCTCCCGGTCGGGACGGTCGCACTGCTGGCGACCCGGACGGCCGCCCGCTCGTGGCTGACCGCGCGCCGTCGGAACGGCGACATGTCGGCGCGCGTCGTCCTCGTCGGAAGCGCAGAGGAGAACGCCCGCGTGGCGGCACAGATCGTGCGCCAGCCCGGAGTTGGGCTCACCGTCGTCGGTGTGCACCTCGTTCCCTCCGACGACGCCGAGGCCTGGAACGACGCACACGCCCGGCATCTCCAGCGTCGTCTCCACGAACTCGACGCCGACAGCGTCCTCGTCACGGGAGGAGGTCACCTCGACGCCCACGACATCCGCAGAATCGGGTGGAGTCTGGAGCCCGGACGGCAGCATCTCATCATCGCGGTGAACCTCACCGATGTCGCCGGTCCGCGCATCCATACCCGTCCGGTCGCGGGTCTCCCCCTCGTCCATGTCGAGACTCCGCAGTACTCGACCCGTCAGCGCGTGCTCAAGCGGGCACTCGACATCGTGGGGTCCCTGTTCCTGCTCGTCGCGCTCAGCCCGATGCTGCTGGTACTGGCCACCCTCGTACGCCTCTCGGGCCCCGGCCCGATCCTCTACCGCCAGGAGCGCGTGGGGCAGGGCGGGAATCACTTCGGGATGTTCAAATTCCGCTCGATGATCGACGGGGCGGACGCCCGCCTTCCCGAGCTCCTCGCCGCCCAGGGGCGCGACGGGACACCGCTGTTCAAGGTCGAGAACGATCCGCGCATCACTCCGGTCGGCCGAATCCTCCGGAGATACTCCCTCGACGAGATCCCGCAATTGATCAACGTTCTCATCGGCCAGATGAGCCTGGTCGGCCCCCGTCCTCAGCGGGACGCGGAGGTGGCCTTCTACGACGACGACGCCCGCCGGCGTCTCATCGTCCGCCCGGGGATGAGCGGGCTCTGGCAGGTCAGCGGACGCTCAGCACTGTCGTGGGAGGACTCGATCCGTCTCGATCTCTTCTACGTCGAGAACTGGTCGCTCGTGGGAGACATCGTCATCCTCTTCCGGACGGTCAAGGCGGTGCTCGCGCCGGGAGACACCGCGCACTGAGTCAGACGTCGAAGGCGCCGGCCCCCCAGGGGACCGGCGCCTTCGACGTTCTCCGCGGGCGCGGTGATCAGCCGCGCTGCCGTCGGCGGGGCGGCAGGTCATCGCGCGCGCCCCCCGGGGTGCTACCGGCGACTCCCGGTCCTTCACGACCCGGATCACCCGGGAGTGCCGGAACGTTCCGCCGCTGCGCGAGGGTGCGCAGGCCGCTGACGTTGTCCGGCGGCAGGTCCGTCGAACGTCGCCGCGGGCCGGGCGCCGCCTCGCCGGTGTCGGCCGCCGAGGACTCACCGCGGTGGAGGAGACGACGCCACCAGACCGTGCGGGCCGCCCCCGAAGCGGGCACCCCGTAGCCGTAGTAGCCGCCGTACTGCGTTCCGTAGTAACTCGAATCGACGCCGCGAAGAGGCACCCGGTTGAGCACGACCCCCAGCAGCCTTCCCCGCGTCTTGGCGATGTTGCCCACCGCTCGGACGAGCATGTCGTCCGTGGTTCGTCCGGCCGTGACGACGAGCACCGCGCCGTCCGCCCAGCTCGCGATGACCGCGGCGTCGGCCACGGCGAGCGTCGGCGGGGAGTCGATGATGACGACCATGTCGTCGGCGAGCCCTCGAGCGAGCTGTTGCATCCGTTGCGAGCCGACCATCTCGCTCGGGTTCGGCGGCGTGCGACCGGCCGCCACGACGAACAGCCGTCCGTGCTCATCCACCTGGTGCGCGACCTGATCGATGCGCGCGCGACCGGCCAGGACGTCGGAGAGTCCGACGTCGTCGGAGAACCCGAAGGTCGCACCCAGCACCGGCCGACGCAGGTCCGCGTCGATGAGGATGACGGACTGCCCCGTCGCCGCGATGCTGACGGCGAGATTGGATGCCGTCGTCGACTTGCCGTCACCCGGAAGAGGGCTCGTGACGACCATGACCCGCGCGGGGTGGTCCACATCGACGTACTGCAGATTGGTTCGCAGCTCGCGCACCGCCTCCTTGTGGGCGAAGGATCCACGGCCGTCGCGGATGTCGTCGAACGAGAAGACCGCGCGACCGGCAGCGAGCTCCTTGTCGACGGGCAGGATACCGACCACCGAGGCGTCGACGGCGTCGGAGATGTCCCGCGCGGATCTCACCCTCCGATCGAATGCCCGTCGGACCAGTGCGAAAACCACACCCGCAATCGCACCGACCATCGCTCCGATAGCGACGGCGAGTTTGATGTTCGGCGAGGACGGCTCGGTCGGCAATCGCGCAGAATCACCCGCGATGAGCCGTACGGCACCCTTTGTCCCGCTGGTCGCCTCCAACTGATCCACCTGCACCGTCATGCCGTGGAGCCAGGCCTGCGCGAGATCTCGGGCCGCCTCCGGCGTCGCCCCCGTCGCGTCGACGCGAACGTTGACCGTATCGACCGGGTTGGACACATGGACGCGCTCCACCAGCGACTCGGGACTGTCGCTGATGCCGAGGTCAGCACGGGCGGTCTCGGCAACGTCTCGCCAGTAGCCCATGTCGATGTAGGACTTCACCTTGGACAGCGCGAGCTGGTTACCGGCGAGCGCCGAACCGGTCGAGCCATCGGACGACGCACTGGCGACGTATCCGCTCGCGTCAGCCGTGTAGACCCGCGGCTGCAGCGCACTCCATGCCAGGCCGGCCAGCCCCCCGATGATCGTCAGGGCGACGATCGTCTTCCAGTACGCGCGCAGGATTCGCACAACGCGTTGCATGTCCACTCGGGTTCCGCCTTTCGCCTCGGCCCGCCTCGGAGCGTCGAGCCGGTGGGCAGCTTAGGCAGGCCCCGCGGGGTTGCTCGACGCGCCTCGGAGACCGTGGAGCGGGCGAAACGAAGGGGGAACGGTCACCGTCGCCCGATGGTGAGACGGGCGCGCGAAGTGTGATGTCGGTGGGGTGAAGGAGGGATGACGACGGGGATGAAACCGCTCCCTTTGGGTCAGGCGAGGGCGAACATCAGCCCAAAGATCGGGTGAAGCGCACCGCCCGTCCTGCGCATCCCTCACCGCCCGCAACCCGATCCCGGGCCGTCGACACCACCGTCTTGAGAGTTGGAGAACACGATGCTGATCGATCTGGACACCCCTCCCACAGCCGCTCGCGCCGCGCGGCGCTCCAGCCGCTTCTGGACACCGCGGACCGTCACTCTCTCCGCGCTCCGCGCGGCTCTGGAGAGCGATGTCGTCCTCCTGCGGGGGCCCGCCGGGGTCGGGAAGAGCGCACTGCTGCGTCAGTTCGCCGGCGCCCTGGAGGACGACCCGGGAATCGGCATCCAACTCCTCGATGCGGGCGCGGTCGGCTCAGAGACCCTCGAGCGGGTCGCCGCCGCCTTTCGAGACGGGCCGCCGCAGCACGTTCTGCTCCTGGACAATCTGACCGATGGACCCGGCATCGACTCCGCCGCGGTCCTGGAACTCCTCCGGTCGGATCCCACGTTGCGCGTGGTCGTCGCCACCCGGCACGTGACTCGCTTGGAGAGCCCCCTCATCGCCCTGGAATTCGACGTGCACGTGCTCACGCCTGCGGATCTCCTCATGTCGAGGGAAGAACTCACCCTCGTCCTCGAGCTCAACGGCATCGAGACCACGGACGTCGCCATCGACGTACTGATGCGAAGGACGCACGGGTGGCCGGCGCTCGCGCAGCTCGCGAGTTCACGACTACGTCTGGAGGGGCTCCCCCTGCGCACGCGAGACGAAGCCGAGGCCATCGCCGACTACGCGGCGGAGGCGCTCACCGCGGACATGGAGGCGCACCTCTCCGCGCCGGTCACCGATGAGGTGCGTCTGCTCGCCGTGGCCCCTTACATCAACGTCGAGCTCGCGGACGCGATCGGGATCGACTCGACGACCGGCACCACGAGCGAACTCCTGACGGAGTTGCAGGACGCCGGCTTCGTGTGGCCCAGCACGACCCGCCTCGTTCTCGCCGAACCGGTCCGTACGCAGTGGCTCCGCGAGATCACCGCCGGCGCGCCCGAGCTCGTCGAGCACGCGCGCCTCCGCCTTCTGGATCACCTCGTCGCCGCCGGAGAGCCCCTGCGCGCCGCGCAACTCGCCGTCGACGCGGGGCAATGGTCGACCCTGGGATCGATTCTGCGGGCAGCGGGCCCGGAGATCTGGGCGCGGGACGCTTCGGCATTCGCGACGCTGACCGAGATGCTCCGCAGCCACGTCGGTTTAGATCCTGTATCGGGGAACGGTATGCTCGCCGTCGTCCAACAGACGGCGGAATCCGCCGAGACGTCCGGAATTGTCGTTGGAGCACTGGGGCGCCTCCCAGAGGCGAAAGCGTCCGGTCAGCACCACATCGAGGCGGTCATCATGCGGGCGAGCCTTATGCGCGCCGCCGGGCGATTCGACTACTGGCGTACCGAGTCCGCATCCCTGCTGGTGGATGCCCTCGGCAAGTGTCCAGCCCTCGCAGAGGACGTCGTCGCCGAGGGTTGGTATCAGGTGTGGATGACCCACCTGGCGATGGGAAAGGTATCGCGACACCAGTTCTCGCGCTTGTCCAGGTCGAGATTCTGGCACCTCCCGCGCGGCGGCTGCGAGCGCGGGGAGTGCTCGCGATCGTGGCGCTCCTCGAGGGCGACGTCCGCGCCGCCGGGGTCCTGTGCGACGCCGACCAGGAGGACAGCTGGCTCGCCTCGCCGTGGGGGGAGGGCACGCGTCTCGCGGACGCGTGGCTCCGACTCGAACGCGGGGATGCCGCGGGCGCGCGGGAGCTGCTCGACTCCATGACGGCGACGGGCGGGGCTCGGGAACTCTGGCCGTTCGCGGCGTCGATCCAAGCCGTCGCCTTCCTCCTCTCGGGCGCCGCCCCGGACGCCCTCGGAATGCTGCGATCGTGGATGGCTCGCACACGGAGCACTCCCCCGTCGCACTTCCAGTCGGTCCAGTTGCTCACGGCCCGCGCGAAGGTCCTCATCGCCCTGCGCCAAGCGAGGAAGGCCCTCGCCCTGTTCGAGGGCCCGTTCGGTCTGTCGGGCGCGACGGCGCCCGCGATCGCGCTCTCTCAGCTGTACGCCGGCCGCGCGCACGAGGCGTACGTGATGAGCGTCAAGTGGGGCATCCACCAGGACTCGTCGCCCCGGGCCGCCCTCGAGAGCCTCGTGGTGAGCATGGTCGCCGATGTCCGACTCAACGGCACGGCAGCCCACCGTTCCACTGCTCAACGAGCGGAGGCGCTCAGTGCCCGCCACGACCTGTGGAGTCCGTGGAGCGCCGTGGCGCCCGAGGATCGCGGGCTCGTGCTCCGCCTCCTGTCGCCGAGCGCGAGGGACCGCGTATCCGAGCGCGCCTCCTTCTTCGCCTCCTCCGTCAGTGTCCCTCACCTGACGAAACGGGAGCAGGTCGTGCTGGCCCAGCTCACCCCCACCTCGACGATCGCGGACATCGCCCGTGCGCTGGTCGTCTCACCGATACCGGTCAGACGCAACTGCAGAGTCTTTACCGCAGCTCGAGGTGTCGGATCGGGCGAGTGCGATCCGGGCTGGCAACGCGTGGGGCTTGATCGAGGCCGAAACGACGTGTGAGGAGCGG
>NZ_BADA01000336.1 GCF_000333395.1 Microbacterium sp. B19
CGCGTCGGGTTCCTCCGTCACGCCGAGGCGCGCGCTGAGTACGCCGAGACGATCCGCGCGCTGAACGCCGCCGACCCGCACGGACGCTG
>NZ_BADA01000335.1 GCF_000333395.1 Microbacterium sp. B19
ATCGAGATCCAGACGCCCGTCACGACGACGCAGGGCGTGAAGATCAGCGAGCCGCGTCCGATCGTGGTGCCGATCCTGCGCGCGGGCCTCGGGATGCTCGAGGGCATGGTGAAGCTCCTCCCCACCGCGGAGGTGGGGTTCCTCGGCATGATCCGCGACGAGGAGACGCTGCAGCCGTCGACGTACGCCGAGCGCCTGCCCGACGACCTCAGCGACCGCCAGTGCTTCGTGCTCGACCCGATGCTCGCCACCGGCGGCTCGCTCGGTGCGGCGATCAAGTTCCTGTTCAACCGCGGCGCCCAGGACGTCACGGCGATCTGCCTGCTCGGCGCTCCCGAGGGTGTTGCGGCGATCGAGAAGCAGGTCGAGGGACACGACGTCACGCTGGTGCTGGGCGCCCTCGACGAGCGCCTGAACGAGAAGGGCTACATCGTGCCCGGCCTCGGCGACGCGGGCGACCGCCTGTACGGCACGGCCTGACGCCGCGCGGCCCCCCCCCCCGCCCT
>NZ_BADA01000334.1 GCF_000333395.1 Microbacterium sp. B19
GTGGCAGCGGTGGCGGGGGTGGCAGCAGTGCCAGCAACGAGGGCGAAGGCCAGGACGATTTCACCTTCGAGCTGACCCGCGAAGAATTCATGCATTACTTCTTCGAGGACCTGGAACTGCCGCGCCTGGTGGAAACCAACCTGCTGCAGGTCCCCAACTGGAAGAACCAGCGCGCCGGTTATTCGGTCGATGGTTCGCCCAACAACATCGACGTGGTGCGCTCGCTGCGCTCTTCGCTGGGTCGCCGCATCGCCCTGGGCGGGCCGCTGCAACGGCAGCTCGATGCCGCCGAGGAAGCGCTGGCCGAGATGAAGCGTCAGCCGGAAGATCACAGTTCAGATATCAGACTTCTGGAAGAAGAGGTCAAACATCTGCGCGCGCGCATCCTGCGCATCCCCTTCATCGATCCCTTCGACCTGCGCTATGTGAACCGGGTGCGTCAACCGCAACCGTCCAGCCGCGCCGTGATGTTCTGCGTCATGGACGTGTCGGGCTCGATGGATGAGCAACGCAAGGATCTGTCCAAGCGCTTCTTCATCCTGCTGTACCTGTTCCTGACGCGTAACTACGAGCACATCGAAGTAGTCTTCATCCGCCATCACACGCGCGCCGATGAAGTCGATGAAAACACCTTCTTCCATTCGCAGGAAAGCGGCGGCACCGTGGTCTCCAGCGCCCTGGAGCTGATGCACGACATCATCACCAAGCGCTACTCGCCCAGCGAGTGGAACATCTATGGCGCGCAAGCCTCGGATGGCGACAACTGGAATGACGATTCACCCAAGTGCCGTGAACTGCTGGAGTCCTCCATCCTGCCGCTGACACGCTACTTCGCCTACATCCAGGTGGCGAGCCCGGAACAGAACCTGTGGACCGAGTACCTGCAACTGATCGAATCGCATCCACACTTCGCCATGAAGAAGGTGCAATCGGCTGCCGAGATCTACCCGGTCTTCCGCGAACTCTTTGAAAAGCAGGTGCACGCATGAACAGCCGCTTCAAGCATGACCCGCTGCCTTGCCCCTCGGACTGGAGCTTCGAGCTCATCGAGCGCTACAACGAGGAAATCGCCAGGGTGGCCAAGGGTTACGAGCTGGACATCT
Organism: Microbacterium sp. B19; assembly: GCF_000333395.1. GTDB lineage: Bacteria > Actinomycetota > Actinomycetes > Actinomycetales > Microbacteriaceae > Microbacterium. Next base: position 1,104 of record NZ_BADA01000334.1, read on the forward strand.
ACCCCATCCAGCTGGAGATCATCTCGGCCGAGCAGATGATGGATGCCTATGCCTCGCACGGAATGCCGGTCAACTATCGGCACTGGTCCTACGGCAAGCATTTCATGCTCACCGAACGCGACTACAAGCGCGGGCAGATGGGCCTGGCCTACGAGATCGTGATCAACTCGGACCCCTGCATCGCCTACCTGATGGAAGAGAACACGATGACCATGCAAGCCCTGGTCATCGCCCACGCCGCCTACGGCCACAACTCCTTCTTCAAGGGCAACTACCTGTTCCAGTTGTGGACCGATGCCAGCGCCATCATCGATTACCTGGTGTATGCCCGCAATTACATCGCCGAGTGCGAGGAACGGCACGGCTTCGAACGCGTGGAAGAATTGCTGGACTCTTGCCATGCGTTGATGAACTACGGCGTGGACCGCTACAAGCGTCCGCAACGTCTCTCGCTGGCGCAGGAAAAGGCGCGCCAGCGCGAACGCGAAGCCTATATGCAGTCACAGGTCAACGAGCTGTGGCGCACCCTGCCGGCCAAGAAGGAAACGGCAGCCGCCGCCGGGAAGGGACTCTAGAGGTCCCCGGGACCAGCTGAAT
>NZ_BADA01000333.1 GCF_000333395.1 Microbacterium sp. B19
TGGCATCGACCCCGGCGGCGGCGGAGACGATTCCGAGGCGGTTCTCGACGATGCGCGTCACGTGGCCGGCGGGGGAGGTGCGGGATGCCACCAGCCGCACGGTCTCGCGCGTGATGGCGTCTTCGCGGTCGTCGGCGTGCAGGATCCGGCCCTCGGCCTTCGACACGATCTTGCTCGTCACGACGACGATGTCGCCGTCACGGAGCGAGCCGCCCGCGGCCTCGAAGATCACCCCGACCAGGTCGGTGCCGGGCGTGATCTCGCCGATGCCCTCGAGGGCCCAGATCTCCAGCACGTCAGCGGACGAAGCGCACCTCGGTGAGCTCCTCACCGAGGAAGGGCTCGACGTGCGACGCGCCGTCCAGCGCGAAGCCGTTGCGCGCGTAGAAGCGGTGGGCGCGGGGGTTCGGATGAGCTCGGCGCCCTGGACGTTGCCCGGCTCGTCGTAGCGCGCGCCCGGCTCGTTGAACATCCACGACAGGAACTGGTCCTTGTCGACGTACTGGTTCATCGCGGCCTGCACGACGAAGTTCACCACGCCGTCCTTGTCGCCCGCCATGATCGGCAGGATGCCGGCGGCCTTCGCCTTGGCCATGTCGGCCTCGAGCTCGGCCAGGGTCTGCGGCGGGGCGGTGATGCCGAGCTGCGACGCGAGGGTGTCGTTCATGTAGATGCCGGTGATGCTGTAGCCGAGGCCGAGCTGGTACAGCGACCCCGACCCGCGGATGCCGTCCTCGCTCATACGCAATGGGGCGAGCTGCGACGCCGGCCAGGCGTCCCAGCCGTACGCGTCGAAGTAGGGGTCGAGGTTGGCCACGAGTCCGTCCTTGACCGTGTCTCCGAGCGTGGGGAGACGGATCAGGTCGGGAGGGGTGTCGCTCGCGAGGAGCTTGGGGGCGTTGGCCGTGAGGTTCTGGAACGTGTCGCGCGTGATGGTGAACGTCACGTTCGGGTGCTGCTTGGCCGCCGCGGCGGGGTAGCGAGGTTCAGGCCTCGCCGTGGCACCACTTCGTCGCCGGGGTCCTACAGCTCGCGCCCGCGCAACCTCCCGACCTGGTCGATATCCGGTGCCGCCGGCGCGTTGCGCGTACTCTGGCCCGCGGTGTCCCCCGCACCGACGCGATTGCTGCGCTCCGTCAGCGCGACGAGGCCGAGGTGCTGGTCGGCGCTCCAGCACACGGTGCGGCCGCGCTGATCTTTCGTACGGGCCAGGATGCCG
>NZ_BADA01000332.1 GCF_000333395.1 Microbacterium sp. B19
AGCTCGTCGTCGACGCCGACTGCGAGTACACCAACACCGGTGAGGGTCTGCATCGCTTCGTCGACCCCGTCGACGGCGAGGTCTACCTCTACACGCAGTTCGAGGTGCCGGATTCGCGCCGCGTCTTCACGGTGTTCGAGCAGCCCGACCTCAAGGCCGAGTTCACCTTCACCGTGACCGCCCCGGCCGCGTGGAAGGTCGTCTCCAACTCCCCCACGCCCGAACCGCGCGAGGTCGGTGACGGCGTCGCCGAGTG
>NZ_BADA01000331.1 GCF_000333395.1 Microbacterium sp. B19
GTCTGGGACACGGGCACCTACTAGCTCGAGAAGTGGCGCGATGACGAGGTCATCGCGACCCTCACCGGTCGCCCCGACGGGCCGCTCGGGCGCGTGCGGCTCGCGCTCATCCGCACCGAGGGCTCCGGTGAGAAGTCGCAGTGGCTGCTGCACCGGATGAAGACGGATGCCGACGGCCGGCCGCAGGGCGAGGGGGCGGTCGTGGTCCCCCGCGCGGATTCGGCGCCGGCGGCCACCGCCGACCTCCGTCCGATGCTCGCCACTTCGTCCACGCCGGGCCTGGCGCGCGCCTCCGCCGAGCGCTGGGGCCGGGAGTGGGTGGAGATGAAGTGGGACGGCATCCGCGGGATCGGGATGTGGGACGGGGAGCGCCTTCGGCTGCGGTCACGCAACGGCAACGACCTCACGGCGACCTACCCCGAGCTCACGTCCGTCGATCTCGGTCTGGGCGCGGCTCCCGCGGTGATCGACGGGGAGATCGTCGCCCTCGACGCGCAGGGGCGGCCGAGCTTCCCGCTGCTGCAGAAACGGATGAACCTCGCACAGGCGCGCGACATCGCGCACGAGGCCGCCCGCACCCCCGTGCATCTGTACCTGTTCGACCTCCTCGAGGCGGACGGCCGCGACGTCACGGGACTTCCGCTCGAGGAACGCCGCGAGATCCTCGAGCGCCTCGCGGCGGACGCGGTGGCGGTCGTGGTGGTGCCGCCGGTGTTCGACGACGTCGAGGCGGCGCTCGCGGCGAGCGGACGGTTCGGCCTCGAGGGCATCGTCGTGAAGGACCCCGCGGCGCCCTACCGGCGCGGGCAGCGCTCGGACCGCTGGTTGAAGGTCAAGCACTCGCACACGCAGGAGGTCGTCATCGGCGGCATCCGTCCCGGCAAGGGCAACCGCTCGGGCACGATCGGGTCGCTGCTGGTCGGGGTGCCCACGGCCGATGGCCTGCAGTACGCCGGCCGCGTCGGTTCGGGCTTCGGCGAGCAGGCGCTCGCGCGCCTGTCCGCGCTGCTGGAGCCCCTTCGGACGGAAGCCGATCCCTTCGTCGGCGTCCCCGCGGCCGACGCCCGCGACGCGCTGTGGGTGCGCCCCGACCTCGTGGGCGAGGTGGAGTTCGCCGAGTTCACCCCCGGTGGCATCCTCCGCCAGGCGCGCTGGCGAGGGCTGCGGCCCGACAAGGATCCGGCCGAGGTCGCGCGCGAGGACTGAGCGTCAGGCGTGCTGCGCGTCGTGCTCGACGTGTCCGGCGGGTTCGAGCTGGAACGTCGAGTGCTCGACGTCGAAGTGGTCGGCGAGGCACGTCTGGAGGGATGCCAGGATCCGCGCGGCTCGGCCGTCCGTCAGGGCCGCCTCCTCCACGACGACGTGGGCGCTGAACACCGGCGCTCCGCGCGTGAGCTGCCACACGTGGACGTCGTGCACGTCGACGACACCGTCGGCCCCGCGCAGGTGCTCGCGGATCTCCGACACGTGCACGCCGGTCGGCGCCGACTCGGTGAGCACCGCCATGACCTCGCGCAGCAGACCGATGGCCCGCGGCACGATCATGACCCGCGATGAACAGCGAGGCGATGGCATCCGCCTGCACGAATCCGGTCGTGACGATCACGATCGCCGCGATGATGACCGCGGCGGAGCCGATGAGGTCGCCCAGAACCTCGAGGTACGCGCCGCGCACGTTGATGCTGCGCTTCTGCGCGCGGCCCAGCAGCCACATCGACACGGCGTTCGCGACGAGGCCGACGATGGCCACCACGAGCATCAGGCCGCCCTGCACCTCGGCCTCGGCCGGCGTGAGCAGCCGCTGCACGGCCTCGAACGCGACCCACAGGCTCAGCACGATGAGCACGATGCCGTTCACGAGCGCCCCGAGAACCTCGGCGCGCTGATACCCGAAGGTGCGGCGGTCATCGGCCGGACGCGCTGCGATCGCCGTCGCGATGAGCGCGACGACGAGGGCGGCGGCGTCGGTGAACATGTGCGCCGCATCGGCGAGCAGCGCGAGCGACCCGGTGAGGATCGCGCCCACGACCTGCACCACCATCACGGTCGCCGTGAGGCTCAGCGCGATCGCGAGCAGGCGTCGGTTCCCGGCATCGCGGATGCCACCGGCGGGTGCGTGATCGTGCATGGATCCAGGCTAGAGCCGGGCACCGACACCCCGAGGCGTTTAGGGCTAGTCGGGAATGAGAGCGGTTCTCGCTCTCGGGCGGCGGGCGTCAGGTGGGGATGACGCCGGTGAGCGCGAGCACCGGAATCAGGATGCCGAGGAGCATGAGGATGATCCCTCCGGCGCGATACCAGAGGACGACGGCCCACCTCGGAGCGAGCCGCTGCTGCAGCTTTCGTGATAGATCCGTGCGCGCGATGCTCGCGATATATCGATCGGCCAGACCGCGCGGACGAACCGTGAACACCGCACCGAGGGCGACCGCTCCGATCCCCCAGACGCAGACGAAGACGAGGGGCACGCTCGCACTCTAGGGGCGGAGCGCGGTGTTGCGCGACACTCGCGCGGCGGGCGTCAGAGGGTCTGCAGCAGAGGCACGAGGCTGCGGAACGCGCGGGCCCGGTGCGAGTGCGCGTTCTTCTCCTCCGCGGTCCACTCCCCGACCGTGCGCTCGGAAGCGGCATCCTGGCCGTCCGGGATGAAGATCGGGTCGTAGCCGAAGCCGCCCGGGCCGGCCGGCGCCGTCGCGAGGCGGCCGGGCCAGCGGCCCTCGACCGTGTCCTCGGTGCCGTCCGGGCGCACGAGCGCGATGACCGACACGAACTGCGCCGTGCGGTGCGGGTCGGCGACGTCGGAGAGCTGGTCGAGGAGCAGCTCGAGATTGGCCGTCGCATCCTTCTTGTGCCCGGCCCAGTAGGCCGAGAACACGCCGGGCGATCCGCCCAGCACGTCCACCGCGACACCCGAGTCGTCGGCCAGCGCCGGCAGGCCCGTGTGCGCGGCGGCGGCGCGCGCCTTGATGAGCGCGTTGGCGGCGAACGTCACGCCGTCCTCGACCGGCTCGGGGCCGTCGTACCCGACGACCTCGAGGTCGGGGCGGGTCGCCGCGACGATCGCCTGGAACTCCTCGACCTTGTGCGGGTTGTGCGTGGCCAGAACGACGCGGGCCATGTCAGGCGTTCAGGGCCGCGGTCTGCAGGTCGCGCAGCTGCGCGCACCCGTTGACGCCCAGCTCGAGCAGCTGGTCGAGCTCGCGCTTGTCGAACGGCGCGCCCTCGGCGGTGCCCTGCACCTCGACGAACAGGCCGCGACCGGTGACGACGACGTTCATGTCGGTCTCGGCGCGCACGTCCTCGACGTACGCGAGGTCCAGCATCGGGGTGCCGTCGATGATGCCGACCGACACGGCCGACACCGAGTCGACGAGAACCTCGGAGCGCTGCGCGATGAACTTCTTCTCGCGGCCCCAGGCAATGGCATCCGCGAGGGCGACGTACGCGCCCGTGATCGCCGCGGTGCGCGTCCCGCCGTCGGCCTGCAGCACGTCGCAGTCGATGACGATGGTGTTCTCGCCCAGCGCCTTGGTGTCGACGACGGCGCGCAGCGCGCGGCCGATCAGCCGCGAGATCTCGTGCGTACGACCGCCGACCTTGCCCTTGATGCTCTCGCGGTCGTTGCGGCTGTTCGTCGCGCGCGGCAGCATCGCGTACTCCGCGGTGACCCAGCCCTTGCCCTTGCCGGTGAGCCAGCGCGGCACGCCGTTCGTGAACGACGCGGTGCACAGCACCTTCGTGCCGCCGAACGTGATGAGCGCCGAGCCCTCGGCGTGCGCGGACCAGCCTCGCTCGATCGTCACGGGACGCAGCTGGTCGTCGGTGCGGCCGTCTTTGCGGGTCATGGGAGTCCTCCAGGGAAAGGGATGGATGCCACGCCTCAGCGCGGCAGGTCGATGGCGCCGGTCTGCACCAGCTGCACGTCACGGATCTCGCGACCCATCAGGCGATGCGCGAGGCGCACGAATTCGTCGGCGGACGCACCCGTGGCTTCGTAGCGGTGGGTGGTGATGGCATCCGGTCCCGCGAGCAGGTCGCCGGACACGAGCTGCCGGTACACGTCTTTCGCGGTCTCGCTGTCGCTGGAGACGAGGCTCACCTCGGGCCCCATCACGTAGCTGATGGCGCCCTCGAGGAACGGATAGTGGGTGCAGCCGAGGACCAGCGTGTCGACACCGGCACGGCGGAGCGGCGCGAGGTACTCCTCCGCGACCGCGAGCACCTCGGGCGAATCGGTGACCCCCGCCTCGACGAACTCCACGAACCGCGGCGCCGCCTCGGCGAAGACCGTGAGGCGCTCGTTGACCTCGAGCATGTCCTGGTAAGCGCGCGAACCGATCGTGCCGACGGTGCCGATCACGCCGATGCGGCCGTTGCGGGTCGTCGACATCGCGGTGCGGACGGCGGGTCCGATGACCTCGACGACCGGGACGTCGTAACGCTCGCGCGCGTCGCGGAGCATGGCGGCGGATGCCGTGTTGCACGCGATCACGAGCATCTTCACGCCCTGCTCGACCAGCGTGTCGAGCACCTCGAGCGCGTACCGCCGCACATCGGCGATCGGCTTCGGCCCGTAGGGCGAGCGGGCGGTGTCGCCGATGTAGAGGATCGACTCCCGCGGCAGCTGCGCCGAGACCGCGCGGGCGACGGTGAGACCACCGACTCCCGAGTCGAAGATGCCGATCGGCGCGTCGTTCATAGGCATCCAGCCTACCCGGCGGCCGTGGAGCTGCCGCGAGGGACGGCTCCGCGTGCCGGGCTCCGGAGAATCTCGGCGGTCCGCGGATCAGCCTCGGCATTGGCATCCGTCTCGAGCGAAAAGTCCGGAGTCCGGCACGGCGGCCGTCCGTGTCAAGCGGGATGCCGGGCCCAGGGAAGGCCGCGCGACCGGAATAGGCTGACGGGATGACCCGCAGTACGGCCCTGCACACCGATCGCTACGAACTCACGATGCTCGACGCGGGCCTCCGCGACGGCACGGCGCAGCGGCGCTGCGTCTTCGAGGTCTTCGGTCGACGCCTGTCCGGCGGGCGGCGGTTCGGTGTCGTCGCGGGCACGGGACGCCTGCTCGACGCGATCCGCGACTTCCGCTTCGGCGACGACGAACTGCGCTATCTCCGCGACAACCGGATCGTGGATGCCACGACCCTCGACTTCCTCGAGGGGTACCGCTTCACGGGTTCGATCACGGGCTACCGCGAGGGCGAGATCTACTTCCCCGGTTCTCCGCTGCTGACCATCGAGGGGACGTTCGCCGAGGCCGTCATCCTCGAGACGCTCGCCCTGAGCGTGCTGAACTTCGACTCCGCGGTCGCAACCGCGGCCGCGCGGATGAGCGTCGCCGCGGGCGACCGGCCGCTCGCCGAGATGGGCTCGCGCCGCGCCGGTGAGGAATCGGCCGTCGCGGCGGCTCGCGCCGCCTACATCGCCGGGTTCTCCGCGACGAGCAACCTCGAGGCCGGCCGCCGCTGGGGTGTGCCGACCATGGGCACCGCCGCACACGCCTGGACCCTGCTGCACGACAGCGAGGAGGACGCGTTCCGCTCGCAGATCGCCGCCGTCGGCACCGACACGACGCTGCTGATCGACACGTACGACATCCCCGAGGGCGTGCGCACCGCGGTACGCGTCGCGGGCACCGAGCTCGGCGGCGTGCGCATCGACTCGGGCGACCTCCCGATCGTGGCCGGCGAGGTGCGCGCGCTCCTCGACGAACTCGGCGCCACCGGCACGCGGATCACCGTCACGAGCGACCTCGACGAGTACGCGATCGCCGCCCTCGC
>NZ_BADA01000330.1 GCF_000333395.1 Microbacterium sp. B19
GGCCCGACGAGCCCAGTGCCGAGCTCATGCCGCCGCCGAACATGTCGGACAGACCGCCACCGCGTCCCTTGTGGAGCAGGATGAGCAGGGTCAGCAGGAGGCTGGTCACGCCCAGGAGAACCTGCAGGACGAACTCGAGAATCTGCACTGTCGAAAG
>NZ_BADA01000329.1 GCF_000333395.1 Microbacterium sp. B19
GCCTCCGGTTCGTGGGTCCGCCGGAGCAGAGCGGGGCCCCTACCCCGATGCTCCGGCGGATCCACGAAACCTCCGTCCTTCGCCTCTGCTTCGGCATCGGGCGTGCGACGCCTCGCTTTGTGAGAGATGGGAATTGAAGTGGCAGGGGAACGACAGGCCCGTGTGGCCGACCGCATCCGCGTGGTTCTGGCGGAGCGCCTCGAGAGAGGGCTGCGCGACCCGCGGCTCGGATTCGTCACCATCACCGACGTCCGCGTGACGGGCGACCTGCAGCGCGCGTCGGTGTTCTACACCGTCATGGGCGATGAGGCGCACCGCGCCGACACCGCGGCCGCGCTGAAGTCGGCGACGGGGATGCTGCGCAGCGAGGTGGGCAAGAACCTCAACACGCGGCTTACCCCCACGCTCGAGTTCATCCTCGACGCGATCCCCGAGAACGCCGACCACATCTCGGCGCTCCTGCGTGAAGCGCGCGAGCGCGACCAGTCGGTCGCCGGCCTCGCCGCGAGCGCGTCGTACGCCGGCGACGCCGACCCGTACGTCAAGCCGCGCGAGCTCGACGACGAGGACGACGACCTCGACGACGACGAAGACGAGGACGACGAGCGCGACTGACGCACGGCGTTTCGACGGCCGGATGCCGCCCCGCACGGGGTCGCGTCCGGCCGTTCGTCTTTCCGCGTCGCGGTGGGGCGGCATTCTCCGTCCTACGGGGGAGGTCGTGGCATCCGGGAATTCCTAGGCTCGGGGCATGACCGCTTCGTCTCGCCCGGACTGGCTCTCCATCGGTGTCTTCGCGGTGACCTCCGTCGCCCTGTCGTGGCTCGTGGCACTCCCGCTGTGGATTCGCGGACAGGGTCTCGCGGATCCGTTCCTCGGACTCGTCGCCGCCGCGATGATGTTCACGCCCACGCTCGGCGTGCTCGCCGCACTCCTCGTCCAGCGGCGCACGCGCAGTCGCCGGGGTGCCCGGGCGGTGCTGCGCGAACTCGGGATGTGGCCGCTGCGCCCGGCCGCGCGGACGATCTGGACCTGCGTCGCGGTCATCGTCGCCGCCCCGCTGCTCATCGCGCTCGGGCTCGCCGTGGTCGGGGCGCTGGGGCTCGCGACCTTCGACCCGGTCGGGTTCTCCGGATTCCAGAAGACGCTGGAGGCCAGCGTCCCGCCCGGGACCCCGCTCCCGCCGGTCGCAGTGCTCGCCGCGGTCCAGCTGGCGATGATCCCGGTCGGGGCGATCATCAACGCGCCCTTCGCGTTCGGCGAAGAGCTCGGGTGGCGGGGCTTCCTCCTGCCGGCGCTCCGACCGCTCGGCGTGTGGCCGGCGCTCGTCGTCTCGGGCGCGTTCTGGGGGTTCTGGCACGCGCCCCTGATCCTGCTGGGATACAACTTCCTCGAACCCAACGCCTTCGGCGTCGTCCTGATGATCGCGGCATGCGTGCTGTTCGGCATCCTGCTCGGGTGGACGCGGTTGCGCACGGCATCCGTCTGGCCCGCCGTCCTCGCGCACGGAGCGTTCAACGCCTCGGCCGGGCTCGGCGCCCTCCTCGTCGCCGCGGACTCGGCGACCCCGTCGCCGGTGATCGCGGGACCGCTGGGCCTGGTGATGTGGGGCGTGTTCGCGATCGTGATCGCGGTGCTCGCGCTCACCGGGCAGTTCCGCGCGGACCGTCTCGACGCCCGGCTCGGGCCGGACCCGGTCGTCGCACCGGCGCCCGCGGCGGCCTAGCGGGGGAGGAAGAGGGCGCCGCCCTCGGCTTCGGCGAGTCCGTCGGCGATCAGTGAGTCGATCGCGCGGTCGCGCTGCACGGGGTCGGGCCAGTCGGGCACGACGTCGTCGAGCGGCACGGCCGCCGGCGCCGCCTCGCGCAGCACCTTCAGCACCGCGCCGCGGGCTTGGCGGTCGCTTCCCTCGTACTTCGCCTGGCGTCGGCGGCGATCCTCGGATGCCGGATACCCGGCCGCCCGCCACGCGCACTGCGCCGCGAGGGGGCAGATGCCGCACTTCGGCGCTCGCGCGGTGCACACGATCGCCCCGAGCTCCATCGCCGCGGCGTTCACGATCGCGGCTTCGCCGATGTCGGCGGGCAGTTCGGCCGCCATGCGGGCGAGGTCGGACTTCCCCGGCGGTCCTGGTTGCGCGACGCCGTCCGCGACCCGCGCGAGGACGCGGCGGGTGTTCGTGTCGACGACCGGATGCCGGTCCCCGTACGCGAACACCGCGACGGCGCGGGCGGTGTAATCGCCGATGCCGGTGAGCGCGAGCAGCGCGTCGACGTCGCGCGGGACGACGCCGTCGTGCCGGTCGCGGATCTCGACGGCCGCGCGGTGCAGCCAGAGCGCCCGGCGCGGATACCCCAGGTTCGCCCACTGCGTCACAGCCTCCGAGGGGGCGGCGGCAGCGAGGTCGGTGGCGGTGGGCCACCGTCCCAGCCACGCTTCGAGGTGCGGGATGACGCGGGCCACGGGCGTCTGCTGCAGCATGAACTCGCTCACGAGCGTGCCCCACGCCCCGAACCCGGGCCGACGCCACGGCAAATCGCGCGCGTTGTCGCGGTACCACGCGATGAGCGGCGCGGCGATCCCTGGCATCCCTCCACCCTATGAGCCCGCGCGGCCGGCCCGCGCCGCTGCGGACCCGGCCCCCGTCGGCGCGGATCCGGCCCCCGTCGGCGCGGGCCCGGCCCCGATAAACGCACTGCGTCGGCAGAAACGCCGCGCCGCAGCGTTTCTGCGGAGGCGAGGCGTTTATCGAGGGCGCGACGGCGGACGACCGTAGGCTGGGGGCATGTCGAGCGAGAACCCCGTCGAGACCCTGCAGCGGAGCCTGCGCGACCTCCTGCGTCAGAACGCGGGCAACGGACGTCTCGTCGTGGCGATCGACGCGCTGGATGCCGCTGCCGCCACGGCCTTCGCGGACGGTTTCGCCGCGGCGGTCGGCGAGGACGGCACGGCCGTGTTCCGCGCGACCCTCGCCGACGACCCCGGCGACGTGCGCGAGCGACTCGTCGCGCCCTTCCGCGCGGGCGAGCCGTTCGACGGCAGCAGCACGCCCGCGCCCGAGCGCGCGGTCCTCGTCGTCGACGGCCGCTTCCTCCACACTTCGGGTCTCCGGGGTCTGTGGAACTGGTCCGTGTGGCTCGAGTCGAACCCGCCGATCGGCGCTCCGCGCCCGGAGCTCCCCGATGCCGAGAAGCAGTACGTCCGCACCGCGCGGCCGCGGGTCGCGGCATCCGTCATCGTCGAGAACTCCAACCCCGCGCACCCGGTGCAGGTGTTCGGCGACTTCTGCTGATGGTGCGCGCCGGCATCCTCCTGGTCGACAAGCCGGGGGGCATCACCAGCCATGACGTCGTGGCGCGCGCCCGGCGTGCCCTCGGCACCCGCAAGATCGGGCACGCGGGGACGCTCGACCCGATGGCCACGGGCCTGCTCGTGCTGGGCGTCGAGGGCGCGACGCGTCTGCTCACCTACATCGTGGGCGCCGACAAGACCTACGAGGCGACGATCCTCCTCGGCGTGTCGACCGACAGCGACGACGCCGACGGCGAGGAGACGGCACGGGCGGATGCCACGGCCGTCGATGCCGTGACCGACGAGGCGATCGCCGCCGGGATCGCCGACCTCACCGGTGAGATCGCGCAGGTGCCCAGCACGGTCTCCGCGATCAAGGTGCAGGGCCGCCGCGCGTACGACCTCGCTCGCGCCGGCGAGACCGTCGAGCTCAAGGCCCGGCACGTGACGGTGTCGCGGTTCGACGTGCGCGCGACCCGGCGGGAGGGCGGCACGATCGCGCTCGACGTCGTGGTCGACTGCTCGAGCGGCACCTACATCCGCGCGCTCGCACGCGACCTTGGTGCCGCGCTCGGCGTGGGCGGGCACCTCACGGCCCTCCGCCGCACCCGCATCGGGTCCTTCGACGTCGGTTCCGCGGCATCCGTCGACGACATCGCCGAGGCCGCGCTCGTGAACCCCGCCACGGCCGCGGCGACCGTCGTCGGCGCGCTCGCGGTCGGCGCGGACGACGCGCGCGATCTCCGCCACGGCAAGCGCATCGAGGGCGGCGGACGCCTCACGGGTGAGCGCGCCGCGGCGATCGATCCGGACGGGCTTCTCGTCGGGATCGTGGAGCGGCGGGGGAGTCAGCTGAAGAGCGTCATGAACATGCCCGAGGAGGTCGCGGGATGATCCTGTGGTTCACACTCACGCAGGTGGGGGTCGCGGTCCTCGCGGGGCTCATCGCCGTCGTCGCCGGCCTCGCCGGGCGCCGCCCGTCCGACCTCACCGTCGGCGCGCTCGCGCTCATCGAGCTGCTGCTCATCGTTCAGATCGTCGTCGCGATCGTGTCGCCGTTCGCCGGTAACCCGCCGTCGGGCAGCCTCCTGGAGTACTGGACGTACCTCGTCTCGGCGGCCCTCCTTCCGCCCGCGGGCGCGGCGTGGGCGCTCATCGAGCGCAGCCGGTGGAGCACCGTCATCATGGGCGCGGTGGCCCTCGCGGTCGCCGTCATGGTGTGGCGTATGCACGTCATCTGGACGATCCAACTCGCCTGAGACGGCGCCGAGCGCCCGAGGCGACGCAACGCCGACCGAACTAGACTCGGAAGGTCATGGCATCCACCACTCCCGCCCGCACTCGCGGAATGACCGGCATCGGCCGGGTCCTCGTGATCGTCTACGGCATCATGGCGCTCGCCGCCACCGGCCGCTCGTTCGTGCAGATCGTGCGCGAGTTCGACGACGCGCCCGTCGCGTACACCCTCTCGGCGCTCGCCGCGGTGGTCTACATCGTCGCGACGCTCGCGCTGATCTTCTCGGCGCGGCCCACGTGGTACCGCGTCGCGTGGGTGGCCATCGGCTTCGAGCTCGTGGGCGTGCTGGTCGTCGGTACCCTGAGCCTCGCGCTGCCCTCCCTGTTCCAGCACCCGACGGTGTGGTCGGTGTACGGCATCGGCTACGTGTTCATCCCGCTCGTCCTGCCGTTCCTGGGCCTCTGGTGGCTCGTGCGGCACCGTGGAACGGCGTCGTGATCGTCTTCCGCGATCCCGCCGAGGTCCCCGCGGGGTTCGGGCCGTCGGTCGTCGCGATCGGCAAGTTCGACGGCGTGCACACCGGCCACCGCGCGGTGATCGATCGCGCGCGGGTCGAGGCGGCCGACGGTGCGCAGGTCGTCGCCGTGACCTTCGACCGCAATCCGCTCAGCGTCCTGCGGCCGGAGAACTGCCCGCCGGACGTCATCGGACCGCACCAGAAGCTCGAACTGCTCGACCGGGCGGGAGTGGATGCACCCTGCTGCTGACCTTCGATGAGACGCGGCGCGCAGCCCGCGGCGGATATCGTCCGCGAGGTGCTGGTCGACGCTCTCGCTGCCCGGACCGTGCTGGTGGGGCGCGACTTCCGCTTCGGCGCCGGGGGAGCGGGCGACCCCGCGCTGCTCGTCCGGCTCGGGCACGAGTACGGCTTCCGCGTGGAGGTCGTCGACGACGTGCGCGCGGTGCACGCCGACCGGCGGGTGTCCTCCACGTGGATCCGCGAGGCGCTGGCCGCCGGTGACATCGCCACGGCCGCGCGTCTGCTCGGCCGCGCGCCGTCGGTGTGGGGCGAGGTCGTACACGGGCTCCAGCGCGGACGCGAACTCGGCTACCCCACGGCGAACCTCTCGCCCGACCTCGAGGGTTTCGTGCCCGCGGACGGCGTGTACGCCGGGTGGCTCGTCGACGTCGACGGGACACGACGGATCACGTATCCCGCGGCCATCAGCATCGGGACGAACCCCACGTTCGACGACGTGCACGTGCGCCAGGTCGAGGTGTACGTGCTCGACGAGACCGACCTCGACCTCTACGGGCACCACGTCGAGGTGCGCTTCGTCGAACGCATCCGCGGAATGGCGGCCTTCGACGGCATCGACGCCCTACTGGTGCAGATGGCCGACGACGTCGAGCGCGTCCGCGGCATCCTCCGCTGACGTTCACGGCTTCGCCAGGGCGGGCCTCCCGGCGGCGGAGCGCGTAGTCAGTCGCGTCGCGACAGGTGGTTCCGGATGCCGAGGAACGACGTCGCGGCTCCGAGGAGCATCAGCACGGCGGTGAAGATCACGGTGCGGTGGAAGCCGTCGAGGTTCAGCGCGCCGCCCGCGACGGCGGACACCGCCGCGATGGAGAGCAGCCCGGCGATGCGTGAGACGGCGTTGTTGACGGCG
>NZ_BADA01000328.1 GCF_000333395.1 Microbacterium sp. B19
GTCGAAGCCCCACCGCCGGCGGAGCAGATCGGTGAGCAGGTCGCCCGAGGCGGCCACGGGCACGCCGTCGATCTCGGCGTACGAATTCATCACCGAGCGCACGCCGCCGTCCCGCACCGCCATCTCGAAGGGCGGCAGGAACACGTCCTGCAGCTCGCGGGGGCCGGCGTGCACGGGGGCGTGATTGCGTCCGGCCTGTGAGCCCGAGTACCCGACGAAGTGCTTCAGCGTCGCGTGCACCCCGGCGGACTGCAGCCCCCGGACGTACGCGGTGCCGATCGTGCCGACGACGTACGGGTCCTCGGCGATGCACTCGTCGACCCGCCCCCACCGCGGGTCGCGCACGACATCGAGCACGGGCGCGAGGCCCTGGTGCACGCCGACCTCGCGCATCGAGCGTCCGATGGCGGATGCCACGAGCTCGACGGTCTCCGGGTCGAACGACGCGCCCCACGCGAGCGGGGTCGGGAAGGTCGCGGCCTTCCACGCCGCGAAACCGGTGAGGCACTCCTCGTGCACGAGCGCCGGGATGCCCAGACGCGTCTCGGTCTGGAGGCGCCGCTGCTCGCCCCACAGCCATTCGGCGCGCTCGACCGGGTCGACCGGCCGGGTGCCGTAGACGCGCGTGAGGTGGCCGAGGCCGTGGACCGTGGCATCCGCGTATCCGGTCGAGGTGACCTTCTCGCCGGAAAGGGGCGCGACGACCTCGTCACCCTGGTCGACCCAGTACCCCACGAGCTGCGCGAGCTTCTCGTCGAGGGTCATGTCCGCGACGAGCGCCTGCACGCGCGCCGAGACCCCGGGGGTGAGCGCGGCGCCGACGTCGGTTCTGTGGATGGTCATGCGGGTCAGCCCTTCACGGCGCCGGTGAGGCCGCCGACGATCCGTCGCTCGAACAGGCTGAAGAACACCAGAGCGGGGATCATCGACAGCGAGGTGAACGCGAGCACGCGTGCGGTGTCGACGGAGTACTGCGACGCGAACGCCTGCGTCCCGAGGGGCAGGGTGTACGTCGCTTCGTTGTTGAGGATGAACAGCGGGAGCATGTACGAGTTCCAGCTGTTGACGAAGGCGAGGATGCCGACGGTCACGACCGCGGGGACGGCGAGCGGCAGCACCATCCGCCAGAAGAACCCGAGGCGCCCGAGCCCGTCGATCGACGCGGCCTCCTGCAGCTCTCGGGGGATCGCGGAGAGGAACGGCGACAGGATGATCACCGTGATCGGCAGCGCGAACGCGATCTGCGGAAGGATCACGCCGACGAGGGAGTTCGTCAGCCCGAGGTTGCGCACGAGGATGTACAGCGGGGTGATCGCCACGGTCATGGGGAACATCAGGCCCGCGGTGAACAGCGCGTAGAGCGCTCCGCGTCCGCGGAAGCTGTAGCGCGAGAGCCCGTAGGCGGCCATGAGTCCGAGAGCGACGACGAAGAGGGTCGTCGCGATCGCCGCGATCGTCGAGTTGGCGACCTGTCCCCAGAAGGTGCCGCTCGCGAGGACCTCGGTGTAGTTCTCCCAGTTCCACCGCGTCGGGAACCCGGCCGGGTCGACCGTGATCTCGGAGTTCGAGCGGAAACCGCCCAGGATGATGTAGATCACCGGGCCGAGCATCAGCGCGATGAGGACGAGCGCGATGAAGCCGACGAGCGCGGACGAGAAGCGGCTGCGACCGGCCGGGCGGCGCGGCGCTTTCGCGGCGCGGGGGGCGACGAGGGTGGCGGTGGCGGTCATTTGGTGCCTCCCGTGAGGGCGCCGGCGGTGTCGCGGCGGAGCACGAAGCGCTGGTAGAGCAGCGCGACGGCGAGCGAGATGAGGAACATGACCACGGCGACGGCGCTGCCGTACCCGTAGCTGCCGGCGTTGCGCCCGTTGGCCACCATGTACGTGGCCATCGTCGAGGTGCCGGCGGTGGACGCGACGTACTGGCCCCAGATGATCCACACGAGGTCGAAGAGTTGGAGCGACCCGATGATCGACAGGAACGCCCAGATGCGGATCGTCGGTCCCATGAGCGGCAGCACGATGTGGCGCTGGATCTGCCAGTAGGACGCGCCGTCGATGGCCGCGGCCTCCGACAGCTCCTCCGGGATGCCTTGGAGTCCGGCGAGGAAGAGGATCACGGCGAAGCCGATGTACTTCCACGTGATGATGATGAGCAGGGTCCAGATCGCGAGCGCCGGGTCGGAGATCCAGTCGGCGCGGAGGGCCTCCAGCCCGATCTTGTCGAGGGCGCCGTTGAGCGCTCCGCCCGACTGCAGCATGAGGCCCCAGCCGAGGCCGACGACGACCTCGGAGATGACGTACGGCACGAAGATCAGCACGCGGATGAGCGACTGGAACCGCATCTTGCGGTTCAGCAGCAGCGCGAGGCCGAGGGCCAGCGGTCCCTGCAGCACGAGGGAGCCGACGACGATGAAGGCGTTGTGGCCGAGGGCCTCGTGGAAGGCCGGGTCGGTGAGGATCGTGACGTAGTTCCGGATGCCGACGAACTCCGTCGGCGTGCCGAAGCCCGACCAGCTGTAGAAGCCGTAGAAGGCCGCCAGGGCCACCGGCAGGATGACGAACGAGACGAACACCACCAGGGCGGGGCCCAGGAGGATCGCCAGTTCCCCGCGGATCTTCCAGTTCTCGCGGCGCCGCCGAACGGGCGACCGCCCGGCCGAGGAGGAGCGGGGAGCTCTCTCCTCGGCCGAGCGGCGACCGACGACGTCGTCCGACGCGGGGGCGACGGGATGACGCACGGTGGTCATGTCGGTTCCCTCAGGAGCGCGCGGCGGCCGCGTTGACGGCGTCGACGATGCTCTGCGGGGTGCCCTTGCCGGCGAACATGTCGACCACGGCGACGTTCAGCGCGTTGCCGACGTTCTGGCCGTAGAGGGTGTCGAGCCACACCGAGACGTACGGCGCCTTCGAGTAGGCCTCGAGCACCGACTGCAGTGCGGGAGTGGTCACGGCATCCGTCGCCTCCGAGGACGCGGGGAGCGTCTGGAAGGCCGTGGCGTAGGCCTCCTGATTCTCCTTGTTCACCAGGAAGTTCAGGAAGTCGGTGCACTGCGCGGGAGCGTTGACCCAGCACGAGTACCCGTCGACGCCGCCCATCATGGCGCCGGGCTCGCCGTCACCGCCGGGGACCTCCGGGAAGGGGAACCAGCCGAGGTCGGGGAGCGGCTTCTGGTCGGGCGTGAGCGAGGCGATCACGCCCGGGTCCCACGCGCCCATGAGCTCCATGCCCGCCTGCTTGTTGGCGAGGAGACCGGCGGACGAACCGGCGCCCTGCTGCGCGGCGGTGGTGAGGAAGCCGTCGTTGAACGGCTGCGTCTTGAGGAACGACTCGAGGTCCTCTCCGGCCTTGAGCCAGCAGGGGTCGTCGAAGCTGCGGCTCGCGGCCGCCGCGTCGAGCACGTCCTTGGAGCACGCGCGCAGCGCGAAGTTGTAGTACCAGTGCGCGGCGGGCCAGGCGTCCTTCGCGCCGACGGCGATCGGGGCGACCCCGGTGGCCTTGATCTTGGCGTTGGCGGCCTCGAGCTCGTCGATCGTCTTCGGGGCCGCGGTGACGCCCGCGGCGGTGAGGACGTCCTGCGACGTGAAGATGCCGGACGGCAGCACCGCGACCGGCATCCCATAGTTCTTCCCGTCGATCTCGAACGCCGACAGCGACGAACCGAGGGCGGTCTTGGCATCCGAGGAGATCTTGTCGGTCAGGTCCATGACCTGACCCGCCTTGACGATGTCGGCGAGCTTGCCGCCGCCGCGCGCCATGAACAGGTCGGGGGCGTCGCCGGAGTTCAGGGCGGTCTGGAGCTTGCCGTCCATCTCCTCGTTCTGCACGGCCTGGATCTCGATCTTCACGTTGGGGTTGGCCTTCTCGAAGGCCGCCGCGGTGTCCTCCCAGTACTTCTTGCCGTCGCCGGTGGTGGAGTTGTGCCACAGCGTCAGCGTGACGCTCCCGTCGGCGTTCTGTCCGCCCCCGCCGCCGGCGCAGCCGCCGAGGGCCAGGGTGCCGGCGACCGCGAGGGCGGCTGCGGCGAGGAGTTTCCTCGTGTTCATGTGATTCCCGTTTCTCTTCGTCGAGGTGCGTCCCGTGCGGGATGCTCCGGTGTCGGCATCGGTGCCGGTCGTTCACGTCCGGGTGTGCGGCCCGGGTGGGAGCAGTGTCACCCGGGCGCGAAGCGTCGTCAAACGTTTTCGAAAATGATTTCCACGCTAGGGTCGGATGCCATGACCCGGCGTGCCACCATCCACGACGTCGCCGCGGCTGCCGGTGTGTCGGTCGCCACGGTGTCGAAAGCCGTCAACGGCCGCTACGGGGTGGCGCCCGAGACCGTGGGCCGCGTCCTGGATGCCGTGCGCGCCCTCGGCTACGAGTCGAGCCTCGTCGCGAGCAGCATGCGGTCGCGGCGGACCGGGGTGATCGGCGTGCTCGTCGCCGACATCGAGCCCTTCTCGGCCGAGATCCTCAAGGGCGTCGGGGGAGCGCTGTCCGACACCGGATACGACCTGCTCGCCTACACCGGCGCGCGCCGTGACGGCGAGGGGTGGGAGCGGCGGTCGCTGAGTCGCCTGAGCGGCACGCTCATCGACGCCGCGATCCTCGTGACCCCGACCGTCGTGAACGTCGCCGCCGAGGTGCCCATCGTCGCGATCGACCCGCACACGGGCCGCGCCGATCTTCCCACCGTGGAGTCCGACAGCTTCACCGGCGCGCAGCAGGCCGTCCACCACCTCGTACAGCTCGGCCACCGACGCATCGGCTTCATCGCGGGGCGCCCCGACCTGCGGTCGGCGGTCGCCCGGGCCTCGGGGTATCGCGAGGCGTTGTCGGCCGCCGGCATCCCGTTCGATCCTGCCCTCGTGGGGCAGGGGCACTACGAGCAGGACGTCGCGCGCGAGGCCGCGCAGGCGATGCTCGCGCTGCCCGACCCGCCCACCGCGGTGTTCGCCGCCAACGACCTGTCGGCGCTGTCGATCGTCGAGGTGGCCGCCGCCCGCGGGCTGCGCGTGCCCGACGACCTGTCCGTCGTCGGCTTCGACGACGTGCCCGAGGCGGCACGGGCGCAGCCGCCGCTGACGACCGTGCGCCAGCCCATGAAGATCCTCGGCGCCGAAGCCGTGCGGATGGTCCTCGCGCTGCTCGCCGGGGAGGAGCTGCCCGAGACGCACCTGCAGCTCGCGACCCGCCTCGTCGCCCGCGGCACGACGGCGCCCCCGCCGGTGCGCTGAGCCCGCGGTGGGCCCGGGCCGGGGCCGGGCCCGATGGCGCCGAGACTGCAGTGGGCTGACATCCCGGTTGCAGGCTGCAGTGGGTTCGTCAGCTGGGTGCAGTCTCGCGGTCAGGGCCGCCCCACCGCCCGGCCCCGCGGTAGGGTCGGCGCGTGACGCGCGTGCTGCTCGCCCCGGACGGGTTCAAGGGATCGATCTCCGCGGCGGCCGCCGCCGCTGCGCTCGCAGCCGGGTGGCGCGCCGTGCGCCCCGGCGACGCGATCGTCGAGCTGCCGGTGGCCGACGGTGGTGAGGGCACCCTCGACGCCTTCGTCGTCGCCGTGCCGGGAGCGCGACGGATGCCGGTGACCGTCACCGGTCCGCACGGGCATGAGGTCGTGGCATCCTGGGTCCTCCTCCCGGCGACGGCGGACGCGCCGCACGGGACCGCGGTCGTCGAGCTGGCGTCCACGTCGGGGATCGAGCTGCTCGCCGGCGACCTGCGGCCGTTCGACGCCGACACCCGCGGGTTCGGTCAGGCGATCGCCGCCGCCCTCGATCAGGGCGTCTCCCGGCTCGTGCTGGCGATCGGATCGAGCGCCTCCACCGACGCCGGTTTCGGTCTGCTCACCGCCCTCGGCGCGCGGATCGTGGATGCCGAGGGCCACGACGTTCCGCCCGGATTGCGCGGCGTGCGGACCGCCGTCCGCCTCGAACGCCAGGGTCTCCGCGCGCTGCCGGCCGGCGGGGCGCTCGTGCTGACCGACGTCCGCAGCCCCCTCACCGGCCCGGGCGGGGCGGCCGCGGTGTTCGGGCCGCAGAAGGGCCTCGGCGCCGAGGACATCCCCGCGGCCGACGCCGCCCTGGCTCGCGCGGCGGACCTGCTCGCCACCGACGCGGCCTTCCCCGGCACGGGTGCGGCCGGCGGCACCGGTGCGGCCCTGCGGGCCTGGGGTGCGGAGCTTGTTCCCGGGGCGGAGCGCATCGCCGACCTCCTCGGTCTCGTCGAGGCCGTGGCCGCGGCCGATGTGGTCGTGACCGGCGAGGGGTCGTTCGACGCGAGCTCCGCGACCGGCAAGGCCCCCGCGCGCGTCGCGGCCCTCGCCCGCGCGGAGGGGCGCCGGGTCGGCCTCGTCGCCGGCCGGATCGCTCCGGATGCCGACACCTCCAGGTTCGGCGCGGCGGTCGCGCTCGTGCAGCTCGCCGGGTCGACGGAGGCCGCGCTGGCCGAGCCCGCACGGTGGCTCACCGCCGCGGGAGAGGCGCTCGCCGAGCATCTCGGCTGAGGCGCGCGAGCCGGAATTTCGCGGGAGAAGCGCCGTCGGTGGCCGAGTGGCATCCCGGCTCCGGTACCGTCGTGGTGTGTCCACTCTCTCCAGCAACAAGGACGACGAGGTCGATCTCCTCATCGACGCCTGGTCGCAGTTGCTGCCCGAGGTCGACCTGACCCCCCTCGACGTCATGTCGCGGCTGCGCCGCGCGGCGTTCCACCTGTCGAAGCTGCGCGCCCGCGCGTTCGCCAGTGCCGACATCGCGGTGTGGGAGTTCGACGTCCTCGCCGTCCTTCGCCGTGCCGGCACCGAGCTCAGCGCCACGCGTCTCATCGCCGCGACGATGATCGGCAGCGCGGCGATGACCAACCGCCTCGACAAGCTCGCCGACCGCGGGCTCGTCACCCGCCGCCCGAACCCGTCGGACGGCCGCGCGATCCTCGTCGCCATCACACCCGAGGGCATCCAGCGCGTGGATGCCGCCATGACCGAGCTCGTCCGCCTCGAAGGCGATGCGCTGCGTGACGTCAGCCGCGCGGACCAGGCGATGCTCGCCCGGGTGCTGCGCGTCCTCGCCGCCGGCGAGACGCACGAGGCGTGATCGATCTCAGTGCCGGACCGCTGGTCCTGGACGGCGGTCTCGGCACGCTGCTCGAGAGCCGCGGCAACGACGTGGCGTCGCCGTTGTGGTCGGCGCGCGTGCTGCGGGACGACCCCGACGAGGTGCGGGCCGCCCACGCGGAGTTCGCCGCGGCCGGTGCGGACGTCCTGATCACGGCCTCGTATCAGGTGGGCTTCGGCGGTGCGATCCCGGATGCCGAGGTCGAGCGGCTCCTGCGCCGTTCAGTGTCACTCGCCCGAGAGGCGGGGGACGGCGTGGTCGCGGCATCCGTGGGTCCGATCGGCGCGCTGCGCGCCGACGGCAGCGAATACACCGGCGCCTACGGACTCGACGTCGCCGCGCTGCGCGCGCTGCACCGTCGGCGTCTCGCCGTGCTCGCCGACGCGGGTGCCGACCTGCTCGCGGTCGAGACGGTCCCGTCGCCGCTCGAGGTCGAGGCGCTCGCGCTCGAGCTGGCCGACCTGGGCGTCCCCGCGTTCGTGAGCCTGTCGGCGGACAGCACGGGCTTCGCCGCGCCGGGGTCGCGGGCCGCGGCGCTGAGGACCGCGGCATCCGTCCCGGGTGTCATCGCTGTCGGCGTGAACTGCTGCGCTCCCGGCAGCGTCGGGCGCGCACTCGCCGAAGCGCCCGCCGTCCCGCTCGTCGCCTACCCGAACACGGGGGAGCGATGGGATGCCACGACCCGGACCTGGCACGGTGGCGCGGCTCCGCTCGCCGAGGACGCGCCGGCGTGGGTGGCCGCGGGCGCCCGGCTCGTCGGCGGATGCTGCCGCTCGGCCCCGGCGGACATCGCGGCGATCGCCGCGGCCGTCCGCTAGCCGTTCCGCTTACGCCTCGGCGGCGTCGGAGGGCCGTGCGGACGGGCTCAGCGACCGCGCCGTGCGCGCGAGGGGCTCCGCGACTCGGAGCAGCGCGAAGCTCTCGGGACCCCATCCGTACGTCTCGCGCAACACCCTGCTCACGGCGAGCGGCGCCGTGGGGCACGGCACGTCCACGCCCCGGTGCACGTCGACGGACGCGGGGTCGACGTCGCGGGCGGCGCTGCGCAACTCGGAGACGAGTGCCAGCACCGTGGGCATGCCGTGGGTTCGGATCGCCGCACGCCAGTCGCCCACGACGAGCCGGGTCCAGGACGTGCCGCCCCCGGTCAGTTCGGGGTGCGGGGAGCGGCGCACGAGGACGACGGCGGCACCGATCAGGAGAACGCAGGCCGT
The DNA here is from genome assembly GCF_000333395.1 of Microbacterium sp. B19. Taxonomy (GTDB): domain Bacteria; phylum Actinomycetota; class Actinomycetes; order Actinomycetales; family Microbacteriaceae; genus Microbacterium. The sequence continues at coordinate 8,306 of NZ_BADA01000328.1, forward strand.
CGCGACTCCGGCGCTGACGGCGTGCGAGAACACCGTTCGAGCGAAGTCCGACGATGCCGCGGGGCTGAGCGCGACGACCGTGCGGGCCAGGGAGTAGACGGCGTAGGTCGTCATCGACACGACGATCGCGGCCACCGACCGCCGCGGGACGATCACGGACGTGAAAGCGAGCACCGCGCCGAGCGCGCAGGCGAGCGTGACCGCGGCGATCCGCACGATGTGGGAGACCTCGTTCGGGAGGAGCAGCGAACTCGACGCGACGGCCGCGGGAAGGACGATCGCGAGCGTCACGACCGTGCGCGTTCGGCGGCTCCCCGGCGACGTGGTCGAGACGCCGACCACCAGGGGAGCGGCGACCATGAGAGCGTCCGCCGCGCTGCAGGTCAGTCGATCACCGCCGTGGAGACTCACGACGTACAGAGCCGTGCAGCCGACCGCGAGCACCCCCGCGAGACCGATCACCCGAAGGAAGAACGTGAGCGGGATCCGGGATCCGAGGTGGGGCAGGATGATCCCGATCATGCTGGCGCCGACGGCGGCACACATCACAGCCAGTCCTATCGACAGCACGGTGCCTCCCTCGGCTCATCCTGGCGGTGCCGCGGGGCGAATAGGGGGGCTTGACGAAATCCGTCGCGTCCGAGTCCCACGCCGCAGGGTGTCGTCGCGAGCGCGGGTGCCGTCAGTCGTCGTCCGAGCGAGAGCGCGCGGCCGTGGGTTCGGCGAGGAGGGCGATCTCCTCCGGGTTCCACCCGAACGAGTGCTGCATCTCGTACTCGAGGGTCGCGAGGGCAGAGGTCAGGGCGGTCGCGACGCCGTGCCGGACGTCGAAGGCGTGATCGTCGAGGGCCCGCGCGGCCACGCGCAGCTCGGCGACGAGGGAGCTCAGACGCTCGCTGCCGTAGGCGTGGGCCAGCAGCCGAGCGTCGTCGATGACGACGACGGACAGAGTGTTCGGACCGTCCCCGGCGACACGTCGGGCGGGGTGGATCGTGAGGATGACCGCCGCACCGCACACGAGCACGGTGAGGGTAGCGACGGCCGTGGCGAACTCGACGGAGAACAGCGGAGAAGCGTCCCCGCCGAGCGTCACGACGATCGCCCGCGCGGCGGAGAAGATCGCGTACGCGCCCATGGCGCCCGCGATCAGTCGGGCCGGGAGCGGGGCGACGGTGGTCGTGGCGATCGCGGCGAGCGCGCACCCGGCGCACACGAACGCCAACGTGGCGGACTTGACGACGAGCGCCGTCTCCGCGTCCGTCACCGCGGTGCAGACGCCGACGCCGACCGCGATCGCCACCGCGACCCCCGTGGCGACGCGCTGGGCTCGGGGAGGGAACCCGCGGACCCCGACCGCCGTGATGGCGGGGGAGAGCGTCATCGCTGCGTCCGCGACGACCAGCGAACCGCGCCCTCCGTCGGAGGCGTGGACCGCGTACATGACGGTCGAGCCCACGGCGAGGACCCCCGCGATGGCGGCGTAGCGGAGGAACGTCGTGAGGGAGAGGGGCGTGGTGACACGCGGCAGAGCGACACTGACGATGCCGACGGCCACGCCGAGGCACATCGCCAGCAGCCCGATCGTCAGCAGCAACGGGATCTCCGGGGTTCGCGGTTCACTTTCCGGCTGAGTGTATCGTTTCAGCGCGGGGCTTCATCAGTCGAAATCCGCAGCGAGCGCGTTGCGGTGGTATTCGAAGATGATGCTCGTTCGCGTGGATGCCACGCTGTTCCGCGCGGACAGCTGATCGACGACGAAACGACGCACGGCCGAAGAATCGTCGACCGCGATGTGCACGAGGAAGTCGTCGGAACCGCCCAGGAAGAACAGCTGGATCACGTCCGGGTGGCGGCGGATCTCCTGCGCGAAGGCGCGGATGCTCTCGTGCCGCTGCCCCGGCCGGAGGGTCACGCCGACGATCGCCTGCAGCCCGCGGCCGAGCCTGCTCTGATCGACGGCGGCGTGGAATCCCGTGATGAGTCCCCGGTCGACGAGGCCCCGGACGCGGGTGTGAGCGGTGGATGCCGCGACCCCGAGCGCGTCGGCGAGGGCGGCGTTCGTCATCCGGGCGTCGGCGGAGAGCAGCTCGATGATCCGGGCGTCGAGCGGGTGCAGGTCGTCTTCGGGCATCGTAGATCCTTCGGTTTCTCGATCGGCTCCGGGGTCTTTCCGCCGACGATACCGGGGGAGGCGGCATCCATTCCGAAGAATCTGCGGCTTTACGCCACGGAAACATGGATTCCTGCGATTCTTCCTGCCACCACCATTCCGAGGAGAGACCGATGCGCGTCGCCGTGCCCACCGAGATCAAGAACAACGAGAACCGTGTCGCGATGACGCCCGCGGGCGTCGACGCTCTGGTCCACCGCGGCCACGAGGTGCTGGTGCAAGCCGGCGCCGGCGAGGGCAGCGGCTTCTCGGACGAGCAGTACCGCTCGGCCGGCGCCGAGATCGTGGCGACCGCCGACGAGACGTGGGCGCGCGCCGAGCTGCTCGTCAAGGTCAAGGAGCCGATCGCGCCCGAGTACGGGCACCTGCGTCCCGACCTCACGCTCTTCACGTACCTGCACCTCGCGGCCGACCGGCCGCTGACCGACGCGCTCATGGCCGCGGGGACCACCGCCGTCGCGTACGAGACCGTGCAGACCACCGACCGTGCGCTGCCGCTCCTCGCCCCCATGAGCGAGGTCGCCGGGCGCCTGTCGATCATCGAGGGCGCGCACCACCTGCTGCGGGCCTCGGGCGGCCGCGGCCTGCTGCCCGGCGGTGTTCCGGGAACGCCCAAGGCGAAGGTCGTCGTGATCGGCGGCGGTGTCGCGGGCGAGCACGCCGCGGCGAACGCCCTCGGCCTCGGCGCGAACGTCACCGTGATCGACATCTCGCTGCCCAAGCTCCGTCAGCTCGAGGAGCGCTTCGGCGGTGCCATCCAGACGCGCGCGTCGACCCGCCTCGAGATCGCCGAGCAGCTCGCCGACGCCGACCTCGTCATCGGCTCGGTGCTGATCCCGGGAGCCGCGGCGCCCAAGCTCGTCACGGACGATATGGTCGCCGCGATGAAGCCCGGCTCGGTGCTTGTCGACATTGCGATCGACCAGGGCGGCTGCTTCGAAGGGTCGCGCCCGACGACCCACGACGCGCCGACGTTCCGCGTCCACGACTCGCTGTTCTACTGCGTCGCGAACATGCCCGGCGCCGTGCCGCACACCTCCACGCGCGCGCTGTCCAACGCCACGCTCCCGTACATCACCCGCATCGCCGATGCGGGCTGGGAGGCCGCGGCATCCGCCGATCCGGCCCTCGCGAAGGGCCTGAACGTGCGTGCCGGCGTCGTGGTGAACGAGGGCGTGCGGGCCGCGTTCGACCTCTGACGCGGGCCCCGGTCCCAGCCGCCAGTTCACGCGATCTGGTCGACATCACGCGGCACGGGGCGCTGTGACGCGTGCGCTCGGCCACTTCACGTGAACTGGCGGCGGAGATGCCCGCAGGGCACGGGCGCGCGGAAGGGGGTGCGCGTCAGCCGCGGACCCAGGCGTACGTGATCTCGGGGCGGCCGGGGCCGCCGTAGCGCGGCTCGCGGCGCACGCGGCCGACGTCGGCGAGGTGCTCGAGGTACCGGCGGGCGGTGACGCGCGACATGCCCTCGCGCTCGCCGACCTCGGTGGAGGACACCGCGGTGGATGCCGTGCGGACGCGTTCCGCGACGGCCTGCAGCGTCTCATCGCTCAGGCCCTTCGGCAGCGCGGGGGCCGCGACGGTGCGCAGCGTCCCGAGCAGCGCGTCGACCTCGGACTGCGTGGCGTCCCCGGCGGCACGGTCCAGCCCCTCGACGTACGCGCGGTACGCCTCGAGGCGCTCGCGGAACGCGGCGAACGTGAACGGCTTGATGAGGTACTGCACGACCCCGGTCGACACCGCGGCGCGCACGGTCGCGGCATCCCGGACCGCTGTCACGGCGATGATGTCGACGCCCGCGCCCATCGCGCGCACGCGCCGGGCGACGTCGAGGCCGCCGCCGTCGGGCATGGTCATGTCCAGCAGCACGAGGTCGATGGGGCGGGCAAGATCCGCGATCGCGGTGAGCGCCGCGCGCGCCCCCGCCGCCTGCCCGACGACCTCGAACCCCGGGACGCGTCCGACGTAGGCGGTATGCAACTCGAGCGCGAGGGCGTCGTCGTCGACGACGAGCACCCGGATCACGCGGGCACCGCCTCAACGGGCGCGGGCAGCATCACGCGCACCGTCGTCGGTGCGCCGCTGACCGAGAGCGTCCCGCCGTGCGCCGCGACGATGTCGCGCACGAGCGCGAGCCCCACGCCGCGGCCGCCGGGAGCCGCCGCGGGCTTGGTCGACGCGCCGAACGCGAACGGGTCGGCGAGGTCGGGGTCGAACCCCGCGCCGCTGTCGCTCACCTCGATGGCCACGTCGGGTCCCTTCCGCGTGAGGGACACGCGGACCCAGCGGGGTTCGGCGCCGGCGGCCGCGGCATCCATCGCGTTGTCCACGAGGTTGCCGACCACCGTGACCGCCTCGGCGGCGGCCAGCGGGAGCGCGGGCGTCGGCTCGGCGACGTCGAGGTCGAGGGCCACGCCGCGCTCGGCGGCCTCGTCGAGCTTGCCGAGCAGCAGCGCGACGACCACCGCGCCGTCGTTGCCGGAGACGATGCGGTCGGCGAGATCCTGGCGCCCCTCGGTGGATGCCGCGATGAGCCGCCGCGCGTCGTCGATGCGCCCGAGTTCGAGCAGGGCGAGCAGCGCGTGCAGCCGGTTGCCGTGCTCGTGGGTCTGCGAGCGCAGCGTCTCGCTGAGGGTGCGGACCCCCTCCAGCTCGCCGAGCAGCGCCTGCAGCTCGGAGCGGTCGCGGAGGGTCATGACCCGCCCGCGCTCGGGGGCGCGGCGCCCGTTCAGATCGCGCGCCTCCTCCTGGTTGACCAGCAGCACCCGATCGCCGGTGGCCACGGTCTCCTCCACCATGCGGCGTCCGGTCGCGATCGCGTCGGCGAGAGCGGCATCCATGTCGGTCTCCCGCGGGTCGAGGTCGACCTGGCCCTCGGTCGCCGGCGGCAGGCCCAGGAGGTCGGCGGCTTCGTCGTTGTACAGCACGATCCGCCCGCGGCCGTCCGTGACGACGAGCCCCTCGCGCAGTGAGTGCAGCACGGTCTCGTAGCTCTCCACGAGCCGGGCGAGCTCGCGGGGCGTGTACGACCCGGTGACACGGCGCGCGCTGCGCCGGACGTACAGGGCGCCGAGGATGCCGATCCCCACGATCCCGGCCGCGGCGGCGACGATCGTCGGGACGCGGGCGGCGAGATCCGCCTGCACGGCGCCGAGCGTCACACCGACCGAGACGAGCCCCACGATCTCGCCGTCGTCGGCGCCGCCGTCACGGATCGGCGTGATCGTGCGCACGGACGGTCCGAGCGTGCCGTCGTAGACCTCGGTGTACGTCTGTCCGGCGAGGGCTTCCTCCCGGGAGCCGAGGTACTGCTGACCGATCTCGGAGCGATTGCGGTGGGTGAGCCGGATGCCGTCGGGCGTCATGATCGTGACGAACGACAGATCGCCCTCGGCGAGGATCGCCTCCACCATCGGCTGCAGCGTGTCGGAATCGCGCGCTCGGACGAGCGCCGCGACGTCCGGTTCGTGCGCGAGCGTCTCCGCCACCGAGCGGGTGACCTGCTCCGCCTGGCGCTGCCCGGAGTCGGACAACTGCACCGACAGGAGCGCTGCGAGCACGCCCGCGACCAGCAGCACGACGCCGAGCGAAACGATCGCCAGTCGTCCGCCCACGCTCAATCGCACGTCGCTCCCTCCTTCGGTCTGCCGTGAACAATACGACCACAAATCGCCCCGTGCGCCGCGCTGAACGAAAGTCGGGACATCCCCGGCGGCCCCGCCGGAGGAAACAAAGACGTTTCACAGAAGGGGAAGTCGCGAATGTCTCTCTCACTCAGCACCACACGCGACGGTCGTCCTCGCAAGAAGATCGACCGCAACCACTGGCTCTACATCGCCGTCATCGTCGCCGTCGTGGCGGGCATCGTCGTCGGGCTCACCGCCCCGCAGTTCGCCGTCGCCCTGGAGCCGGTGGGCAAGGGCTTCGTCAGCCTCATCAAGATGATGATCGCCCCGGTCATCTTCTGCACGATCGTCGTGGGCATCGGCTCGATCGCGAAGGCCTCCACGGTCGGCAAGATCGGCGGCCTGGCGCTGGTCTACTTCCTCGTGATGTCGACCTTCGCGCTCGGCATCGGCCTGCTGGTGGGCAACATCATCCACCCCGGTGAGGGCCTGAACATCGCGGGTGCGGCCTACGACGCCGTCCCCGAGCCGACCACCACGCAGGACTTCATCCTGGGCATCATTCCGACGACGTTCTTCTCGGCGTTCACCGGCGGCAGCATCCTCCAGGTGCTCTTCATCGCTCTCCTCGTCGGCTTCGGGCTGCAGGGCATGGGCGAGCGCGGCGCGCGTATGGTCGAGGGCATCCGCAACTTCCAGGTGCTCGTCTTCCGCATCCTCGGCATGATCCTGTGGCTCGCCCCGATCGGTGCCTTCGGTGCGATCGCCGCGGTCGTCGGCAAGACCGGTTTCGGGGCCGTCATCAGCCTCGGCATCCTGATGGGCTCGTTCTACCTGACCTGCTTCCTCTTCATCGCCGTGGTCCTCGGTCTGCTGCTGTTCGCCGTCACGCGGGTCAACATCTTCTCGCTCATGAAGTACCTCGGCCGCGAATACCTCCTCATCGTCGGCACGTCGTCCTCCGAGGCCGCGCTGCCGCGCCTCATCGCGAAGATGGAGCACCTCGGCGTCTCGAAGCCGGTCGTCGGCATCACCGTCCCGACCGGGTACTCGTTCAACCTCGACGGCACCGCGATCTACCTCACGATGGCGTCGCTGTTCATCGCGACCGCGATGGGCGCCCCGATGTCGATCCCCGAGCAGATCGGCCTCCTGATCTTCATGATCATCGCCTCCAAGGGCGCGGCCGGCGTCACCGGTGCGGGCCTCGCGACCCTCGCCGGCGGCCTCTCCGCCTACCGCCCCGACCTGGTCAACGGCGTCGGCGTCATCGTCGGCATCGACCGGTTCATGTCCGAGGCCCGCGCGGTCACGAACTTCACCGGCAACGCCGTGGCAACCCTCCTCATCGGAGCGTGGACCAAGCAGTACGACCGCGAGCGCGTCGGCGAGGTCCTCGCGGGCCGCATCCCCTTCGACGAGACGCTCCTCACCGGTCACGACCACGCCGCCACTCCGGCGGCGGACGCCGCGCCCGTTCCGGCGTCGGTCGACACCCAGGCGCTCAACGCCTTCCGCGCTCAGGCGGAGGCGGAGGCGGCGGCCCGGGGTCGTTCGTGAGCCTGACGCAGCACTCGGCGGGGGCGGCTTCGGCCGCCCCCGCCCCCGCGCGCGTGGACCTCGCCCGCACGTGGCTGCTGCGCTCGCCGCTGGCAGCCGGCGGCGACACCGCGGCCGACGTGCTCGTCCTCGACCTCGAGGACGGGCTGCCCGCCGCGCGCAAGACCGAGGGTCGCGAACGCGCCCGCCGCGCCGCCGAGACCGCGCCCGTCTGGCTGCGGATCAGCGCCGCGGGCACGCCCGACGGCGAAGCCGACCTGGAGCTGTGCCGTGAGCTGGACGACCGCCTGGCCGGCATCGTGCTCGCCATGTGCGCCGGACCCGCCGACGTCTCCCATGTCGCGGCATCCCGTCGGGTGGGTGTGCCGATCGTGGCGATGATCGAGTCGGCCGCGGCGTTGCTCGCGGCCCCGGCGATCGCTGCGCACCCCGCGACCCGGCGCCTGGCCTTCGGCACCGGCGACTTCCGCCGCGACACCGGCATGGCGGACGACCGCACCGCCCTGTCCTGGCCCCGGGCGCAGCTGGTCGTGGCGTCGGCGGCCGCCCGGATCGCGGGGCCGATCGACGGCCCGTGCGGTTCGGTCGAGCAGGCTCGGGATGCCGCCGAGCACGCCGCCGCGATGGGGTTCACGGGCACGCTCGCGCTGCGGGATGCCGCGATCCCGGGTGCCCACGCCGGATTCACGCCGACGCCGGCCGAGGTGGAGGCGGCCCGGACGCTCCTGTCGGAGGTTCCCGACGGCCCGGTCGACGGCTCGTACGCCCCCGCCCTCGCGCGCGCCCGCGCGCTGGTGGCCCGCGCCGAGGCGCTCGCGCGGCTCTGACGCCTGCCGAGCGCCCACGATCGGGTCGAGCGCCTACGCCCCGGTCGCCCCGATCGTGAGCGCTCGACCGGATCGTGTGCGGTGGCCGCGGGTCAGCGCCCGAACCACCGACGGCGCCGCGGCGGGAGCGCGGCGACGGAAGCCGCCTCGCGAGCGCGGCGGCGGGACGCCCACGCCGAGAGCTCGGCATCCACGTCCACCGTCGGCGTGACCACGGGAGGTCCGCCGAGCAACTGCCGGCGGGCTTCGATGACGCGGCGGTTGAAGTCCTCCAGCGCTTCGCGGACGTCGGCTTCGCGCGAGATCGCATCCATCCGCTCCGCGAGTTCGGCGTGTTCGACCCGCAGCGTCAGCGCGGGCGGCCCCAGCCCCGACAGCTTCTCGGTCTCGATCTTGCGGCGGATCCACCAGTCCGGGTCGTGACTTCCGCCCAGGTCGGGGAGCGGTTTCCCCGCCCCGGGCAGGTTCTCGAACTCCCCGCGCCGGATCGCCTGCTGGATCGACGTCTCGACGAACGCGGCCCGCTCGGCGGCCGTCGAGCCGCGCGCCCGCGCCTCCGCGGATTCCGGTTCCAGACCGGCATCCCGCATGCGCCGGTCCAGACGGTACTGCTCCGCCGCCTGTCTCGGGTCGTCGCTCATGTCGCCTCCGCCGTGTGCTCGGGTGATTCCAGGCTACGTCGGGGCGGGCCGTGCGGCGTCGGAGTCGTCGCCGAGGGATGGATGCCAGGGCCTCGGCCGCCCCCGGCTGGGTGTCCAAGACACGCGGATGCCACGCGCGCCCGTCCGCGTGTCTTGGACACTGAACGGGAAGGGACACGCGCCACCCCCGCCGCGCGACGGCGTTCTCGGACGCTGAGCGCGAGGAGAGGAGGGCGCGCAACTCCGGCAGATCCGCTGCTCATCGGGCGCGGATGCCGCAGCCCCGGGATTCTGCAGGAGTTGTGCTGGCCGGTCCCGGCTGGGTGTCCAAGACACGCGGATGCCACGCGAGCGCCTCCGCGTGTCCTGGACACTGAACGTGAGACGCCGCGCGCCGGCCCGGGCTACAGCCCGAGGCGCCGCAGGCGCAGCCGTGCCATGTCCTGCGCGCGCGGGCCGGAGCCGAGCGCCCGCTCGGTGATGCGGAGGATGAGGCGGGTCGCGGTCTTCACCGGCAGCCACGAACGCCGCACCCCCAGGAGCCGCCGCAGGCGCGGCGGGAACGTCGCCACCGCGGCGGCGAACAGCACGCGATACGCGATGCCCATCAGTCCGGTGAACGGGGGCTTCCGCAGGAATCGCACGACGTCGTCGACGCGCTCGTCGCGGCGCAGCTCTCCGCGGTCGAGGAACCCCTCGAGCTCGGCGCGCAGCGCGGCCTCGGTCAACGGCGGGTCGGGGATCCGCATGAGCCGCCCGGCGGTGGCCCAGTCGGCGACGTACGCGTCGGCGCCGCCGGGGATAGGTCCGCCGTACGCCTGGTGGCTGCGGAGGAACGCGTCCGTGAAGGCGATGTGCACCCACCGCACGAGGTCGCGGTCCTCGGCGGTGTAGCTGCGCTCGGCGCCGTCGCCGGCGACGTACGACCCCTGCACGCGCTGGTGGAAGCGGCCGACGCGGGCGGTCTCGGCATCCGCTTGGCTTCTCGATCCGTACGTGAGGGTGATGACCCACCGCACCGTGCCGGTGAGACGCCCGATCGGGTCTTCGCGGTAGCGCGACCAGTCGTGCACGCCCGCGAGCGCGCCGGGGTGCAGCGCCTGGAGGAGCAGGGCCCGGATGCCGGCGACCAGGGTGCCCATTCCGGCATGGACGTCCACGCGGAC
>NZ_BADA01000327.1 GCF_000333395.1 Microbacterium sp. B19
CGGGCGGGCTCGCGTGCGACGGCGACGGCTTCACCCTCTTCGCCTCGATCCCCACCGGCGGGTCGGCCTTCGCGACGCTCCGCACCCTCCTGGATCGTGAGCCCTACGAGCTCGCCGACCTCGTGGCGCGCGCCCACCGCGACTGGATCCTCGGGGTCGTCGACCTCGACCGCCTCCCCCTGGTGCTGCCGCAGTTCCGCGGCAGCCCGCCGCCGCGCAAGGATGCCGCCGCGCGCGGCGCGATCGCGGGGCTGCAGACCGACACGACCGCCGTCGAACTCGTGCTCGCGTGCTTCCTTGGAATGGTCCGCCAGTTCGCCGAGGTGTGGGAGCTGTTCGACCTCGAGCTCGACCGGGTCAAGGTCATCGGTCCCGCGAGCGCGAATCCGCTGTGGCTGCAGCTCAAGGCCGACTACTTGGGCGTTCCGCTGAGCGTGTCCGGCTTCCCCGAGGTCGTCTCCCGTGGCGCGCAGGCCCTGGCCCATGGCATCCGCTCTCCCTGGAGTGCGTCGGAGCCGCGCGACGTCCCGCCCGACGCCGCCCGCACGACGGAACTGGCGGCGTGGCGCGTGCGCACGGCCGCCCGCTGGGCCCACCTCGCGGAGATGCCCGCATGAGCCGCGCCGCCGGGCGCCCCTCCTTCTTCGAACGAAAGGTGTGGCAATGAGGCTCGTCGCCGGAATCGACTCGTCCACCCAGAGCTGCAAGGTGACCGTCCGTGACCTGGACACGGGACGTCCGGTCCGCGAGGGTTCGGCTCCGCACCCCCCACTGACGATCGTCGACCCCGAGGTGTGGTGGGAGGCGCTGCTGGCGGCGGTCCGCGCCGCCGGAGGCCTCGACGACGTGCTCGCCGTCTCCGTGAGCGGGCAGCAGCACACCCCGATCTTCCTCGACGCGCGGGGCGTGCCCACCGCGCTGTCGCCCCTGTGGAACGACCTCGGATCGCACCCGCACATGGTCGCGCTGAACGCCGAGCTCGGGCGCGACACGTGGATCCGCCGCACCGGTCTGCCGCTGACGCTGTCCGACACGGTCGTGAAGGCCCGCTGGCTGCGGGACGAGCACCCGGATGCCGCCGCCCGCACGGCGGCGATCGCGGTGGTGCACGACTGGCTGACGTGGCGACTGGCCGGACACGGTCCCGGCGCGGGCGACATCGAGGCGCTGGTCACCGACCGCTCCGAGGCCTCCGGCACCGGTTACTGGTCACCCGAGACGGGGGAGTACGAGCGCGATCTCGTGGTCCACGCCCTCGGGCACGACGTCGTGCTGCCGACGGTCCTCGGTCCGCGCGCGACCGCGGGTCGGACCGGACGGGGGCTCCCCGGCATCCCCGAGGGGATCCCGATCGGCGTCGGCAGCGGGGACAACGCCGCCGCGGCCCTCGCCCTCGGGCTCGAGGAGGGGGATGCCGTGCTCAGCCTCGGTACCTCGGGCGTGGTCTACGCGCGAACGGCGCACGCGGTCCACGACTACGCGGGGTACGTCTGCAACTACGCGGATGCCACGGGCGTCCACCTCCCGATCGTGGCGACGCTCAATGCCGCCCGGAACCTGCAGGTCGGCGCCGAGATCCTCGGCTGCACGCACGACGAGCTCGCCGAGCTCGCGCTGTCGGCCGAACCCGGGGCCGACGGTCTGACGCTGCTGCCGTACTTCGAGGGGGAGCGCACGCCCGACCTCCCGCACGCCCGCGGAGCCGTGCTCGGCGCGACGCTGACGAACTTCACGCGCGCGAACCTCGCCCGCGCGATCGTCGAGGGCACGGTGGCGAGCCAAGTCGCGATGCTGGACGCGCTCGACGCCTGCGGCGTGCACGCGCGTCGGCTCCTCGTCATCGGCGGCGCGGCGAAGAACCCCGCCGTGCAGCGGGTGCTCGCCGAGCTCGTCGTCCTGCCGATCCACGTGCCCACCGCCGACGAATACGTGGCCAAGGGGGCAGCGATGCAGGCCGCCGTCGCCCTGACCGGCGAATTCCCCGCGTGGCCCGTGGAGCTCGAGCGCATTCCGGCGGCGGAGCCGGCTCCCCGCATCCGCCGTCAGCACCACGACGCCCAGGTCGCCCTGGGGTACGTCGTCCCCGCGCCCTCCGGCATCACGGCTCCCGCGCCGGTCTGAACCGGGGTTCGCTAGGGTCGAACAGGGACCGCGCACGGTCCTCGCTTCGCTGGGGAGGGTTCGACGGTGACGTCTCGATCGCGCATCCCCGTGGCCGTCGGCATCGATGTCGGCAGCACGAACACGAAGGTCGTCGCGATCGCCGGAGAGGGCGCCGTGGTCGCCCGGGCCAGCAGGCCGACCCGTCGCGCGGGCGGTGACCTCGCCATCGATGCCCGCGCCCTCGTCGCGGCGATCGAGGACATGGTCGTCGAGGTCTGCGGCGGTGGACGCGAGCTGCACGCGCTGTGCGTCGCCGGAATCGGGGAGGACGGTGTCCTCGTCGATCAGGACCTGACGCCGCTCGTCCCGGCGCTGGCGTGGTTCGACCCGCGGCGGCACGAGGTGTTCCGGCACCTGCGCCCCGCGCTCGTCGGCGACGAGACCCTCGACGTCGACACCGACGCGGTCCGCACACTCGTGGGGTGGAGCTGGGCGAGGGCGCAGCCGGGTGCCGATCGCGCGGCGGCGTGGATCGCCCTCACCGATCTGCCGGCCGTGCTGTGGACCGGGCGCCCGTTCCTCAGCGACACCCTGGCTCCGCGCACCGCCGCGTGGCGCAGCCGCGACCGCGCGTGGGATGCCGACCGGGTGTCCCTCGCGCTCGGCGACGCGCGGCTGCTGCCCCCCGTCCTGCGGACCGGCGAGGTCGTCGGGGCGATCCGGTCGCGGCGCCTCCGCGAGGCGGGAGTCCTGGCCCGGGATGCCGTCGCCGTCGTCGGCGGCCACGATCACCCGATCGGGGGGTGGGGCGTGCAGCTCATGGTCCCCGGTGCGGTCCTGGACTCGATGGGTACCGCCGAGGTCGTGGTCGCGCAGACCCGCGTCGCGTGCGCCCGCGGCGACGATCACGTCGACCTGGCTCCCGGCATCCGGTCCGACGGGAGCACGCTGCTGCGTGTCGAGGAACTCGCCCGTAACGTGCAGTGGGCCTCCCGCGACCCCGACGTCGCCCGGGCCATCCGACACCTGCTGATCGGCCGCGCGCAGCCCCTCGAACTGTGGGACTCGGGCTTCTTCGTGCCGGGCGAGCGCGGCGGCGGGGAGCCGAGGTACGCCCCGGACGCCCCGGCGGACCCGCTCGTCCGGGCGTCTGCCGTGCTGGGCGCGCTCGCCGTCGCGGGACGCGACGCGGTCGACGCGGTACGCGGCGACGTGGGCGGGGTCGGTGAGGTGCGCGTCGCGGGAGGCTGGGTGCGGTCGCCCGGATGGATCGCGGTGAAGTCGGCCGTGAACGGGGTTCCCGCGGTCCCGGTGCTCGAGCCCGAGGTCACCGCGGTCGGGGCCGCGCTCCTCGCGGCGACCGCGTGCGGGTGGCATCCGGACCCGATCGACGCCCTCGGCGGGTTCGCGACGGGGATGCTCGGCTGAGCGCGGACGCCCTCGGCGGGTTCGCGACGGGGATGCTCGGCTGAGCGCGGACGCCCTCGGCGGGTTCGCGACGGGGATGCTCGGCTGAGCGCGATCAGCTCGCGGCGACGCTCACCTCGAGCGGGATGACGTCGGTGAGCACCCACGTCTCGTAGTAGTCGAACCGGGTGCCGTCGGCGGCCCACGACAGCGACCGGACGCGCAGCACCGGGTGGTCGACGCCGACCTCGAGGTGCGCCGCGACCTCGGGCGGGGCGGGAAGGGCGTGGATGACGCGCTGCGCGCCGCTGCTGACGAACCCGGCGGCCCGGAGGTGACCGTTGAGCGACGCGGAGCCGTCGAGGACACCCGCCTCGGACTCGATCGTGCGGCCCACCTCGCGCGGGAACCAGTTCGTGCTGAACATGGCCTTCGTGCCGTCGAGGGAACGCACGCGTTCGAGGGCGAACACCTCGGCTCCGTCGGGAGTGCGCAGGGCTTCGGCGACATGGGCGTCGGGGGTCACGTACCCGGCGCGCACCACCTCGGTCGTGATCCCCGTGCGTCCGTGCCGCAGCTGGGACTCGAGGAAGCCCTCCTGCACGGTCCATCCCGCGGTCTGCCCCGGCACGCTCGCGAAGACGCCGCGGCGGGGGATGCGGTGGGCGTACCCCTCGTTCTCGAGCTTCGTGAGGGTCTGGCGCACGGTCGCCCGCGAGAGACCGAACTCGCGGCACAGCTCGAGTTCGCTCGGCAGGCGCTCCTCCTCGGCGATGTCGCCGTGGGTGATGCGCTCGCGCAGGATCTCGAAGAGCTGCTCGTAGTACGGCACGGGGGAGACCCGTTCGATCGTGTGCGCCACGTGATCCTCCTCGTCGTGCGCGTCGTTGCGCGTTCCCGTCGTACGTTTGATTCCGACTGTACAGACGGTGCGGATACCCGACCCGCATCGTCGTCGTCCGGAACCCCCGCCGAACGAGTTTCGATTGACACTGTACATTCTGTACGTACAACACGTACGATACGTGCAGGACCTCGATCCTGCATCCCGAAACGCCACCGGCCCCCAGAGGCTTCTGCACTTCAGAGAGGAAGTACGCATGCGAACTTCACCCATCACCGGACTCGCGCTCCTCGGCGCGGGCGCCCTGCTCCTCGCCGGCTGCTCCGGCGCGGCATCCACCGACTCCGGTGCCGCCGGCGGCGACGCGAACCCCGCCGACACCCCGCTGAGCTACTCGCAGCCGCACACCGACCCCTTCCAGAACGCCGAGAACGTCGGCTCCATGGAGCGCTTCGCCGAGCTCGGCTACGCCACGATCCCGGCGACCAACGCCGACCGCGACGCGGCGCAGCAGATCACCGACATCCAGACGCTCATCAACAAGGGCGCCAAGGGCCTCGTGATCTCCGTCGGCGACGCCGACGCCATCGTCCCGGCCATCGAATACGCCAACGACTCCAGCGTGCCGATCGTCGCGATCGACGAAGCGCCCGCCTCGGGCAAGATCGCCATGATCGTCCGCGCCGACAACGTCAAGATGGGCGAGCTCGCGTGCGAGGAGATGGGCAAGCGCGTCGCCGCGGACGCCGTCGTCATCACCCTCGACGGCGACCCGGTCACCTCCAACGGCCGCGACCGCACCAACGGCTTCAACGACTGCATGAAGCAGAAGTACCCGAACGTCAAGCTCGTCAACGTCGCCACCGAGTGGGACCCGGCGAAGGCAGCGGCCGGCATCGAGACCGCGCTCAACCAGTACGGCAACGTCGCGGGCATCTACAACCAGAGCGACGCGACGTTCTTCCCGACGATCCTCGACACCCTCAAGTCCGCGGGCAAGCTCGTCGCCGCCGGTCAGCCGGGCCACATCGTCCAGGTCTCCGTCGACGCCAGCCCCATGGCCATGACCGCGATCCGGGACGGATGGCTGGATGCCGCTGTCGCACAGCCGATGACCGACTACATCGACTACGGCGTGGACTACCTCACGCGCGCGATCAAGGGCGAGACGTTCAAGACCGGCAACACCGACCACGGCAGCGTCGTCGAGGAGCGCAACGGCAACCTGGTCGACCTGTTGCCCACCCCGGTCGTGACCAAGGACAACGTGGAAGACCCGAACCTGTGGGGCAACAAGCAGTTCGCCCTCGACGCGTTCGGCGCCACCAAGTAATCCGGCCGCACCACGACACCCCCGAGACGGAGACGTCATGACCACCCCATCGACCACCGTGCCCGCCATTCAGATCGACGGCGTCAGCAAGACCTACGGTGCGACGAAGGCGCTTCAGGACGTCTCCGTCTCGATCCTCCCCGGGCAGGTGCACGGGCTGATCGGTCGCAACGGCGCCGGTAAGTCCACGCTGCTGCGCATGATCACGGGCCTGGAGACGCCGGACACCGGAACAGTGAGCTTCTTCGGTGAGGCCGCGCCCCCGGCATCCGATCCGAAGGCCTGGCAGCAGCGGGTCGCCTGCGTCTACCAGCGGCCCTCGGTGTTCGCCAACCTCACGATCGCCGAGAACCTCTTCGCGGGACGCCTGCCCACCTCGGGGGCGCGGGTGTCGTGGAAGAAGATGCAGTCCGAGGCCGAGCGGATCCTCGACGAGTGGAACATCCGCCTCGACCCTCGCATGCTGCTCTCGGACGCCCCGATCGAGGAGCGCCAGATGCTCACGATCGCCAAGGCGCTCGAGGCCGGCACCCGCATCGTGCTGCTCGACGAGCCGACCGTGCAGCTCGAGGGCGCGGCCATCCGACGCCTGTTCGACAAGGTGCAGGAGCTGCAGCAGCAGGGCGTGACGTTCGTGTTCGTCTCGCACTTCCTGCGCGAGGTCACCGCGATCTGCGACTCCGCGACGGTGCTCCGCGACGGCAAGCTGCTGTGGTCGCGCCTGGGCGACGACATCCGGTCCGACGACCTCGTCGAGGCCCTCCTCGCCGGGCAGGAGCAGCGCCGCCACCGTGCCGAGAGCATCGCCCCGGACGAGGATGCCGCGCCCGCGGTGCAGCTCCGATCGGCGAGCGAGAAGGAGGGGGCGTTCACCGACGTCAGCCTCTCGGTCGCGCCCGGCGAGCTCGTCGCGATCGGCGGGGTGGGCGGCTCGGGCAAGTACTCGGTCGGCGAGGCGATCGCGGGGCTCCGCGGCCTGGCGTCCGGCGAGGTCGTGGTCGCCGGTGCCCCCATCCGCACCGGCGACGTCAAGGCCAGCCAGCGCGCCGGCATCGGCTTCGTCCCCGCGGACCGCCACCGCGACGGCTACGTCCCGCAGCTCAGCGTCGCCGAGAACATGACCATGGGAATCATGGACCAGCTCGCCCCGGCGGGCGTGTTCTCGCCGCGGAAGCAGACGGCCCTGTCGCGCGACCTCATCGCCGACGTCGCGCTCGTCCCGCCGGACCCCGCGCTCGCGGTGTCCGGCCTCAGCGGCGGCAACCAGCAGAAGGTCGTGCTCGCCCGCGCCCTGGCCCGCAAGCCCCGCGTGCTCGTGCTGATCTCGCCCACCGCGGGCGTCGACATCGCCGCGAAGGACGCGATCTACGGCCTCATGCTGCGCGCCCTCGCCGACGGCGTCGCCGTCGTCCTCATCTCCGACGACGTCGAGGAACTGCTGGTCAGCTCCCGCGTCCTCATCATGCGCGAGGGCCGGATCTCGGCCGAGCTCGCCGACCCCACCGAAGAAGACATCGTTCGAGCCATCGAAGGCCTGGAGTGAACATCGTGCGTACCACCGTCGTCCGAACCCCCGCCCCCGCGACCAACCCCGTGATGCGCACGGTCGTGAAGAACGTGCGCGAGCTGAGCGTCCTGCCGGGCCTCATCATCGTCGCCATCGTCGGCGCGGTGGTCAGCCCCGCGTTCCTCTCGGCCGCGAACCTGACGCTGATCCTGCGGCAGTCCGCGGAGCTCGGCATCGTCGTGATCGGCCTGACCTTCATCCTCATCACGGGAAAGCTCGACATCTCGCTCGAATCCACCGTGGGCCTGGCCCCGATGGTCGCCGCATGGCTCATGGTGCCGGCGGCGATGGGCGGTCTCGGCTCCGAGGTCGGCCCCGGCGTCGCGATCCTGGTGACCCTCGCGATCGGCGTCGTCATCGGGTTGATCAATGGGTTCCTCGTCGTGAAGGTCAAGCTCGATCCGTTCATCGTCACCTTGGCGATGCTGATCCTGCTCCGCGGCATCACGCTCGGCGTGAGCCAGGGCAAGACCCTCGCCGGTCTCCCCGAGGCGTTCCGTTACGTCGGCTCGGCCCGCTGGGCCGGCATCCCCGCCGCGATCTGGATCACCGGCATCCTGTTCCTCGTCGCCGGGCTCGTCCTCCGCTACACCGCCTGGGGTCGTGCGCTCTACGCGATCGGCGGAAACGCGGACGCGGCGCGGGCCGCCGGCATCCGAGTGGATGCCGTGCTCATCACCGCTTTCGTCGTGGCCAGCGCCCTCGCCGCCTTCGCCGGCATGATGCTCGCCGGCCGCCTCGCCTCGGTCACCAGCGGCATGGGCGACAACCTCATCTTCAGCGCGCTCGCCGCCGCGGTCATCGGCGGCGTGCAGCTCAACGGCGGGCAGGGGCGCATCGTCGGCGCGCTCATGGGCGTGCTCCTGCTGGGTACCCTGACCAACGTGCTGACGCTCGCGGGCGTCCCCACCTTCTGGATCAACGCGGTGTACGGCGCGGTCATCCTCCTCGCGCTGCTCGTCGGCCGCTGGGGCGGCCGCACCAGCACCCGCTGACCCGGCAGACGAAAGAAAGGACCGCTCATGTCGGAATTTCAGGAGATCAGCTCGACCGTCGTCGCGGAACTCGGGGAGGTGTTCCGCCGCGTCCCCGAGGAGAACATCGAGGCCGCCCTCGACGCCCTCGAGAAGCACCCGCGCATCTTCGTGCTCGGCATCGGCCGCGAGGGCCTCGGGTCGAAGGCGTTCGCGATGCGCCTGACCCACTTCGGCAAGACCGTGCACTGGGGCTGGGACGACACCACGCCCGCCGTCACCGCCGACGACCTGTTCATCATGCCGTCGGGTCCCGCGAACATCCCGCACCTGCACTACATCGCCGAGCAGGTCAAGAAGACCGGCGCGACGCTGATGGTGGCCACGGCCGTCCCGGACGGTCCCACCGCGCAGCTCGCCGACATCGTGCTGACCGTCCCCGCGCACACCTACGGCGCCGACGACCCGAGCGGCCTCGTGCCGACGATCCAGGCCATGGGGAGCCTCTTCGAGCAGTCGCTCTGGATCTTCTGGGACGTGCTGTACCTCATGCTCGTGCGCCGCACCGGCGCGAAGTTCGAGGACCTCGTGGCTCGGCACCGCAACTTCGAGTAAGGGAGGGTCGGGGCCGGCGCCGGGTTCGGGCCCGGTGCCGGCGCGGATTCGCTTCCTCGAGACTGCATCGGCGTGACAAAACCCCCGCAGGCCGCGCCGGGTTTGTCAGCCTGGTGCAGTCTCGGCGTCCGCGGAGGCCTTCGCGCCTCGCACCGCGCGGGCGCGCGCACGCCGAGGGGGGTGCGCGCCGCTACTGTGAGGGACCATGAGTGGCGACGGCGGGGTGAAGCGCATCGGCATGCGCGACGTCGCCGATGCCGCGGGCGTCTCGACGCAGACCGTGTCCCGCGTGCTGAACGACTATCCCGGCATCCGGGATGCCACCCGCGAACGCGTCCTCGCGGCGGTCGCCGCGCTGGACTACCGGGTCAACAACGCCGCGCGCGCCCTCGGCACGAGCCTCACTCGGACCGTCGGGGTCGTTGCATCCGATGCCGTCCTCCACGGTCCGTCGGCGGGGATCGCGGCGCTCGAACGGGCCGCGCGGGCGCGCGGTCGGTGGATCTCGACCGCGTACACCGACTCGGACGACCCGGCCGACATCGACGCGGCCGTGCGCCACCTGCTCGACCAGGGGGTCGACGGGATCGTGCTCGTCGCCGCTCACGGAGCCACTCCTCTCGAGGGATACGACGTGCCGCTCGTCCCGCTGTACGGCGAGTCGGGGATCCGCCAGCGGGACGCGGCCGCCCTCGTCGTGGATCATCTCGCCGACCTCGGACATCGCCGCATCGTCGAGGTCGCCGGCCCCGCGGATTGGCGCGAAGCCCTCGCCCGCACGGCCGGTGTCGCGGATGCCGTGGCCCGTCGCGGACTCGCGCGGGAGGGGCGCGTCGAGGGGGACTGGAGCGCCGGTTCCGGCGCGGCCGTCGCCGACGCGGTCGCCGCGCACGTGCGCGCGGGCGCCACCGCGGTGGCCGTGGCCAACGACCAGATGGCGCTCGGGCTCATGGCGGGGCTCGCCGCGCGCGGGCTCGCGGTTCCGGCCGACGTCTCGGTCGCCGGCTTCGACGACAACCCGGATGCCGCGTTCTACACGCCCGCGCTCACCACGGTGCGCCTCGACGTCGAGGGCGAAGCCGCGGAGGCCGTTGCGCGGGTGCTGGGCGATGAGCCGACGCTCCCCGCCGATCCCGTGCTGGTGAAGCGCGCCTCGACCGCCGCGCCGCGCTGACGCCCGGTGCCCCCGTCTGCGGCGGGCACAACTCCGGTGATCCGGGCCGGTCGCGGAGGATGTGGCATCCGCGGCTCGGTTCTGCGGGAGTTGTGCCGGGGCGGTAACGCGGGCCGGGATCGGCCACGCGCCGAGCGAAACTCCGGAGATTCCGCGCCGGGCGGCGGCGTGCCCCGCGGAAAACCGGGCACCGGTCGGCCCGCCCTCCCGAATCTCAGGAGTTCGGCCCGCGCACGGCTCCGAGGCAGTGGCATCCGCCCCTCGCGAACGCGGGATGTTACCGGTAACATGGCTCGGGAACCCGCCACCGACAGAGTCGAAGGAGACCCCGCGTGTCCGATGCCGTCACGTTCACGCCCGAGGTGCAGGAGGCGATCGACGCCGTCCGCGCCGACGTCGCGAAACTGCACGCCGAGCTCGTGCGCTACAACCTGATCGTCTGGACCGGCGGCAACGTCTCGGGCCGCGTCCCCGGGGCCGACCTGTTCGTCATCAAGCCCTCGGGCGTCTCGTACGACGACCTGGCGCCCGAGAACATGATCCTGTGCGACCTCGACGGCAATGCGATCCCCGGCACCCCCGGCTCCGAGCGCAGCCCCTCCAGCGACACCGCGGCGCACGCGTACGTGTACCGCCACATGCCCGAGGTCGGCGGCGTCGTGCACACCCACTCCACGTACGGCGTCGCGTGGGCGGCCCGCGGCGAGGAGATCCCGTGCGTCATCACGGCGATGGCCGACGAGTTCGGCGGCCCCATCCCCGTCGGCCCGTTCGCGATCATCGGCGACGACTCGATCGGCCGCGGCATCGTCGAGACCCTGCGCGGACACCGCTCGCGCGGCGTGATCATGCAGAACCACGGTCCCTTCACGATCGGCGCGAGCGCGAAGGATGCCGTGAAGGCCGCCGTCATGCTCGAAGACGTCGCCCGCACCGTGCACATCGCGCGCGAGGGCGGCCCCCTCATCCCGATCCCGCAGGACAAGATCGACGCCCTCTACAACCGCTACCAGAACGTCTACGGACAGAGCACGGACGACCGCCGATGAACGCGCTGATCACGGAAGGCCGCGCCTCGCTCGGCATCGAACTCGGTTCCACCCGCATCAAGGCGTGCCTCATCGGCCCGAACGCCGAGGTGCTCGCGGTCGGGTCCCACGAGTGGGAGAACGTCTACGCCGACAAGCTGTGGACCTACTCGCTGGATGCCGTGTGGTCGGGCCTGCAGGCCGCCTATGCCGCGCTCGTCGCCGACGTGCAGCAGAAGCACGGCGTCACCCCCGAGCGGTACGCCGCGATGGGCGTGTCGGCGATGATGCACGGCTACCTCGCGTTCGACGCCGACGGGGAGCTGCTCGCCCCCTTCCGCACGTGGCGCAACACCAACACCGGCGTCGCGGCCGCCGAGCTCACCGAGCTCCTGGGCGTGAACATCCCGCTGCGCTGGTCGATCGCGCACCTGCACCAGGCGGTCGTGGATGCCGAGCCCCACGTGCCCGAGATCCGCTTCCTCACCACGCTGGCCGGGTACGTCCACTGGAAGCTCACCGGTGAGAAGGTGCTCGGCGTCGGCGACGCCTCGGGCATGTTCCCGATCGACTCCGCGACACGCGACTACGACGCCGAGCTGGTCGCGCGCTACGACGGCCTCGCCGCCGGACGCGTCCCCGCGCTCGCCGACCTGCTGCCCGAGGTGCTCGTGGCGGGGGCCGCGGCCGGCGAGCTGACCGAGGCCGGCGCAGCCCTGCTCGACCCGACGGGCACCCTGCGTCCCGGCATCCCGTTCGCCCCGCCCGAGGGCGACGCCGGAACCGGAATGGTCGCCACGGGCGCGGTCGCGCCGCGCACGGGGAACGTCAGCGCCGGCACGAGCATCTTCGCGATGGTCGTGCTCGAGCGTCCGCTCGGCGAGGTGCACCACGAACTCGACCTCGTGACGACTCCGTCGGGCGACGCCGTGGCGATGGTGCACTGCAACAACGGCGCGAGCGAGCTGGCGGCGTGGGCGAACATGTTCACCGCGTTCTCGGCCGCCGCCGGCGTGACGCAGACCCCGGATGCCACGTACGCGGCGCTCTTCGCCGCGGCGCTGGAGGGTGAGGCCGACGCCGGCGGGCTGCTGGCGTACAACCACCTCGCCGGGGAGCCGATCGCGGGACTCGACGAGGGACGGCCGCTCGTCGTCCGCACGCCCGACAGCCGCCTGACGCTGCCGAACTTCATGCGCGCGCAGCTGTACGGCGTCTTCGGGACGCTCGCGCTCGGCATGGACGTCCTCCACCGCGAGGGCGTCGGCCTCGACAAGATGTACGCGCACGGCGGCATGTTCCGCACCGCGGGGGTCGCGCAGCGCTTCCTCGCGGCGGCGCTCGACGCGCCCGTCGCCGTCGCCGAGACGGCATCCGAGGGCGGCGCGTGGGGCATGGCCGTGCTCGCGGCGTATGTCGCCGACGGCGCCGGCCGCGAGCTCGACACCTACCTCGCCGAGGTGGTCTTCGCCGACGCCCCGATCACCACCGCCGACCCCGACCCGGCGGACGTCGCCGGATTCTCGGCCTACCTCGACCGTTACCGCGCGGGCCTCGCCGTCGAGGCCGCCGCTGTGGCATCCCTCTGAACACTCGAAAAGGAACAGTCATGACCCGCACGAAGCTCAAGAACGACCTCGACGGCTACGAGGTCTGGTTCGTCACCGGCAGCCAGAACCTCTACGGCGAGGAGACCCTGAAGCAGGTCGCCGAGCAGTCGCAGGCCGTCGTCGAAGGCCTCGCCGGCCTGCCGGTGAAGGTCGTCTGGAAGCCCGTGCTGAAGGATTCCGACAGCATCCGCCGCATGGCCCTCGAGGTCAACGGCCGCGACGACGTGATCGGCGTCATCGCGTGGATGCACACCTTCAGCCCCGCGAAGATGTGGATCGCCGGCCTCGACGCGCTGCAGAAGCCGCTGCTGCACCTGCACACGCAGGCCAACGTCGAGCTGCCGTGGAACGACATCGACTTCGACTTCATGAACCTCAACCAGGCTGCGCACGGCGACCGCGAGTTCGGGTACATCCAGACGCGCCTGGGCGTCGCGCGCAAGACCGTCGTCGGTCACGTGTCGAACCCCGCCGTCCGCCAGCAGATCGAGGACTGGGAGCGCGCCGCCGCCGGCTGGACCGCCGCCCGTACCCTCAAGCTCGCGCGCTTCGGCGACAACATGCGCTTCGTCGCCGTCACCGAGGGCGACAAGACCGAGGCCGAGCTGCGCTTCGGCGTGCAGGTCAACACGTGGGGCGTCAACGAGCTCGTCGAGGCCGTCGAGCAGGCGGCGGATGCCGACATCGACGCGCTCGTGCAGGAGTACATCGACAGCTACGACGTCGTCGACGAGCTGCTTCCCGGCGGCGCTCGGCACCAGTCGCTCCGCGACGGTGCGGCGATCGAGCTGGGTCTGCGCTCGTTCCTCGAGGAGGGCGGCTTCGGCGCCTTCACGACGTCGTTCGAAGACCTCGGCGCGCTGAAGCAGCTCCCCGGTCTCGCGGTGCAGCGCCTCATGGCCGAGGGCTACGGCTTCGGTGCCGAGGGCGACTGGAAGACGGCGATCCTCGTCCGCGTCGCGAACGTCATGGGTGCGGGCCTCCCCGGCGGCGCCTCGCTCATGGAGGACTACACGTACGACCTCGTCCCCGGCAACGAGCGCATCCTCGGCGCCCACATGCTCGAGGTCTCGCCGTCGCTGACGACGAAGAAGCCGCGCCTGGAGATCCACGAGCTCGGCATCGGCGGCAAGGAAGACCCGGTGCGCCTGGTCTTCACCGCCGATCCCGGCCCCGCCCTCGTCGTGGCGCTGAGCGACATGCGCGACCGCTTCCGCCTCACCGCGAACGTGGTGGAGAACGTCGAGGCCCCCGACCTGCCGAAGCTCCCCGTCGGCCGCGCCGTGTGGAAGCCGGCGCCGGACTTCGCGACCTCGGCCGCATGCTGGCTCGCCGCCGGTGCCGCCCACCACACCGTCATGACGACGGCGGTGGGCATCGAGGTGTTCCGCGACTTCGCCGAGATCGCCAAGACCGAGCTCGTCGTCATCGACGAGGACACCACGGTCCGCGGCTTCCAGAGCGAACTGCGCTGGAACCAGGCGTACTACCGCCTGGCCCAGGGCATCTGATCCCCGCCGCCCCGGGCTGCCCTTCGCCGGCCCCGGGGCGGTGCGGCACGTACGCGTCCCGTTCGGGGCGCGTCCCGTGCTCCGGTTCTCCGGCGCACGAACCGTGCCCCGGATCCGCGTCGGTGGTGGGACGCCTGCGGATCCGGGGCATTCGTGCGTCTCGGGGCTGGCGCCGCGGCGGTCGGTCGGTGCGCGTGTCCCACTATGTGCGGATCTGGGGGCGGGGCCTCGCACGAAGTGGGACATGGATGCCGCCGGGGCAGTGCTGCGGCGGTGCGGCGGTGCGCGTGTCCCGCTATGTGCGGTTTCGGGGGCGCAACGTTGCACGAAGTGGGACATGGATGCCGTGGCATCCGTGATCTCGTCCCACTTGTGGTGGGGCGTGTCCCGAAATGTGCGGCCTGAGGCTGCCGCAGACGGCAATAAGTGGGACATGGGTGCCGCCGGGGCGGTGCTGCGGCGGTCGGCTGGGGGCGCGTGTCCCAGGTTGTGCGGTTTCGGGGGCGCGGTATCGCACGAAGTGGGACATGGATGCCGTGGCATCCGTGACCTCGTCCCACTTGTGACGGGGCGTGTCCCGAAATGTGCGGCCTGCGGCTGCCGCAGACGGCAATAAATGGGACATGGATGCCGCCCGCGCGGTGCTGCGGCGGTGCGGCGGTGCGCGTGTCCCGCTATTTGCGGTTTCGGGGGCGCAACACCGCACGAAGTGGGACATGGATGCCGTTGCTGCGGTGCTGCGGCGGTGCGCGTGTCCCGCTATGTGCGGTTTCGGGGGCGCAACACCGCACGAAGTGGGACATGGATGCCGCGGGTGCGGCGGTGCGGCGGTGCGGCGGTGGGCATGTCCCAGGATGTGCGGGTTTGGGGGTGCAACGTCGCACGAAGTGGGACATGGATGCCGCGGGAGCGGCGGGACCTCAGCGGGGGTGGACCGTGCCGTGCCAATACGCGGCGATCTCGCTGCCCTCGCGGATGATCGCATCGGCTCGCGGGTCGTCGTCGGGCCACAGGCACAGCTCGTAGCGGTCCGGTGCCGGCTCGCCCTCGAGTACGGTGTCGACCTCGTCCGCCGCCTGCATCGCCGTCGCCGACCACCGCGCCCGGTAGCTGTGGAGCGGGAACGAGATCTCCTCTCCGTCGTCGAACGCGGCGAACCTCAGGACGGATTCGGTCGGACGGAAGGAGACCTCCACGATGTCCTCCGCGTCGCCGAGGGGCGGCGGGGCATCGACGATGACGACCCGCACGGGCACGGCACCGGTGTGAAGGCCGGTGCGCATGCTCAGGATGCCGGGGAGCGCGGCGCCGCAGAGTCCGTTCGTCTGACCGACGAAGGGGTCGAGGTCTACGAGCTCGTCGATTCGCCCCCAGGGGTGAAGCCAGATGAAGCCGTAGTGCACGTGCATCGGCCGGTCGAAGATCACGGTCTCCACGGCTCCTCCTCCTGTGGTCGGTTACAGCCGCTGTCCCAGCGACCACAGGCGGTCGGCGCGACCGGAGATCGCCTCCGACAGCGTGAACGCCTGGGCGTCGGTGAGGGATGCCACGTAGTCCACGATTCCGCGAGAGCGCGCGAGCGTCTCGGCTTCGGCATCCGTGGGTCGACGGTCGGCGGGAAGCGCGGCGTACTGCTCTTGAGCGAGCGCGATGAGTTCGCGCAGTCGGCGCGGGGTGCGCGCGCGATCGAGGTCGTCGTCGAGCCACTCGCCGAGCGCCCGGACGGAGCGCGCGAGGATGCGACTCATGCCGCGCTGCTGGATCGCCAGGTCGGGGCGGCTCAGGACGAACCGCTTGTGCACGAATTTCAGCACCTCGACGTGGTGCCACGCCGACGGCGACAGGGCGACCGGTCCCGACCGCGGGGTGTCCAGCGGCCGGAGCTGTGCCGACTCCTGGAACCGGCGGATCCACCGGTCGGTGAAAGAGGCCAGACGTCGCTCGGCCGTCAGCGACCCGTCGAACGGCCGGGCGAGCAGGTCGGTGACGAGTTCGGCATCCACGTCGCTGACCGCGGCGAGGAACGCCTCGTCGTCCGCGACCCAGGGGTCATCGCGACGCATCTTGCGGCGCAGGCGTTCGAGTGCGGCACCGGGGACGAGCTCGGCCCGCACCTCCGCATCGTCGCGCGATCGCCACTCGAGGACGTCGTCGAGCCACCCGCGGAACTCCGCCGCGATCGGGGCGTGGTCGAGAATCCCGGCGCGGTAGAAGTCGTCGACGTCGTGCACCGAGTACGCGATGTCGTCCGCGAGGTCCATGACGGCGCCCTCGATCGTCTGGCGGAGGGGCTCGGCATCCATCCCCTCCCGCGCGTGGTCGAGGTCGTCGACGTCGAGGTCGTACACCGAGTACTTGTGCACCCGGTACGCGCCGTCCGGAGCGCGACGGATGCCACGGGGCGGGCCGATCCGCTCGATCTCGGCCGCGGACACCGACGGCGACCAGGGGTATTTCGCCGACGCGGCGCGCACCGCGGCGGTGAGGTTCAGCCCGCGCGGCGCGTTTTCGACGACGTCGAGGGCGGTGAGGATGCGGTACGTCTGGGCGTTCCCCTCGAAGCCGTCGGGGAGGCCCAGCTCGGTGCGGGCGAGGCGGTCGAGCGTCGTCTCGCCGAGGTGCCCGAACGGCGGGTGGCCGAGGTCGTGGGCGTACGCCGCCGCCTCGACGACGGTGGGGTTGCACACGTCGTGCCCGGCTCGGGTGTTCAGCTGCAGCGCGACGACGCGCGCGATCGCGCTGACCTTGAGCGAGTGCGTGAGGCGGTTGTGTACCGGCGCGCCGGAGATCGACGGCGACACAACCTGCGTGACGGCCGAGAGGCGCGAGAAGTACGGCGAGAACTGAATGCGCTCCAGGTCGATCGACCACGGGTCGGCGCCCTCGGTCTCGCGTTCGTCGTACACGCGTGAGGCGGTGGGGAGCGTCATCCGTCCACGGTATCCGGCCAAGGTCCGCTCGCGGCGCGTGGTCTCGGTCGAGTGTCCAAGACACGCCGTTCCGGCCCGGCAGCCAGCGGCGTGTCTTGGACACTCAACGGGAGGAACCCCGGGGTCAGCCCCGGCGCACCTCGACCCCGACCACCCGCGCATCGTCGGGACGCAGCTCGTACGTCGCACCCGTGAGCCGCACGGGCGCGGCCTCGTCGATGTCGGCGCACGACGGGCCGACGCGCAGCTCGACCTCGCCGGGTTCGACGACGCGGCGGAGGGTCCGGTCGCTGTACGCCAGACGGGATGCCGGGATCGTGAACCGCACCTCCGCGGTCTCGCCCGGCTCCAGCTCCACGCGGGCGTAGGCGACCAACTGCGCGACGGGCCGGGTCACGCTCGCCACCGCGCGGTGCGCGTACAGCTGCACGACGTCGGCTCCGCGGACCGATCCCGTATTGGTCACGCGCACCGACGCCGCGAAGGCATCGCCCGCGCGCACCTCGGCATCGACGGCGAGTCCCTCGCGGACGAACGTCGTGTACGACAGCCCGAACCCGAACGGGCGCACGGGCGTCGGATCGGTGCTCGTGACCTCGCTCCGGCCGCCGAGGATCGGGTGCAGGTACGAGTACGGCTGCGCACCGGCCGACCGGGGGAGCGAGACGGGCAGGCGCCCCGAGGGCGTGGCATCCCCGGCCAGGAGCGCGGCCAGCGCGGGCCCGCCCTCCTCGCCCGGGAAGAACGCCTGCACCACGGCAGCCGGACCGGAGGCGGAGTCGAGCGCCCACCCGATCGCGTACGGACGTCCGGTGAGCAGCACCATCACGACGGGGGTGCCCGTGGCGACGATCTCCTCGACGAGACGGCGCTGCAGGCCGGGCAGCTCGAGGGAATCCGCGTCGTTGCCCTCGCCGACTGTGCCGCGGCCGAAGAGTCCCGCGCGGTCGCCCACGACGACCACGGCCACATCCGCGGACCGCGCGAGTTCGACCGCGGCGGGGATGCCGTCGGCATCCGTCCCCTCGACCGAGACCCCCTCGGCCTGTACGACGTCGCCGAACCGCGCCGCGAGCGCCTCGCGCACCGTCGGGATGTCGAAGCCCATCGGCGTGCCGGGGTGGTGCGCGAGCACGTGGTTCGCGAACGAATAGCAGCCCATCAGGGCCTCGGCGCTGTCGCCGTTCGGGCCGATTACGGCGATCCGTCCGGGCGCGGCCGCGAGCGGCAGTACTCCGTCGTTGCGCAGCAGCACGGCGCTCTTGATCGCGAGCCGGTACGCCAGCGCGCGGTGCTCGGCGTCGTCGAGGTCGACCGTCTGCGGGGGCGTGGAGAAGTCGGCATCCAGGAGTCCCAGGTCCTCCTTCTCGGCGAGCAGCCGCGCGACGGCCCGGTCGATCAGGGTTTCGGAGAGATCCCCGGATGCCACCCGCTCGGCCAGATGCGGATACGCGTCGGCGCCGGGGAGCTCGACGTCGATTCCCGCCTCGAGTGCGATCTGCGCGGCCTCGCCGGGGGTCGCGGCGAGGCCGTGCATCGAGCG
>NZ_BADA01000326.1 GCF_000333395.1 Microbacterium sp. B19
GAAGGCGAGGGACTGACATGGCCCTGACCACCGCTGCACGTACCCGGGTCGCCAAGACCGGAGTGCTGATCGGACTCGTGCTCGGCGCCGTCTCGCCCGCCGGCCCCGTCCTGTGGATGCTGTCGAGCTCGTTCAAGTCGAACACGCAGATCTTCGAGCTGCCCCCGCGGCTCATCACCGACACGTTTTCGTTCGACGCGTACGTGAAGATCTTCACGACGCCCGAGACGGTGCGCTTCTTCATCAACAGCTACGTCGTCGCCGGTGCCGTGACGATCCTCACCCTGCTCGTGGCGATCCAGGCGGCGTACGCGTTCAGCCGGTTCGAGTTCCGCGGAAAGCGGATCGTCAACGTCATCATCGTGAGCGTCCAGGCCGTCCCGCCGATCACGCTCCTGATCCCGTACTTCGGGCTCATGGTGACGCTGAAGCTCTACAACACCTACCCGGGCCTGATCCTCACCTACATGGTGTTCACTCTGCCCTACGCGATCATCATGATGACCGGCTACTTCAACACCCTCCCGAAGGAGCTCGACGAAGCCGTCCGGGTCGACGGTGCGGGATCGTTCACCGCCCTCTGGCGGGTGCTCGTTCCGATCTCCATCCCCGGGATCGTGTCGGTCGGCATCTACACGTTCATGATCGCGTGGAACGAGTTCCTGTTCGCGCTGACCCTCACGCGCACCATCGACATGCGCACGGTGCCCATCGGCATCCAGCTGCTCATGGGCCAGCACTCGTACGAGTGGAACCAGATCATGGCGATGAGCATCCTCGGCTCGATCCCGGTGCTCGTCCTCTTCCTCTTCTTCCAGCGCTTCTTCATCAGCGGCCTGACGGCCGGCTCGGTGAAGAGCTGACTCTCGACCCCCACCCCGACAAGGAGAAATCCGTGCTCTACACCGGCAAGTCCATCCTCGACGTGGCGAACGCCCACAGCTTCGCCATCCCGGCCTTCAACATCTCCGACTGGGCGATGTTCACCGGGATCATGGACATCAGCGAAGAGAAGTCCGCCCCGGTCATCATCGCCATCCACCCCGACGAGGTGTCGCACATCACGACCGACCTCATCCCGGCGATGCACGCGCGGGCCCACCGGTCGAGCGTGCCCGTCGCGATCCACTGGGACCACGGCGGCTCCTATGAGCAGATGATCACGGCCATCCACTCCGGTTTCACGTCGGTGATGATCGACGCCTCGCTCGAGCCGTTCGAGCAGAACGTCGCGATCACGCGCAAGGTCGTCGAGGCGGCGCACGCGGCCGGCATCCAGGTCGAGGGCGAGCTCGGCACGATCGGTGCGAACGACAGCTACGGCGAGTCCGGCGCCGCCGAGATCATCTACACCAACGTCGAGGACGCGGTGCGCTTCGTCGAGCAGACGGGGGTCGACAGCCTCGCGATCGCGATCGGCACCTCGCATGGCCTGTACCCGGCCGACAAGAACCCCGAGCTGCGCCACGACCTGCTCCAGGAGATCAAGGCCGCCGTCGGCATCCCGCTCGTGCTGCACGGCGGATCCAGCAACCCGGATGCCGAGCTCGCCCGCGCCGTGTCGCTGGGCATCAACAAGATCAACATCTCCAGCGACATCAAGGTCGCGTACCACGACCGCATGCGCGAGGTGCTCGGCACCGACCGCCGCCTGCGCGAGCCGAACGCGATCCAGCCCGAGCCCATCGCGGCGATGAAGGTGACCGCGGCCGAGAAGATCGACCTGTTCGGCGCCGCCGGCAAGGCCGACCTGTACTGATCAGGGAGGATCGGCGCCATGGCAGGAGACCTCGTCCTCGGACTCGGCGGCACCGTCGACTACGAGATCCGGTGGGATGCCGACGTGCTCACGGCCCTCGCGGAGGAGTACGGCATCCACCGGGACGAGCTCGTCCCCACGGCGCCGATCGTCGACGAGCGCACGCTCGTCCTGACGGTGCTCGCCTTCCTCGCCCGCGGCGGGGGAGGCGAGCGCTTCGTCTCGAGTTCGGAGATCATCGAGGTCTTCGCGGCCCGGTTCGACGTCGCGGTGACGCTCGGCGGGACGGGTGTGCGGGCGGGCATCGCCCTCGACCGGATCGGCGTGCCGACGGTGCAGCACCTCGTGAGCATCGACGACACCGTCCGTCGGCTGCTTCCCGCGTCGATGCGCGTCGTCTCGTCCGCGACGCGCGACACCCTCGATCCGCACCTCATCGTGCAGTACCCCGCGGGGACGACGGTGACGCTCGCCGACGGGGCGATCACGGCGCCGTCGTCGAACCGCGTGATCTTCGCGAACGACGCCCCCAACCGCGAGATGGCGATCGCCGCCGACCTCGGCGACGCGCTCGCGGACGCCGCGGCGTTCCTCGTGTCCGGGTTCAACACGATGCAGGATGCCACCCTGCTCGAGAGCCGCCTCGAGGATCTGGCCGCGGCGATGCGGCGCCTGCCGCCGGACGCGCTGGTGTACTACGAGGACGCCGGCTTCTACGAGCGGTCCTTCGCCGAGACCGTCCGCCGACGACTCCTCGACCGCATCGACGTGTACGGCATGAACGAGGACGAGCTGCAGGAGTACCTCGGCCGCCCCGTCGACCTGCTGTCGCCCGATGACGTCGCCACCGCGCTCGCCGAGGCCCGCGCGATCATCCCCGCGCCCGCGCTCGTGGTGCACACGAAGTACTGGGCGATCGCGGTCGGGCCCGAGGCCGGTCGACACCGCGCCGGGCTCGAGAGCGCGGTGATCACCGCGGCGACGCGCTACCGCGTCGGCGACACGTGCACGGTCGCCGACCTCGAGGCCACCGCGTCCTTCCCGCGGCATCCGGGCGGCGCGGCCGTCGTGACGGCGGTCGAGGACCGGATGCCGGCGGCCGGGGTCGCCGCGTACGTCGTCGACGTTCCCCACCCGACGACGATCGGGCTCGGCGACACGTTCGTCGGCGGCTTCCTCGCCGCGGTCTGACTCCCGGTCAGCGCCGCGACACGTACGCGCGCCACAGCAGGCGCGCGTGCCGAACCTTGGCGCGTTCGACGCCGTCCTGGTCGTGGCGCAGCGCGCTGAACCACTCGGCGAAGCGGCTGGCCGTGGCATCCAGGATCATCCGGAGGTCCTTGTGCCGCGCGGGCGGGACTCGCGCTTCGTCGGATGTCAGCCGTCCGCGGGCGGCGAGGTCGTCGTCGAGGTGCTGCCGCACCAGGCGGGCGACGCCGACGGCGTGGCCGTTGATGATCGAGTGGGCCGCACCCTCGATCTCCCAGCGTCGCGCATCGCGGGCGCGCGCGACGAGACGCGAGTGCAGGCGCCGCGGCGAGGGGCGGTCGAACTCTCCGCGGATGAGGAGCAGTCGCGCGTCCACGAGACGGATCCGATCCGAGATCCGGTACCGCAGCATGTGGGGCAGCGCCTCGGCGAAGTACAGGAACCCGCACAGCAGGTAGGCCGAGACCGCCATCACGGCGATGTGCAGGGACTCCCGCGCGGTGGACTGGACGAAGCGCACGCCCTGCACGATCGCCGACGCCTCGCTCTCGTCCACGACCGGGCTCACGAGCACCGCGTGCGACAGATCGTGCCGACGCGTGAGCACCTCGGTCACGACCTGCGTCCCCATCGAGTGCCCCAGCAGCACGGGGTTCTCCAGGCCGTAGTGCGCGATGACGCCCTCGACCTGATCGGCGAAGAACACCGCCGTCGGTTCGTCACCGGATGCCGGCATCCCGGCGAACCCGGGGAGGTCCAGCGCGTACACGTCACCGTGCTCCGCGAGCAGCGGCGCGAGGAACTCGAAGTAGCTGGCCGCGACCCCGATTCCCGCGACGAGGACGAACGCGCGACCGGGGGCTCCGGTCGAGACGATCGTGACCCGCGTCTGCGCGGTCCCGCGCCGGAACGTCTGCACGTCGACGTCGGCGGGGCGGGTGTCGTCGGGCATCCGTCCAGGATGCCGCACTCCGCGGCGCAGGCTGTCAATCCCGGGGCCCGTTCTCCCGCGCCGACCTAGCGTGGCGCCATGACCGATGCTCCCCGTGACCATGAAGAAGAGACCCTCGGCGCTCCGCGCGAGGGACAGGACCCCGTAGAGAAGGACCCCTCGGACTGGGTCACCGGCGACGAGCCGATGACCGCGCCGCAGCGCAGCTACCTCGACACCCTCGCCCGCGAGGCGGGGGAGGAGATCACCGCCGACCTGACGAAGGCCGAGGCCTCGGAGCAGATCGACCGGCTCCAACAGAAGACCGGTCGGTAGTCAGGCGGGTCGGGACTCGTCGGCCAGGGGGCGGAGACGCTCCATGTGCTGCTTCTCTGCGCGGGCCACTTCGTCGAGGAAGTCGGCGACCACCCGGCGCTGAGAGGCATCCAGGCGGGAGGCGGCCTCGGCCACCGACGAGCGGCGCACCGCGAGGAGATTACGGGCGGGGGAATCCTCGTCGATCGTGGCGCGCACCACGATCGAACGCCGGTCCCCGGGGAACGGCACGCGCTCGACCCAGCCGGCGTCGGCGAGACGGTCGATGAGGGCCGTGGTCGCGGCCGAGGAGATGCCGAGCATCTCCGCCAGGAGTCGGGGGGTCACCGGCTCGTCGCCGGCCTCGCGGTCGAGGAGGAACCGCAACACCTTCGCGTCGTTGGGGCCGATCCCGAGGGAATGCAGCGCTTCGCGCTCGGAGACGGCACCGGATTCGGACAGGTCGCTGACGGCCTTCACCACTTCTTCTTCCGTGGTCATGTGTTCGTCACCCCCTGGACGGGTTGTCTCGTCGTTCTGGTATCTCGCGTTCTGATCAAGTAGCGAACCGATATATTCACCATCGTACCTGTCAGCTACGCGAAGCGGCAGGGCCCTTCGCATGCCCCGCTGACGTAGGATGCGGAGGTGGAGAACGGCTCGCAGACGTCGCGCTATTGGTACGGCGCGAGCGAAGAGGACCGCCGCCGGAAGGCGGTGGAAGTCCTTCAGGCGTTCCGCGTCTACCGCGCGGCAGAGGTCGCGATGCGGCGCCGCACGCGTGAATCCATGTCGATGGGCGAGAACGAACTGCTCGTGCTCCGCTACCTCCTTCGGGCCTCCGGCCAGGGACGCCAGGTCTCGCCGAGCGAGCTGACGCGTTATCTCGGGGTGTCCACCGCCTCGACGACCGCGATCATCGATCGCCTCGAGAAGTCGGGCCACGTCACCCGCGTCCCGCACCCGAGCGACCGACGCAGCATCTACATCGTCGCGACGGCCGCGAGCGACGCCGAGGTGCGCGCCACGCTCGGGTCGATGCACTCGCGCATGATGGCGGCCGTGATCGACATGACGCCGGAAGAGTGCGAGACGGTCATCGCGTGTCTCGGCCGACTCCAGGATGCCGTCGACCAGGTCGACCCGCATCACGAGGTCGCGGAGTCGCCGATGGAGGCCGACGTCACCCTCTGATCAGAATGCGCATCCTGCGTAAGAAACTAGGAAGCCTAGTTGAATTCTGAGTATTAGGAATCCCCTCAGGTCCGTGAAACCATGAGGACATGGACGAAAATGCGATCGAGGCACGCCTCAGCGTGACCGCCGTCGACACCGTCCAGACGGTGGACGGGGTGCCCGTGGCATCCCTCCATTCAGTCGTTTCGCGACTTCGCCTGGACTACCCGGGAGAGGACCCGTCGCACATCGAGACGGTGGTCCTGCGGGAGTGGGAGGCCTTCTCCGCGGGGCGTCCGCTCGTCATCCCGACGGCCGTCGAGGAGGGCGCGCGCGAGATCCTCGACCAGCGGACGGCCTGACTCAGGCCTTGCTCTCTCCGGTCCCCGGTTCCGGGACCAGGAGCAGACCGCCGGAGGAGTTCGCCGAGTTCGCGAGGTCTTCGATCCACGCGCGGCTGAGCAGCGCTGGCTCCGGGTCGTCGAAAACGAACCGCAACGGGATCGACGGGTGCAGCCACACGGTGCTGCGCCCCACCTCCTGGCCGGGCCCGTGCGTCCACGAGAGCGTGAAGCTCTCGCCTCGGCGCAGCTTGGTCGCGATGACGACCTTGACGTGCGCGAGCGCGCGATCCTCGATTTCGATCGGAGTCGCGACGTCGCCGTAGAAAAGCGTTCCCACGTCGTTAGTTAACCCCGCACAAACGTCCAGCATCGGGGGGTTGATTCTGCACCGGGTGCCGTGGCATTCGCGCGTCGGCCATCGTTTCGCTCGGATAGGCTCGCATTCATGGGCCGATTCATCTACGACACCGTTGCGAACGCCGTCGACATCGATGACCGCACGCTGGCGCATCTCCGCATCGTGGTGATGAACAAGCTCCGACGCTCCGAGTCGTTCATGTTCGACGTCGAGGTCGGCGACGGCAGCGGTCGACGCAGCTTCTGGATGCACCCGTCCGTGCCGATCCAGTTCCACTTCTACGGCAGCCGCCAGCCGCGCATCAACCGCGTGTGGGTCGAAGACCTCATGCTCGCGGCATCCGGTCCCAACGGCCTCGCGATCACGCCGGAGCCGTCCGAGGACACCCTCGTCGAAGAGGGCTGACCTCAGCTCTTCGACGTGCCCTTCGCGGCGCTCTCGGGGGCGATGTCCTCGGGGACGAGCATGATCCCGCCCGAGGAGTTGGCCGAGTCGGCCAGACGCTCGATCCACTCACGGCTGAGCTTGGTGGGCTCGGCGTCCTCGAAGACGAACCGGAGCGGGATCGCCGGGTGCAGCCACAGCGTGCTCCGGCCCCGCGGCTGGTCCTCGGGGTGCTGCCATGACAGTGTGAAGCTCTCGCCGCGGCGCAGCTTGGTGGAGATGACGACCTTGAGGTGCGCCAATGCGCGGTCTTCGATGTGGACTGCCGTCCCGCCGCCGCCGTAGAAGATCGTGCCCATGGCATCCACGATACCGGCGGGATTCCGGGGATCTATGTGGCCGCCGCCGGGGTGTCAAGGCCACCCATTGCGCGAGGCGGCTCTGTCAGTGTGGGTGGCGACCACGGAAGGACCCCCGTGATGGATTCCCGCTTCCCCCTCATGCCCGAACCCGGTGGCGCCGACGACCTCCCCGACGTGTTCGATCAGTTGACCGGGATCGACGTTGTCGACGGCGAGCTGATCCCGCGCTCGTCGCCGCCCGCCGCAGAGTGATCTCCCAGGCCCCTCGAAGTCGGCGCCGCTAGCGTCGGGAACATGTCCGACCCGCTGGACGACCAGCAGATCACCGTATCCGGGGCCTCGCTGCGCGCCATGCGCGACGAGTTCCAACGCTTCCTCATGGAGTACCGGTTCGGTCTCGCCGAGGTCGAGACGAAGATCTCGATCCTGCGCGAAGAGTTCCAGGAGATGCACGACTACAACCCCATCGAGCACGTCTCGAGCCGGGTCAAGTCGCCGGACAGCCTCGTCGACAAGGTCCGCCGCAAGGGGATCGAGGCCGACTTCGACTCCATCCGCGCCGCGATCACCGACATCGCCGGCATCCGGATCACCTGCAGCTTCGTCGACGACGCATACCGCCTGTCGAACCTGCTGACGCAGCAGGACGACATCACGGTGCGCGACGTGAAGGACTACATCGCCCGTCCCAAGGCGAACGGCTACAAGAGCCTGCACGTGATCGTCGATGTGCCGGTGTTCCTCTCGACCGGCCGCGTCGACGTGCCGGTCGAGGTGCAGTTCCGCACGATCGCGATGGACTTCTGGGCGAGCCTCGAGCACAAGATCTATTACAAGTACGACCGCCTCGTCCCCGACGAGCTGCTGGCCGAGTTGAAGGATGCCGCCGACACGGCCGCGGAGCTCGACGCACGCATGGAGCGACTGCACCGGCAGATCCGCGGACCCCGCCCCGGGGTGGTCTCGCTCTGACCCGACGGGTCACAATGGGGGGATGAGCGACGCGGCGGCCCTCCTCGATGCGGCCGCCGCCGACCTGCTCGCCCTCCCGCCCGCACAGTTCACCGCGGCCCGCAACGCGCGCGCCGAGGAGGTCGGCGGAACCGTCGGACGGCGCATCGCGAAGCTCCGAAAGCCGACGCTCGCGGCGTGGGCGGTGAACCTCCTCGCTCGCGACGGGCAGCTCGGCGAAGCCGTCGAGCTGTCGCAAGCGTTGCGCGAGGCGCAGGACGACGCGGATGCCGCGGAGATGACGCGTCTGGGGCGCCAGCGCCGTCAGCTGGTGGCCGCCCTCGCGCGGCGCGCGGCCGACCTCGCGGCCGAGGCCGGTGCGCCCCTCAGCGCGACGATGCGGGACGCGGTCGAGAAGACCGTCAACGCGGCGATCATCGACCCGCACGCGGCGGCGATGATCCTCACCGGGAGGTTGGTGGCATCCGTCGATCTCGCCGACGACACGGATCCGAGCGCGGCGGTGGCCGGTTCCGTGCCGGAGGGCGTGGCCGTCGCCGAGGCTCCCGCGCGGGACGAC
Organism: Microbacterium sp. B19; assembly: GCF_000333395.1. Lineage (GTDB taxonomy): Bacteria > Actinomycetota > Actinomycetes > Actinomycetales > Microbacteriaceae > Microbacterium. The sequence continues at coordinate 8,370 of NZ_BADA01000326.1, forward strand.
CTCGCGCAGCGCCGGGCACGCAAGGCGGCGGAGCGCGCGGTGCGCGAGGCGGAGCGGGCGCGCTCGGACGCCGACCGCGCGCTGACGGGCGCGAAGACGCGGGAGGCGACCGCTCGCGAACGGGCCGACCGGGTCCGCGAACGGTTGGAGAGCCTCCGCGCGGAGATCGCCCGGGTGGAGAAGGATGCCGCGGCGGCCGACGCGGCCGTCGACGCGGCGGAGGAGGCGACGGCGGTGGTGCGCGAGACGGCGACCGCCCGGGGGCGGGACCTCGACCACGCCCGCTCCGCGCTGGAGGGACTGTCGTGAGCGCTGTCGACGACCTCCTCGCCACGGCGCGGGGCCGGCTCGCCGACGCCCCGCGCGAGCGGATCGGCGAACTGCAGGAGGGGCGGCGGTTGCTCGGCATCCCGCGCGCTCCCCGCATCGTCGACCGCGGGCGCGCGTGGCACCTGGGTGTGCTGCTCCTCACCGACGACGCCGTCCTCGCGACCGGTGACATCGTGCGGTCCCGCGCGGAGGTGCGCCGGGGGTTCGCGGCCGAGTCGCAGCGGCGTCGCGCCGAACTCGCGGCCGCCGCCCACCGCGGGGGCGTGCCCGAGGGGGAGACGGTGCACATCGGGTGGCATCCGCTCGATCTCGAAGCCCTCGACGACCGGTCCGCCCCACTCGCGCTGCGCGACGGCGAGCCCGCCGTCCGGTGGAGCGCGCAGGGCGGGTACATGCCGCTCGCGCGATATCTCGACGAGCGCATCGACCTGCTCGTGCATCCGCCGGAGCGCGCATAGGAACCCGCGCGCATAGTCGGGGGTCGGTCGGGTGTCAACAGCGGTGACACCGACGCTTCGTGGAAACGACGCTGGTCTATCGTGAGCGACGTGCAGCAGGTATGGCCAGGATCCAGTTATCCCCTCGGGGCCACGTACGACGGCAACGGGACGAACTTCGCTCTCTTCAGTGAGGCGGCGGAGCGCGTCGAGTTGTGCCTGTTCGACGAGGACGGGACCGAGACGTGCTTCGAGCTCGTCGACGTCGACGCCTTCGTCTGGCACGCGTACCTCCCCAACATCCAGCCCGGGCAGCGGTACGGCTACCGCGTGCACGGTCCCTACGACCCGGCGAACGGCCAGCGGTTCAACCCGAGCAAGCTCCTGCTCGACCCGTACGCCAAGGCCGTCGAGGGACAGATCGATTGGGGCCAGCCCGTCTTCAGCTACGAGTTCGGCGACCCCGACTCGTTCAACGACGAGGACTCCGCCGCGCACATGATGAAGGGCGTGGTCATCAACCCGTTCTTCGACTGGAGCGGCGACCGCCGTCCGAAGACCCCCTACGCCGAGAGCTTCATCTACGAAGCGCACGTCAAGGGCCTCACGCAGCTGCACCCGGACGTGCCCGAGGAGTTGCGCGGCACCTACGCCGGCATCGCGCACCCCGCGGTCATCGACCACCTGCGCAAGCTCGGCATCACCGCGATCGAGCTGATGCCCGTGCACCAGTTCGTCAACGACTCCACGCTCGAGGAGAAGGGGCTGTCGAACTACTGGGGCTACAACACCATCGCGTTCCTCGCGCCCCAGAACACCTACTCCTCGACCGGCGACCACGGCCAGCAGGTGCAGGAGTTCAAGGCCATGGTGAAGGCCCTGCACGCGGCGGGCATCGAGGTCATCCTCGACGTGGTCTACAACCACACCGCCGAGGGCAACCACATGGGCCCCACGCTCTCCATGCGCGGCATCGACAACGAGGCGTACTACCGCCTCGAAGACGACGACAAGCGCTACTACACCGACTACACCGGCACCGGCAACAGCCTCAACGTCGGCAACCCCCACACGCTGCAGCTGATCATGGACTCGCTGCGCTACTGGGTGCTCGACATGCACGTCGACGGGTTCCGCTTCGACCTGGCATCCACCCTCGCCCGCGAGTTCTACGAGGTCGACCGTCTGGCGGCCTTCTTCGAACTCGTGCAGCAGGATCCGGTGGTCTCGCAGGTCAAGCTCATCGCCGAGCCGTGGGACGTCGGCCCCGGCGGGTACCAGGTCGGCAACTTCCCGCCCCAGTGGACGGAGTGGAACGGCAAGTACCGCGACACCGTCCGCGACTTCTGGCGCGGCGAGCCGCAGGCGCTCGGCGAGTTCGCGTCGCGCCTCACCGGCTCGGCCGACCTGTACGAGCACTCGGGGCGTCGGCCCGTGGCATCCATCAACTTCGTCACCGCGCACGACGGGTTCACGCTCCGCGACCTGGTCTCGTACAACGAGAAGCACAACGAGGCCAACGGCGAGGACAACAACGACGGCGAATCGCACAACCGCTCCAGCAACATGGGCGTGGAGGGGCCGACCGACGACCCCGAGGTGCGCACGCGCCGCGCGCAGCAGCAGCGCAACTTCATCGCGACGCTGCTGCTCAGCCAGGGCGTGCCGATGCTGCTGCACGGCGACGAGCTGGGCCGCACCCAGGGCGGCAACAACAACGGCTACGCGCAGGACAACGAGATCACGTGGGTGGACTGGTCCAGCGTCGACCATCCGCTCATCGAGTTCACCGCGGCCCTCGCGCGCCTCCGCAAGGAGCACCCCACCTTCCGCCGCAGCCGGTTCTTCGACGGCCGTCCGGTGAAGATGGAGGAGGGGGACAACATCCCCGACGTGGTGTGGCTGCGGCCCGACGGCACGCTCATGCAGCCCGAGGACTGGGACTCCGGCTTCGGCCGCGCGGTCGGCGTGTTCCTCAACGGCCAGGGCATCCGCGAGCGCGACCGCCGCGGCGAGGCCATCAGCGACGACCACTTCCTCGTGCTCTTCAACGCCGGCGACGAGCCGGTCGACTTCCACGTGCCCGACATCCAGTACTCGCCCGAGTGGGACGTGTACGTCGACACCGCGGGCGAGCGCGCCAACACCGAGCCGATCGCGCCCGGCGAGGCGCTCAAGCTCGAGCCGAAGTCGCTCATCGTGCTGCGCGAGCACCACCTGCCCGAGCCCGAGATCGACCACACGGTCGCTGCCTCGCTCACGGCGCAGATCGCCATCACCGCCACCGACGACCTGCCCGGGCAGGCACCCAAACCGGAGCTCTGATCGAAGAATGCGGCATCCGCTTTCGACCTACCGCCTGCAGATCCGCGAATCCTTCCCCCTCGGCACCGCCGCCGAGGTCACGGGCTATCTCCGTGACCTCGGGGTGTCGTGGGCGTACCTGTCGCCGCTGCTCGAGGCGACGCCCGGGTCCGACCACGGCTACGACGTCGTTGACGTCACGCGCGTCGACCCCGCGCGCGGCGGCGGCGAGGGGCTGGCGCGGTTCGCCGAAGCCGCCCGCGCCGAGGGGCTCGGCATCCTGATCGACATCGTCCCGAACCACATGGGCGTCTCCGAACCCCGGACGAACGCCTGGTGGTGGGACGTGCTCCGCCAGGGACGCGCCTCCGCCCACGCGGACGCGTTCGACATCGACTGGGAGTTCGGCGGGGGCAAGGTTCGCGTGCCCGTGCTCGGCGCCGACCTCGCCGACGTGATCGACGAGATCTCGTACGACCCGACGCCCGCGGCCGACGCCCCCGACGGTCTGATCCGGTACTACGACCACGTCTTCCCGGTCGCCCCGGGAACGGGGACTCCGGACGTCCGCGCCCTCCTCGACGCGCAGAACTTCGAGCTGCGGTTCTGGCAGGACGAAGCGGCCGACCTCAACTACCGCCGCTTCTTCGCCGTCACGACGCTCGCGGGTGTGCGGGTCGAGCGTCCCGAGGTGTTCGACGCGACGCACGCCGAGATCCTGCGCTGGGTGCGCGAGGGCCTCGCCGACGGCCTGCGCGTCGACCACCCGGACGGTCTCGTCGACCCCGGCGGCTACCTCGACCGGCTCGCGACGGCGCTGCGCGAAGCGGGCGGCGAGGACGCCGGGTACGTGCTGGTCGAGAAGATCCTCGAGCACGGCGAGGCGCTGCCGTCGTGGTGGAAGACCGCGGGCACCACCGGGTACGACGCGCTCGCCGAGGTCGACCGCGTGCTCACCGACCCCGCGGGCGAGGCGGCGCTCGATGCGCTCGACGCGCGGTTGCGCGTCGACAGCGGCCTCCCGGCGCTGACCGGCTGGCACGACCTCATCCACGACACCAAGCGCCGCATCGCCGACACGATCCAGGTGTCCGAGATCCGGCGCATCGTGCGCGGGCTCCCCGCCGCGCTGCGCGAGGAGTTCGGCGCCGAGGCGCTGCAGGACGCGCTCGCCGAGATCCTCGCGTGCTTCCCCGTCTACCGCTCGTACCTCCCGGCCGGACGGTCGCACCTGGATGCCGCCGTCGGCCAGGCCGAAGAACGTCGGCCCGAGCTCGGCGACGTCATCGAGGCGCTCGTCCCGGCCCTGACCGACACCGACCTCGAGATCGCGTGGCGCTTCCAGCAGACGACGGGTCCGGTGATGGCCAAGGGCGTCGAGGACACCGCGTTCTACCGCTACACGCGCCTCGGATCGCTGACCGAGGTCGGCGGCGACCCGGCGGAGTTCTCGCTCGACGTCGCCGGCTTCCACGCCGCACAGGCGGCGCGGCAGGCGTCGTGGCCGACCGCCATGACGACGCTGTCGACCCACGACACCAAGCGCGGCGAGGACACCCGCGCCCGCATCGCCGTGCTCGCGGAGATCCCGGCGCGGTGGGCCGAGGTGCTCGAGGAGTTCCGGGGCATCGCCTCGACGGGGCACGGTCCGTTCGACGCGCTGCTGTGGCAGGCGATCGTCGGGGCGTGGCCGGCCTCGGCATCCACGCGCTCGGGTCTCGCGGAGTACCGCGAGCGACTGCACGCGTACGCCGAGAAGGCCGCGCGCGAGGCGTCCGAGGTCACCGGCTGGTGGGAGCAGGACGAGGCGTTCGAGGAGCGCATGCACGCCGTCGTCGATGCGGCGACGGGCCCCGCGGCATCCCGTGTCCAGGCCTTCGTGGACGAGATCGCCGCCGACGGCTGGTCGAACGGTCTCGCCGCGAAGCTGCTGCAGATCACCGGACCAGGCGTGCCCGACGTGTACCAGGGCTCGGAGCTGTGGGAGCAGTCGCTCGTCGACCCCGACAACCGGCGGCCGGTGGACTTCGCGGAGCGGGCGCGCCTGCTGGCCTCGCTGGACGCGGAGGATGCGACGCTTCCGGCGGTGGATGCCACCGGCGCGGCGAAGCTCCTCGTGACCTCGCGCGCACTGCGCGTGCGGCGCGACTGCCCCGAGCGGTACTCGCTGTACCGTCCGCTCGAGGCCGCGGGTGCGGCATCCGGGCACATCGTCGCGTTCGATCGCGGGGGCGTCTCGGCCGTCGCGACCCGCCTCCCGCACGGCCTGCGGGCCGCCGGCGGCTGGCGTGACACCGTGCTGCTGCGCCCCGACGTCGCCGCGGTCGACGTGCTGACCGGGCGCCGCTTCCCCGGCGGCCCGGTGCCGCTGTCGGAGCTGCTGAGCGACCTGCCGGTCGCTCTCCTGGTGGACGAACCGGCCTGCTCCTGATCTCCCGGCGCGTGAGGGGTCAAGAATTGTCGCCTCACGGCCGCGCAAGCGACAAAAGTTGACCCCTCACGCGTGAGGGGGAGGAAGAAGAGGGACGGATGAGCATCGAACTGTGGGCACCGAAGAGCGACCGTGTGCGGCTGCGGCGGCTGGACGAGAGCGGCGAGGGCGTCGTCGAAGACGTCGAGCTCGCCTCGGTGGCGGGTGGCTGGTGGAACGCGGACGTGCGGCTCGCCGACGGTGAGCGCTACGGCTTCGTCCTCGGCGACGGCGACGACCTGCGCCCCGACCCGCGGTCGCGGCGGCAGCCGGGCGGGGTGCACGAGGCCTCCGCGTGGTTCGATCCCTCGACGTTCGCGTGGACGGATGCCGCCTGGACAGGGCGCCAGCTCGCGGGCGGCCTCATCTACGAGCTGCACCTCGGCACCTTCACGCCCGAGGGCACCCTGGATGCCGCGATCGAACGGCTCGACCACCTCGTCGACCTCGGCGTGACCCACGTCGAGCTGCTGCCGGTCAACGGCTTCAACGGCGTCTGGAACTGGGGCTACGACGGCGTCCTCTGGTACACCGTGCACGAGGCGTACGGCGGCCCTACGGCGTACCAGCGCTTCGTCGACGCCGCCCACGCGGCCGGGCTCGCGGTCGTTCAGGACGTGGTCTACAACCACCTCGGACCGTCCGGGAACTACCTGCCCGAGTTCGGCCCGTACCTCCGCGAGGGCAGTCGCAACACGTGGGGCGACTCGATCAACCTCGACGAGGACGCCGTGCGCTCCTACATCGTCGAGAACGCGCTGATGTGGATGCGCGACTACCACGTCGACGGACTCCGCCTGGATGCCGTGCACGCGCTGCTCGACCACCGTTCGGTGCACGTGCTGCAGGA
>NZ_BADA01000325.1 GCF_000333395.1 Microbacterium sp. B19
CATTTCTGCAATAGAGTCGCGGATCGCTGACACNATCAGGGCAGGTCGGGCGATCGTCAAGTCTGAACTGTCACCTTTCAATAACTCGCTGGCACAGGGTCGTCGAATGACAGATGATCTCGCAAAGCTGATGCTCCGCGCTTACAACGCAGAGGCCGACAACTCGATTCGGGCACTCAGGGTAGGAAACGTTGTCACCGCAAAGCGGCGGCTAGAAGCGTCGAGGGTCGCGATCGCGAAGCTCGGCAGGCTGATGGAGATGCGAATCAGCGACGAGTTTCATGCATTGCGTATTGAGGAAATCGAACTCACTGCTGACTGGCTGATGAAGAAGCAGGAGGAGCGGGAAGCCGAGCGCGACGAGCGGGCACGTTTGCGAGAGGAGAGAAAAGTCGAGAAGGAGCTGGCGGAGGAGCGGGCGCGGCTCGACAAAGAACGTCAGCACCTTGTCAACACGTTGCGCGCCCTGGAGGAGCAGGGGCACAGCGATGAGCACCTTCAGCCAGATCGCGAACACGACCACGAGCAGAGTGCCCGCCACGTACGCCGGGACCGAGGCGAAGAACCCGGCGACGGCGCCGAAACCGACCGCCAGCCAGGGGCGGCGGCCGCTGCGGGTCAGCACCCCGATGGTCATGCCGACCGGGATGGCGACCAGGAGGACGACGACGATCGCGCCGAGCGCCGTCGTCGCGGTGTACGGGAGCTTCGTCGCGATCGTGTCGGTGACGGGTGTGTTGTACCGGAAGCTCTGCCCCAGATCGAACGTGAACAGCCCCCGCAGGTAGTCGAGGAACTGCACCGGAAGCGGGTCGTTCAGGTGCAGGCGCTCCCGCAGCGCGGCGACCGCGTCGGGCGAGGCGTTGGGCCCGAGGATCGCCACGGCGGGGTCGCCCGGGATGAGCGGCACGATGAGGAACGTCAGCAGGACGAGGAGCCCGAGCGAGAGCGCGAGCCCGCCGAGGCGGCGGAGGGCGAAGGAGCCCCACCCGCTGCCCCCGCCTCGGCGGCGCACCGGCGGAGCGGGGGCCTCGGCGATCACCGCGAGGTCGACGGCCGACATCAGTCCCCCGTGTTCGGGGTGAGGGCGACGCCGCGGGCGATCGGAGCCTGACGGTGCTGCCAGTCGAAGACGGGCTCGAGCTCGGCGCCGAGGCGCAGGAGCGTCGCCTCGTCGTACGGCGCGCCCACCAGCTGCGCACCCAGTGGCATCCCGTTCGCGCCGGTGTGCACCGGGAGCGAGATCGCCGGGAGACCCGCGATGTTGCAGAACGCCGTGAACGAGATCGTCGAGAACTCCGTCAGGCGCTCGCCCGCAGGGTCCTCGTTCGCCTCGTCGTACACGGAGCCGACGAGCGGCGTCGGGACCGCGGTCGTCGGGGTCAGCAGCACGTCGAAGTCGCGTCCCCACTGGGCGTTGACCTGACGCGTCTCCCACTGCAGGAGCGCGGCGATCTCGGCGTACTCGCCCGCGTGGAAGGATGCCGCGCGGTCGTAGCGGTACCGGATGTAGGGCTCGAGCTTGTCGGCATCCTCGATCGGGGAGGCCCAGGTCGAGGCGCTGATGATGAGATCGGCGAACCCGCGGGTCGCGCGCTCGCTGAAGAGGAACGGCGACACCGGCGTGACGTGGTGGCCGAGCGCCTCGAGGGCGCGCGCCGCGACGAGCGCCGCCTCGCGGTTCTCGGGGTGCACGGCCACGCCGGTCGGCGCCTCGAGCAGCAGGCCGACGCGCAGCCGCGGCCCGGCCGCGCGGATCTCCTCGCGGTACGGACGCGCGGGCGCGGGGGCGGAGTACCAGCCGAGCGGGTCCAGCTGGGCGAGAGTGTCGAGCACCCCGGCGGCGTCCTCGATGGTGCGCGTGATGGCGCCCTCCGTGGTGGAGTGCTCCCACGCGCGCACGTCGTTCGGGATGCGACCGCGGCTCGGCTTGAGGCCCACGAGTCCCGTCGCCGCCGAGGGCACGCGGATCGAGCCGCCGCCGTCCGAGGCGTTGGCGATGGGGGAGATGTCGGCCGCGACCGCGGCGGACGCCCCGCCCGACGACCCGCCGGAGGTGTAGTCGAGGTTCCAGGGGTTGCGCGTCTTGCCGTGGCGGGCGTTCTCGGTGGCGGTCAGCGCGCCGAACTCGGGGCTGTTCGAGCGCCCGAAGAGCACGAAGCCGGCGTCCTCGATGAGGTCGACGGTGATCTCGTTGGCTTCGGCGGGGCGCTCCTCCACGGACATCGACGAGTAGGTGAGGGGCTGGTTGCGGACCCCAACGAGGTCCTTGATGGGCATCGGTACACCTTCGAAGGGGCGCGCCTCGCCGCGGCGGAGGCGGTCGTCGGACTCACGGGCGCGGCGCAGCACGTCCTCGCGGTCGATCCACACGATCGCGTTGACGGACGGGTTCACCTCGTCGAGGCGGTCGAGGTAGTGCTGGGCGGTCTCGACGGCGGAGACCTCGCCCGCGCGCAGTTTCCGCGCGAGTTCGGTGGCGGAGATCGAGGAGGAGATCATGATGGTTCCCTTCGGGGCGCCGGGCACGCGGCCCGGCGCCCCTGTGTGCTCACTGGGCGATACGGAAGATGGGGTCGTCGAGGGCTCCGCCGAGCATCTGCACGGTGAAGCCGGGGCGGGAGGCGTAGATGAACGCGTCGTTGAGCAGCGGGAGCGTGTCGAGCGGTCGACGAGCGCCTGCACGGCGGTGTCGAGCTGTCCGCATCGCGCCTTCTGGTCGCCCTCTGCGTTGGCGGCGGCGAACGCCCCGGATGCCGCGTCGTTCGTCACGGCGCCGTAGTTCGTGCCGCCCTGGTCGATGGTCGGACCGGTGAAGTTCAGCAGCGGGCTCGCCAGCGACCCGAGGAAGTTCAGGTCGGCGAACACGGTCATGTCCCAGTCGCCGGGCTTGGCCACGACGGTCGTGATCCAGCTGCCGACGTCGGTGTTCGTCAGGTCGACCGTCGCCCCGGCGGCGCGGAGCGCCTCGGCGATGTACTCGTTGCCGGCGCCGGCGGGACCGACGATCGTCGGCGCGACGAGACGGATGGTCTTGCCCGACAGGGCGGAGGTCGCGGCGGTGACGTTCTGCGAGGGCATGGTGATCTTCGAGTCGGCGACGCAGGCGACGTCGGGGGCGCCGAGGTTCGTGAGCACGTCACCGGTGTCCTGCGACGTGACGTTGCCGAACATGGCGCGGTCGATCGCCTCGACGACGCCTTTGCGGGTCGCCTCGTCGGTGAAGGGGCTGCCCTCGCGCTCATTGAAGATGAGGTAGCTGTCCGAGAAGTGGTCGACGGTCACGGTGTACCCCGGCTGCCCCTGGAAGCGGTCGCGGGTCGTGGCCTGGATCTTGCCGATGTCGAGCTGCCCGCCCAGGATCAGGTTCGCGGTCGCGGTGGCGTCCGGCGAGACGGTGTACTCGAGGTTCTTCGCGGGAGTGCCCGCGACGGCGGTGCTCCACTTCGGCCAGGCGGCGTAGTCGTCCCGCAGGGCGAAGTCGTACTTCACGCCGGGCTCGGCGGAGGTCAGCACGTAGGGGCCGGATTCGCTGCCCTTCGCCGTGCCCGCGGCGAGGCCCGCCGGGTCGGCCAGGCCGGCGGGGCAGATGATGCCGCTGCTGGCCACCGACATGGCATCCACCATGTACGGCCAGGGGTTCGTGATGTCGATCGTCACGGTGCCGGCGGCGTCGTCGGCGGTGATGCTGGGGGTGTTGCCGGGGCCGAAGGTGTAGACGACCTGGGTCGAGCCGCTGTTCGGCCGGGCGAAGTAGTCGAGCGAGTTCTTCACCACGGTCGCGGTGATCTTGGTCCCGTCCGAACAGGTGGCGTCGGTGCGCAGCGTGAACGTCGCCTGCGTGGGCGTCGAGGTCCACGCGGTCGCGAGGCCCGGGACGAGTCCGCCGGCGTCGCGTCGGACGAGGGTGTCGTACGCGGTCCGTGCCAACAGGAAGTCGGGCAGCGAGGTGCTGAGCGTCGGGTCGAACGTCGCGGGGATGTCGATGGTCGTGCGGATGGTGTCGGTGGTCGGAGACGTCGTCGAGGACGTCGTCGTGCACCCGGCCGTCGCGATCGCGACGGTCAGTGCGAGGGATGCGGCGATGACGCCGTGTCGCTTTCTCATGGTCTGCCTCTCGGGTGGGTCGGGTCGGGCGTGTGTCGGGTCGGGCGTGTGTCGGGTCGGGTGTCAGTCGAGGACTTCGTAGACGTCGATGGTCGTGTCGCCGGCGTGGGCGTACGCGCGGCCGACGAACATCGACCGCGTGAGCCACTGCAGGTGGGGCGCGACGGTGCGGAAGCGCGGCGTGGTGAGGAAGTACTCCCCGGCGCCGTCGGTGGCGGGCGGGCGGACGACGCCCACGTTGACCACGTCGATGACGTCTCCGTCGGTGGTGCGGATCAGGTAGCGCGCTTCGACGTCGTAGCTGCCGTCGGCGCGCGCGAGGCACCAGTCACCGCCGCCCGGGATGATCTCGCCCTCGACGTCTCCCGTCACCGGCCCACCGGTGATCGGGATGAATTCGAGAACGTCGTCACCCCGCTTCTCGAGCGGGATGCCGGGGTCGACGCGAGCGACGACGGTGAAGCAGGGCCGGAGCGATGGAGCGGGTTTCATCTGTGCCTCCACGGCGGAAGAGCGACGCATCGTTGCGTGGTTTCCCCGAGTATCCCGATAGTGGATGCCCTAGTCAACAGCATTCACTAACTCGTAACATCAGGCGACGGCATCCGAAATTTCCCCGAAAAGTCGGGGCTCGGGCCGTGCAGGATGGAACGGCGGAGAAGGAGACCCACCATGACCGAGCGCACCAGCGACATCGCCATCGTCACCGGGGCGGGCAGTCCGGAGGGGATCGGCATGGCGTCCGCGCTGCTCCTCGGGCGGGCCGGAATGCGCGTGGTCGTCGCCTCGACCACGGACCGCATCCACGACCGCGTCGCCGAGTTGCGCGCCGCGGGAGTGGACGCGCACGGCGTCGCCGCCGACCTGACGCGCGCGGACGGAGTGGATGCCGTCGTGGCCGCCGCCCTCGACGCCTTCGGCGCGCCGACCGTCCTCGTGAACAACGCGGGCATGACGTCGACGTCGAACCCCGACGAGCCGGCATCCATCGACGAGATCTCCATCGCGCAGTGGACCGCCTCGATCGACCGGAACCTCACGACCGCGCTCCGGATGACACGGGCCGTCCTGCCGGGCATGCGCGCGGCCGGCTACGGCCGGGTGGTGAACGTCGCCTCGATCTCGGGCCCCGTCATGGCGTACACGGGCGACGTCGCGTACCACGCGGCGAAGGCCGGGATGCTCGGTCTCACTCGTGCCGCCGCCGTTGACGTCGCGGCGGCCGGCATCACCGTGAACGCCGTCGCGCCGGGCTGGATCGCCACGTCCTCGTCGAGCGAGCACGAGCGCGCGATGGGGCGCGCGACCCCCGTCGGCCGCCCGGGAACGCCGCACGAGGTTGCGGCGGTCGTCGCCTTCCTGGCGTCGCCCGGGGCGTCCTACGTGACGGGGCAATTGCTCGTGGTCGATGGCGCGAACTCGATCAACGAGGAGCGCGGATGAGCGTCGACGACGGCGGGATGCCATGACGACGCGTCGTTCGGGAGGGCGGTGATGCGTCCGCCCGGGCCTCGGGCGTGCGGACGACCGGATAGCCTGGCCTCCTCGCCACGCGAGGCCGCCGGTCCGCGGGGCGCGCGAACCGGACGCCAGATCGGGGGGTCGTCATGACCGAGGAAATCAGAACCCGACGCAAGCGGGGGTCCATCACTCGCGCCGAGATCGTCGACGCCGCGCTGCGGCTGATGGACGGCGAGGGCGAGTCCGCCCTGACCTTCTCGCGGCTCGGAGCCGAGCTGAAGTCCTCGCCGACCGCGGTGTATCGGCACTTCACGAGTCGTGACGAGCTGCTCGAGGCGCTCGCCGACCACCTCGACGGCATCTCGCTCGCGGGCTACGTGCCCACGGACGACTGGCGTGCGGACCTGACCGACCTGGCGTGGCGCGCGTGGCACACCGCCGAGGCGCATCCGGCGGCGGCGGCGCTGACGCTCCTCACGGTCGCGAACAGCATCAACGAACTGCGCGCAGTCGAGTGGATCCTGCGGGCCATGGCGGTCGCCGGCCTCCGGGGGCGCGCGGCCGTCGTGCAGTACCAGGTGTACGCGCAGACGGTCCTCGGTGCCGCATCCGCCTACGGTGCGCGCCTCGCCGGCGCGCGGACCCGCGAAGTCGCGGACGGCTGGATCCAGGTGTACGCGCCCACCGATCCGTCGCAGTACCCGCACGCCGAGGCAGCCAAGGCGGATCTCGCGATGATCAACTACCGCGAGGTGTTCGCGCAGCAGCTCGAGATGTACCTGTCGGCGCTCGAGCTGACCGTAGCGCGGACCGGCTGAGTCGCGGCCGCGGGTTCGTCCGGCCGCTCAGCCGAGGGTGACGAGCCGCCCCTCCCAGGGTCCCGGACGTCGCCACGCCACTTCGTGGTCGACGTCGAGCAGAGCGCCGCAGTGCTCGCAGACCTCCGACCGATCGGATGCCACGCCACAGGCGCCGCAGACCACGGTGAACGCCGGCTCCTCGTTCTCGGACGGGCGGTGTTCGTGCGCCCAGGCCGCGTACGCCTGCAGGATCGGCAGCGCGTCGGTCGCGGCGCGCGTGGGGAAGTACTCGACGCGTGGGCGCGGTCCCGTCGTGTAGGGCCGGGCTTCGAGCAGTCCCGCCGACACCATGCCCGACAGCCGGGACGAGAGCACGTTGTCCGCGGCATCCAGTCGACGCTTGAAGTCGTCGAAGCGGCGCGCGCCAGCGAGCACCTCGCGAAGGATCAGCAGCACCCACGGGTCGCCGACGGCGTCGATCCCGCGCGCGATCGGGCAGACGTTGCCGCTCCAGTCGGACCTCAGGGGCATGGCATCCTCCTCTGACTTGCTTGAAGCAAGCATACGCGCTAGCGTTCGGATACTTACTCCTTTGAAGAAAGTAAATGACGTGAGCGAGACGACTGCAGTGCTGAGCGCCGGGTCCATCAGCGGCTGGACGGCGCGGTCGCGCGGGTACACGGCCCTGAACCTGCTCGGCTCGCTCGCCGTGGCGGCGGCCGCCGGCGCGGGCAGTCCGCTGTTCGTGTACGAACAGGGGCGCTGGGGTTTCGGCGACGGGACGCTCACCGTGATGTTCTCGGTGTACGCGTTCACGCTGCTGCTCACGCTCCTGACCGCCGGGTCGCTGTCCGACCACGTCGGCCGTCGGCCCGTGATGGTGGGGGCCATCGTCCTGCTGATCGTGGCGTGCGGCATCCATCTCTGGGCGACGTCGCCCGAGTGGGTGATCGTCTCCCGCGCGGTGCAGGGGGTCGCGACGGGTGCGGCCAACAGCACCTTCACGGCGATGGTGTCGGAGACCGTGCCCCCGCGCTCTCGCGGGCGCCTCACGCAGATCGCCGGCACGGCGCCGATCGGCGGTCTCGCGCTCGGGGCGCTCTTCGCGGGGATCGCCACCGCCGTCGCGCCCGAACCGGTGCTCGCGGTGGTCGCGCCGGTCGTCCTGCTGCTCGTCGTCGCGATCGGCGCGGTCTTCTTCACGCCCGAGTCGTCGTCGCGGGTCTCGGGCGCGTGGCGCTCGCTGGTTCCCCACATTGCAGTCCCACGTCGGCTGCGGCCGGAGTTCCTTCGCGGAGCGTGGCTCGTCTCCGCCGCCTGGATGAGCTCGGGCCTGTTCCTCGGCCTCATGCCCTCGCTCGCGCACCACACCCTGCAGCTCGACACCGTCGCGGGGACCGTGCTGGTGTTCCTGCAGCCAGGGGTCGCCGCCGTTGCGGGACTCGTGTCGACGGGACTGGCGCCGCGCACCGCGGCCGTCCTCGGCGCGCTCGGGTGCGCCGTGGGTGGCATCCTGATGGTCGTCGGCATCGCGACGGGGTCTACGGTGATCGTCGTGGTCGCCGCGATCGCCGCCGGCATCGGCAACGGGATCGGATTCGCGGCCGTGCTCCGGCCCTTGAGCGCGGCAGCGCACACGCACGAACGCGGCGGCCTCATGGCGGCGATCTACGTGGTCGCCTACCTCAGCTACGGCGTGCCCGCGCTCGTCGCCGGTCAGCTCGCGACCGTGTTCGCGCTTCCCGCGACGGGGATCGGATACGCGGCGTTCCTCGCCGCGGTCGCCCTCGTCGCGCTGGCGCTGCGGGCCGGTGTCTCGGGCCCTGGCGCCTCGACTCCCGGCGTCAGCGCCGGTGCCCTGACCCCCGCCCGTTCGGGCGGGCTCGAACAAGGAGAGAAGAAATGACAGAGATCTCGGATGCCGTCGTGCTCGTCACGGGCGCGAACGGCGGGCTGGGCACGGAATTCGTGCGGCAGGCCCTCGCCGGCGGCGCGAAGAAGGTCTACGCGGCGGCGCGCTCGCCCCGGCAGTGGGACGACCCCCGTGTCGTGCCCCTCACGCTCGACGTGACCGATGAGGCCGCGATCGACCGGGCGGCGCGGGATGCCGCCGACGTCGACGTGCTCATCAACAATGCCGGCATCCTGCGTCAGGGTGATCTGTTGACCGGTGACGTAGCGGACGTCCGCGCCCAGCTGGAGACGAACCTCTTCGGCCCGTTGCTGCTCACGCGCGCGTTCGCGCCGCGTCTCGTGGCCGCGAAGGGCGCCGTGATCAATGTCGCGTCGGTGCTGTCGTGGCTGGCGTGGGGCAAGGGCTACAGCATCTCGAAGGCGGCCCTGTGGTCGGCCACCGAGGGGCTGCGCCTCGAGCTCGAGCCGCAGGGCGTGCAGGTCGTGGGCGCGTACCTCGCCTTCACCGACACCCCGATGAACGACGGTCTGACCGACCAGTCGATGAACGACCCCGCCGACGTCGTCGCCGCGATCTACGACGGGGTGCGCCGCGGGCACGGCGAGGTTCTCGCCGACGACACGACGCGCGCGGTCCGCGCGGGGCTATCGCGGGTGGCGAACGCGGCCTGAGGTGGGGCGGGGCGCGGACTTGGGAAACTTCACCCGCGGTGTTTCTCGGTGGGTAAATGCCTGATGGCTGGATGATTCGTCCGGGCTCGTAGGCTCGTCACCCCTCCTCCCCAGCGCGCCGTGTGGCTGATCCGTCCCCATTCGGTGGGTGGGGCGGGCTCGATGTCGGACCCCCTCGCTAGCATGCATGCATGTCTTTTGATCCGGTTCCGACACCACCCGATGAGGGGGCTTCGGCCCTCTCGTCGGTGCTGGTCGAGGTGCGGGGAGTGGATGCCGAACTCGCCTCCGCCGAAGCCCGTCGGGTGCGGGCGCTGGCCCGCGCAGGACACCTCGCCCTGGACGCATCGGTAGGGGTGCGGGCGTCGGCGAAAGCGGCGGAGTTGGCGTTGCGGGAAGTCGCGTCCGAGATCGCGGCCGCCTCTTCCCTGTCGGATCGGTCGGTGCAGGCGCAGATCGGGCGGGCGATGACCCTCACCGACGACTTCCCCGTGACCCTGGACGCGTGGGAGGCGGGGGTCCTGTCCCGGGCGCATGTGCGGGTGATCGTGGATGCCGGTTTCCCCCTGCCGCAGGAGCGGAGGGGGGAGTTCGATGTGCTCGCCGTCGCCACCGCCGACGGGCTGAGCCCCGGACGGTTGAAGGCCCGGCTGGCCGCGTTGGCGGAGTCTCTCCAGCCCACGACGCTGGCAAAGCGGCACCGGCGGGGACGGGAGACCCGGTGCGTGCGGGTGGTGGCGGGGGAGGACGGGATGTCCGACTTGATCGCGACGCTTCCCACGGTGCTGGCGGTGGGGATCTACGACCGGCTCGTGCAGCAGAGCGCCGCGATCATCGACCAGCGGCGAGAGGCTTCGACGACCGAGGGCGCCGAGGCCGCCCCCGACACCCGCACGGCCGACCAGGTGCGCGCGGACATCCTCGCCGACCTCCTCCTGACCGCGGCTCCCGATGCCGACCCCACCCGTAGCGACGATGGCCCCGGCACCCTCGGTGCGATCCGGGCGCGGGTGCAGGTCGTGGTCCCGGCGTTGACGATGCTGCGCCCCGGGGCCGAGAACTCCGATCCCGCTGACCTCGTCGGCCACGGACCCATCGACGCCGCCACCGCCCGCGCCCTCGCCGAAGCGACCCCCGTCCCCTGGGACCGGGTCATCACCCACCCCGTCACCGGGGAGGTGCTCCGCACCGACACGTACCAGCGGACCACCGCGATCGATCGGCACCTCCGCGCCCGCGACCGCCACTGCCGGTGGCCCGGGTGCGTCGCCCCGGCCGTGCGCTGCGAAGTCGACCACACCCACGACTGGGCCCTCGGCGGACCCACCGACGTCACCAACCTCGCCCACCTCTGCCAGCGACACCACACCCAGAAACAGTTCACCCGCTGGAATGTCCGACAACTCCCCGGCGGGGTACTCGAGTGGACCTCTCCGGCAGGACGCGTCTACATCGACGAACCCCTGCCCTACTCACCCGCGGTCCGATTCCTGCCCGACGGTCCAACCCCCGAACCGCCACCCCCGACCGACCATGACCGCGAACCAGCGCCGTTCTAAAGCCGCATGCCGTCCGTGCGGGCTGGTGTCGCGCCCGCCCCACCGTGGACGCACCGCAGCCGCGCCTGAGAGGGGGTCGGCCGTCGCCGATCCCGATCGAACAGCGGCGGTGCGCACCGACGCGTCCGCGCCGGAGTCCGCCTCTTCCCGTTCTCGCCGCGTCCACATGGCGTCTCCCTCGCGGTCGTACCCTCGGAAGCGACACGGGGGAACGGGGGCTGACATGACGACGTCCGCACCGGAACGAGTGTCCCGACTGAGGGTCCTCGGCATCGCCGTGCTCGTCCTGGCCGCCCTCGGACTCGGCGCAGGATTTCTGCTGATCTTCAGCTGGTCGATCGACGAGACGCACTTCGACCGCCCGAGTGCGGCGTTCGACGCCTTGGCGGACGAGGTCGCCGCGGTGCCCGGGGTCGGTGTCGTCGAGAAGGAACGGTGGGTGGAGGCGCCGGCGTTCTGGAGCCCGATGTCCTCCCTCCGGGTCACGGTCGAGCGCTCCGCGCTGCCGGCTGTCCTCAATCTCGCGTGCGCCTCGGGATACCTGGACCCGGTCGATTGGGGTCTCACGGTGCGCACGCCCTCGCGCACCGAGGTGTCGGTGTTCGCCGAGCCCGTGGCATCCGGCTGCCCGGACTTTCGACTCGACGTGGTGCCCACGGTGGACGCGGTGGACAGCCTCGCCCCGGGTCGCACCGTCCAGGCCGCTGTCTGGGAGGACGGTCGTCTCGCGTTCTCGGATCTGCTCGACGGCCGCGCCGAGGTCTCGTCGATGATCCCGTTCGTGGCCGCGGCCGACGACCTGCGGCGGGCCGCCGGTATCGAGGCCGACCGCGACATCGAGATCAGCGGGCCACGACTGACGGCCGTGCCCGCGCCGGGAGAATCCGGTGCCTATGCCGCGCTGCTGCGCAGGTTGATCGACGAGTACGGCGTGACAGACTTCTGGGATGGCGCCGGCGGGGGTACGCCGATCGACGGCGTCGCGAGAACCCAGATCATGGGCGACCCGGCCACCAGGGAGTCCGTCGAGTCGACCATTCGTGCCTCGGGCCTCCGCCTCGCGGACGCGCCCGTCGTGTTCCGAGAGGACTGATTCAGCGGTTCGCAAGTGCCCCTTTCGGCGGGATGCTCCTTGCGATGATGTCGGGATGGATGCCCCCACCGACGACACCGCGGCCGGCACCGTCGCCCCGACCTCGCCCGTCGACCCCGACGCCCGCCGCGCCCACGCGCTCGTCGTCGGCGTCGTCGCGACCGTCGCCTTCGTCGCCCTGCGGCTGTTCGTCGCGCTGTCGGGATCGGCCCCGCTGCCGATCGACGCGTGGTGGGATGCCACGATGGCCTCGCTCGCGTCGCCCGTCGTCGTGATCATCGCGTGGGTGCCCGCGATCGTCGGCGGCACGATCGGCATGATCCTCATCGGGGTCGCGACGACCATCGCGTTCCTCCTCCTCCGACGACCGTGGGACGCCCTCAACGTCGGCGGAGCCATCGCCCTCGTCGTTGCGATCGGCGCCCCGATGGCCGCGGTGATCGCACGGGCTCGGCCGACGGACTCGCTCGCCGAGACCGTCGCCACCTCGTTCCCCTCCGGCCACACGGCCGTGGCGACCACGATCGTCGTGACCCTCGGGCTCATCCTCCGGCGGCGGTGGGTGTGGGCGATCGGGGTGATCTGGGTCGTCCTCATGATGTGGAGCCGGACGTACCTCCACGCCCACTGGCTCTCCGACGTCACGGCGGGCGCCCTGGAGGGTGTCGCGGTGTCCACGCTCGTGTGGGCCGCTATTGAAGTGGCACGCGAGCGGCGAGCGCAACGGGCTGCCGCTGCCCGCGACCTGAGCGCTACGGTGCACGGATGACATCCGCCAGCGCAGCAGCCGACAAGGCGCAGGATTCCACCGCTTTCCGAGTCGCGGCCCGCATCGGGTACGTCGTCCTCGGACTGTTGCACCTCCTCATCGGCGTGATCGCCATCGCCATCGCCACCGGCGGGGCGGGCGACAGCGCCGATCAGTCCGGTGCTCTCGCCCAGATCGCCGCCGCCCCCGCCGGCATGCTGCTGCTCTGGGTCATCGTGGTCGGGCTCGTGGCGCTCGCGATCTGGCAGATCAGCGAGGCGATCGTCGAGCGGAACCCGGATGCCAAGAAGCGGTGGGGCTACCGCGTGAAGTACGTCGGCACGGCGGTGGCGTATGCGGCCATCGCCGGCACCGCCTTCACAGCGGCGATGGGCAGCCGCTCCGAGTCGTCGGCGTCGACGCGGAACCTGAGCGCCAACCTGCTGCGGGCTCCGGGCGGTATCTTCCTGCTCGTCCTCATCGGCCTCGTCGTCGCGGCGATCGGTGCGTCGTTCGTCTTCCGCGGCATCACCCGCGCGTTCCTCAAGAACCTCTCCGTTCCGAGCGGTCCGGCCGGTCGTGGCATCCGGGTGTTCGGCACGGTCGGCTACGTTGCGAAGGGGATCGCGGTGGGGGTCGCCGGCATCCTGTTCGTCGTAGCCGCGCTCACGCACGACCCGAACGCGGCGAGCGGCCTCGACGGCGCGCTCCGTTCGCTCGCGGGCCTGCCGTTCGGTCAGGTCGTGCTGTGGCTCGTGGGGGCGGGGCTCGTCGTGTACGGCGTGTTCTGTTTCGCCCGCGCCCGCTACGCCCGGATGTGATGCTCAGCCGCGCGGACGCGCGCCCGCGATGAGGAGCGCCAGCCCCAGCTCGAACGCCCGTGTCGCCACCGGGTCGACGGGGTCGTGGTGCTCGAGGGTCGCGTAGGCCGCGGCGAAACGGGGCACCGTCTCTTCCTGTCCGGTGGGGTCGAACATCACGGTGGGTCCCGACATGTCGAGGACGCTCCCGAGGATGAACGACTCGAACGCCGTGAGGAGCGGCAGGATGTCATCGCTCGTCCACCCCACGCGTTCCGCCGCCCGTGCGAAGTCCTCGTACTGCGACATCAGCCGGGGCACGGAGGAGCGGTGCGACATCAGCAGCGGGATGGTCTTCGGATGCCGACGGAAGGCGTCGCGGTACGAGCGCGCCCAGAGCGCGAGGCCCTCTTCCCACTCCCGTTCGCGCAGTGCGGTCGAGTCGATGCGGGCGGACACGAGCGCGCGCACGTCCTCGATGAGCGCGGCGAGGTTCGGGACGTGGTTGTACAGCGACGTCGGGTGCACCTTGAGCCGGTCGGCGACGCGGCGGATGCTCGCGCCGTCCGACCCGTCCCGGTCGATCAGCGCGAGCGCGGCGCGCGCGATCGCGTCGCGGGACAGTTTCGGGTGCGACGGTCGGGGC
Source organism: Microbacterium sp. B19 (assembly GCF_000333395.1). Classification (GTDB taxonomy): domain Bacteria; phylum Actinomycetota; class Actinomycetes; order Actinomycetales; family Microbacteriaceae; genus Microbacterium. The sequence goes on from NZ_BADA01000325.1 coordinate 13,801, forward strand.
ACGACGGTCCTTTCCTCGGAACACCGGAACACGATTTAACCTACGCCGTATGTTTCCTGTTCGGTATGCTTCACAGCGATCCCGCGCCCGATGGAGCCCCGCATGAACGACACCCTGTTCGACTACTTCGCCCACGGTGAGCTGCCCACGCCGACCCTCCCGACCGCCGAGGCCGTCGCGCTGCTGCGCGACGTGCACGGCCTCGACGTCGAGCTGCAGAGCCTCGGCAGCCAGCAGGACCAGAACTTCCTCGTCCGGCCGGTCGGCGGGGGAGAGCCGCTGGGTGTCCTCAAGATCAGCAACCCGGTCTTCAGCGAGACCGAGATCGAGATGCAGGATGCCGCGGCGGCCGCCGTCGCGAAAGTCGAGCCGGGGCTGCGCATCCCCGAGATCGTCGCGGGTCCCCGCGGCCCGCTGACCGGGTGGTGGGAGACGAGCCAGGGCCGCCTGCACGCGCGGGTCATCTCGTTCGTGCGGGGCGCGACCCTCACCGGCTCCGGCTACCTCGCCCCGCGCGTGGTCGAGCGTCTCGGTGAACTCGCCGCCGCCGTGAGCGTCGCGCTCGCCGGCGAGACCCACCCGGCCTCCGGACGCGTGCTGCAGTGGGACCTCCGGCACGCCGAGCGCGTGATCACCGAGATCGCCGAAACCGAGCCCGACGCCGGGGTGCGGGAGTACTGCGCCGCGGCGACGGCCGCGGCGCTCGCCGCCCTGGCCCCCGTCGCCGACGGCCTGCCGCGCCAGCTCGGTCACTTCGACGTCACCGACGACAACGTGCTGCGCCCGCACGGAGTGAGCACGCTCCCCGACGCCGTGATCGACTTCGGCGACGTCATCGAATCGTGGGCCGTGGGCGAGATCGCGGTGACGGTGTCGTCCGTGCTCCACCACGACGGCGCGACGTACGCCTCGACGCTGCCGGCGATCGCGGCGTTCGACCGCCGCCGTCCGCTCTCCGACGACGAGATCACGGCGCTGTGGCCGCTCGTCGTGCTGCGCGGGGTCGTCCTGGTGCTCAGCGGTCGCCAACAGGTGCGGCTCGACGACGCCAACGACTACGCGAGCGGCGCGCTCGACCGCGAGTTCGAGATCCTCCGCCGGGCCGCCGCAGTTCCGCTCGAGGTCGCGACCGCGCGCATCCGCCACGCGCTCGGCCGTCCCTCCGCCGACGCCGCCGCATGGGCAGGCCCGGCGATCCTCCCCGCCGGCATCCATCCCGTCGTGCTGGATGCCACGACCCTGTCGCCCCTGTCGGACGAGGGTGCGTGGCTCGACGCCGATGCCGTCGAATCCGCGGCGCAGCGCCTGCTCGACGACGGCGCCGACGCGGTCGTCCTCCCCGCCCTCGTCCCGGTCCTCCTTGGCGCCCCCTCCCGCACGCCCGAGGAGCCGACGACCGTGCCGACGGCCGCGTCGGTGTGGTTCGCCGCGCCGACGCGCCTCGAACTCCCGGGCGGTGCCCTCTCGGTGCGCGTGGGGGATGGCATCCTGAACTCTTCCGCGGAGGTTCCCGCGCGAACCCGCGTCCGGGTGCTGCTCACCACCCTCGAGCCCGCCGACATCCCGGATGCCGTGCGCCCGAGCGACCTGCCCGGATGGCGCGCCGTGATCGGCGACGCGACCCCCGCGCTCGGCGTCGCCGCGCCGTCGGCCGCCCCCGACGATCTGCTCGAGCGGCGCGAGGCCGTCGTCGCCGAGGTGCAGGAGCACTACTACTCCCGGCCGCCGCGCATCGAGCGCGGCTGGCGCGAGTACCTCATCGGCGTCGACGGGCGCGTGTACCTCGACATGGTCAACAACGTCGCCTCCGTCGGGCACGCGCACCCGCGCATCCACGCCGCGGTCTCGCGTCAGACGCGGCTGCTGAACACCAACTCGCGCTTCCACTACGCGGCGATCACCGAGTACGGCGAACGGCTCGCGGCGCTGCTGCCCGACGAACTCGACACGGTGTTCTTCGTGAACTCGGGCTCGGAGGCGGTGGACCTCGCGATCCGCCTCGCGATGGCCGCGACCTCCCGCCAGGACATCGTCGCGATGGCCGAGGCGTACCACGGCTGGACCTACGCGAGCGACGCCGTGTCGACCTCGATCGCCGACAACCCCAACGCGCTCGAGACCCGCCCCGACTGGGTGCACACGGTCGACGCCGCGAACTCCTACCGCGGTCGTCATCGCGGACCGGATGCCACGCGCTACGCGCCCGAGGCCGTCGCGCGCATCCGCGCGCTCGCCGCCGAGGGCCACGCCCCCGCGGGCTTCCTCAGCGAGACGTTCTACGGCAACGCCGGCGGCGTCGCCCTTCCCGACGGCTACCTGCGCGAGGTCTACGCCGCCGTGCGCGAGCTCGGCGGACTCGCGATCGCCGACGAGGTGCAGGTCGGGTTCGGCCGGCTAGGCGCGTGGTTCTGGGGCTTCCGGCAGCAGGGCGTCGTGCCCGACATCGTCGCGGTCGCCAAGTCGATCGGCGCCGGCTTCCCTCTCGGCGCGGTCATCACGCGCCGCGAGATCGCCGACCGCTACCGCACACAGGGCTACTTCTTCTCCTCGACGGGCGGCTCGCCGCTGTCGTCCGTCGTCGGCATGACCGTGCTCGACATCATCGAGGACGAAGAGCTGCAGGAGAACGCCCGCGTCGTCGGCGGACACCTCAAGGCCCGTCTCGAACAGCTGGGGGAGCGGCATCCCCTCGTCGGCGCCGTGCACGGGTCGGGGCTGTACCTGGGCCTCGAGTTCGTGCGCGACCGCGAGACCCTCGAGCCCGCGACCGAGGAGACCGCCGCGATCTGCGACCGCCTGCTCGAGCTCGGCGTGATCATGCAGCCCACCGGCGACCACCAGAACGTGCTGAAGATCAAGCCGCCGCTGTGCGTCTCGCGCGAGTCCGTCGACTACTTCGCCGACATGCTCGACCGGGTGCTGTCGACCGGGTTCTGATCGCGCAAGCCCCGCACGACGCGACGCTCGGGGGAGTACACCGGAACCAGTCACTTCCCACCCGAGAGGAACCGCCATGCGTGGAGTCATCATGCACGCCGCCGGAGACGTGCGCGTCGAAGACCGCGACGACCCGACCATCCAGGAACCGACGGATGCCATCATCCGTCTCGCCGCGTCCTGCATCTGCGGGTCCGACCTGTGGCCGTACCGCGGGGCGGACACGGTGGATGCCACCCCCATGGGCCACGAGTACGTCGGGGTCGTCACCGAGATCGGCGACGCGGTGAAGAACGTGAAGGTGGGCGACTTCGTCGTCGGCTCGTTCATGGCCTCGGACAACACGTGCGAGATCTGCCAGGCGGGCTACCAGTCGCGCTGCGTCCACGTCGTGCCGATGGGACGCGTCGGCACGCAGGCCGAGTTCGCGCGCATCCCCCTCGCCGACGGCACGCTCGTCGCGACCCCCGGCCAGCCGGACCCCGACCTCATCCCGTCGCTCCTCGCCGCGAGCGACGTCCTCGGCACCGGCTGGTTCGCCGCGGTGGCCGCAGAGGCGGGCCCCGGCAAGACGGTGGCGGTGGTCGGCGACGGAGCCGTCGGACTGCTCGGCATCCTGGCCGCGAAGCAGCTCGGCGCGGAGCGCATCATCGCGATGTCGCGGCACGCCGACCGGCAGGAGCTCGCGCGCCGCTTCGGGGCCACCGACATCGTCGAGGAGCGCGGCGACGAGGGCATCGCGAGGGTCAAGGAACTGACGCACGGACTCGGCGCGCACTCGGTCATCGAGGCCGTCGGCACACAGCAGTCGATGGAGCAGGCCGTGCGCTCGACGCGCCCCGGCGGGCACATCGGTTTCGTCGGCGTCTCGCACGACGTCACGCTCGAGGGGCAGGAGCTGTTCCGCTCCGCCGTGCACCTCCACGGCGGTCCCGCGCCCGTGCGGCGGTTCCTTCCCGAGCTGCTCCAGCTCATCTGGGACCGGAAGATCGACCCGGGTGCCGTGTTCGACCTCACCCTCCCGCTCGAGGAGGCCGCCGAGGGCTACCGCGCCATGGACGAGCGGCGCGCGACGAAGGTCCTGCTCACGGTCTGACCCGCCCGCGTCGTCAGGGCGTGAGGACCGTCACGCCGGCCTCCGCCAAGGCTGCGGCGAGTTCCGCGGACGGGGGAGCGTCGGTGATCAGGTAGTCCGCCTTCTCGAGCGCCGCGACCTGGGCGAACAGGCGCCGATCGAGCTTGCTGGAGTCGGCGAGGATCGCGGTGCGGTCGGCGCGCTGGATCATCTCGCTCATCATCGTCGCGTCGCCGAGGTTGCTGGTCGAGAAGCCCGAGGCATCCACCGCTCCCACCGCGATGAGCGCGTAGTCGCACCGGATCTCGACGTCGGCACCGCGCGCGCCGGCCGCAAGCGTCACCGGGCCCGTCGTCGCCTGGGTGATCGTGCGCACCGCTCCGCCGAAGATGAACAGGTCGCGGAACACGCTGGGGGAGATCTCGGCGGGGATGCGGAGGTTGTTCGTCGCGATCGTCAGGTTGCGGTGGTTGCGGAGCGCCCGCGCGACGGCGAGCGTCGTCGTTCCGGCGTTGAGCACGACGACCGAGCCGTCCTCGATGAGGTCGGCGGCGAGCGCGGCGATCTTGTCCTTCTCGGCGGTCTGCATCTGCAAGCGCACGTCGAGTCCGCGGTCGCGTCCGGGGACCGACATGGCGCTCACGGCCCCGCCGTGCGTGCGCACGACGATGCCCTCGCGGTCGAGCTGGTCGAGATCGCGGCGCACGGTGTCGATCGAGACACCGAAGTGCGAGGCGAGGTCGACGACGGTGACCTGGCCCGTCTCGGCGACGTACGCGGCGAGTTCGGCTTTTCGCCCCGCCGGGAGCCGCTTCTTGTTCTGAGTGGTTGTGCCCTCCATGCCGTCATCTCTAGCACAGCGCGGCAAACGGTTCGAGGATTTTCTGCCGAAAGCAGCACGAAACGGCATCTTTTTGCCGCTCACGCTGTCTTTGGATGCCACCGAATGCCAGAATTGTCACGAATCTGCATCGTCGCCTTGACGTGTCGCCGCAGATAAGCGCATACTCATGCTGAAAGCAGCAAGAACGCGCAGAACAGCGCGAAGAACAGCACATCTCAATGAGGAGAAACGATGGACAACAGCGGGCGCGGGCGTCGAAACGCCATCAAGCTCGTCGGTGCCGCCGCAGCGGCCACGACCCTCCTGGCCATGGCGGGGTGCTCGTCGAGCTCGGCCGCTCCCTCGGACGGCGGCGACGGCGGCGACGTCACGATCGAGTTCGCCCAGTGGTGGGAGCCCGAACTCCCCGACGGCCAGTTCCGTGCGCTCATGGACAAATTCGAGCAGGAGAACCCCGGCATCAAGGTCGACCTGGTCAGCGGCCCGTACGCCTCGACCAAGGAGCAGCTCTTCGCCGGCGCCGCCTCCGGCACCATGCCCGACGTCGTGGGCCTCGACGGCGCGTGGGTCAGCGACTTCGCGAAGCAGGGCGTCATCGCCGACCTGTCGCAGCTCATGAGCGACGCGGGCTTCGACGACAGCCAGCTGGCGAGCCAGATCAAGGTCGACGGCAGCACCTACATGATCCCTGTCGTCAACTTCGTGTACCCGATGTTCACCAACGACGCGATCCTCTCCCAGGCCGGCGTGAGCGCACCGCCGTCGACGCGCACCGAGTTCGAGGACGCGGCCAAGAAGATCAAGGCCCTCGGCGGCGACGCCTCCGGGTGGGTGCTCCCGCTCTCGCTCGAGGCCCCGAACGGCGTCCAGAACGACGTCATGTCGTGGGTGTGGGCATCGGGCGGATCGATGCTGAAGGACGGCAAGCCCGACCTCACCAACGCCGACGTCACCTCCGCCGCCGACTACGTCCAGCAGCTGTGGAACGACGGCGTGATCGCACCCGGGTCCTTCACCATGAAGGAGCAGGACAAGGTCGAGGAGTTCACGAACGGTCGCGTCGGCATGATGATCGACTCGCTCGCGCACATCAACCTGATCCGCCAGTCCAACCCGAACCTGAAATTCTCGATCTCGGCCATCCCCGCCAAGGACGGATTCACCGGCGAACGCGGCATCCCTTACGCCTCGTGGGGCATCGGCGTCGCCGAGAACTCCGAGCACAAGGACGCCGCCTTCAAGCTCGTGCAGTTCCTCATGGGCAAGGACGTCAACTCCGAGCTGTCGACCATGGCCAAGGCGTTCCCGGGCAACACCGAGTCGGTGCCGACGTTCGTCCAGGACGACGAGCTGTTCAAGAAGGCGTTCGACATCTACAAGGCCGGCTACCCCGCGAACGAGTTCACGGGCCTGCCCGTCGCCGAGGACCTCATGCGCCAGTTCGGCGAGCAGTTCCAGTCGGCCCTGGACGGCCAGCAGTCCATGAAGGACGCCCTGCAGAAGGCCCAGGACGAGTGGACGGCGAAGTTCTGATCCGACGCTGACACGGGATGCCGCACCCCCGAACCCGGAGGTGCGGCATCCCCGCCAGGAAGGCCGCACACCATGACCATGCGCACCCTCACTCCCCCCGACACCGAGCTGATCGTCACCGGACGCCCCGTGTCCCGGCGCACCCGCCAGCTCCGCAAGACGTCCGAGGCCTATGCCTTCCTGTCGCCGACGCTGATCCTGCTCTTCGTCCTGATGATCGTGCCGATCGTCATGGTCATCGGGTATTCGTTCCAGGACAACGTCATCACCAACAAGCACCCCGAGTTCGTCGGGCTCGCCAACTACGTCACGGTTCTCACGGACGCGGGCTTCTGGAAGGCCACCGGCAACACGCTCTTCTTCACGCTCACGAGCGTCGCCGCGCACCTCGTCCTCGGCCTCTGCTTCGCGCTGCTGCTGAACAGCCGCCTCATCGGCGCCGTGCCCCGCGCGATCTTCCGCGGCCTCTACGTCCTGCCGTGGCTCTTCACCGTCGCCGTCATCGCGGTGCTGTGGCGCATGCTCCT